>JACQWT010000460.1 GCA_016209145.1 Deltaproteobacteria bacterium | reverse complement strand
TGTGCGGGAGGACGTGGGCCACGGAAACGTGCAATGTGAAACAGAGAACAGAGAATGTGGAATGTCGTCCCTGGACTCGCAGAAATGATCGAGCCCTGGGCAGGCAGGCTCTGGAGCAGCCGCGACGGCAAACCCCTCCAGGCGTCGGGCGAGGTCATCTCGCTTGCGGCCCTCCGCTTGCCCTTGCCGATCGCTGCTGTTCCACATTCCACATTCGCCGCGGCGGACGCCAGGCCATGGCCACGCCTGCCGGCGTTTTCTGGACCGCGCCTCGACCGCAAGGATCTCGGACGGATAGAGCTGTCAACGGCGATGGGGGTCAGGGGCCGGGGTTTGCTCGACCCCTCGACCCCTCGACCCCTTGAATCCTCGGCCCCTGCCTCGGCAGCCGGCCCAGAATGTGCGCGCGGCGCGCAGAAAGCCCAAACTACCAGATCAGCGTCCCTGGCCCGGGAACGGATTGTCGCCGAGCTGTAGAGCGCCGACTTGGGCGGCGTGCTCGCGCCGAATGGCCTGCCGGATCACGTCGCTGACGGTCAGCCCCGTCACCCGGCTCAGCTCGCGCAGCATGGCCTGCTCGCCTTGGTCGCAGCAGATCTCGAACCGCACCCACCCGCCGGTCCAGAGCGCGGCGGCTGAGGGCTGGGCGGGCACGACCGGGGGTGGCTGCAGCGCGGCTGGCGCCGGGATTGGGGCCGGAGCGACGGGCGCCGGCTGACGGGCCGCCGGCTCGGGCCAGGTCGCCGCCGGCGCGCGGCCCGGGGCGGCCAGCCACGCCGGCGTCTGGTCGCCGGGAGAGCCCGCCACCTCGGGCCGGCTGGGTGTCACGATGGCGGGCGCAGCCACCGGCTGCGCCGGTGGTGCCGGCCGCAGAAACGGCAGCACGGCCTCGTCGCGGTCGATGGCCAGCGCGGTGCGGGCAACCCGGCGGGCGCGCTCGGGCTGGGCCGCGGGCTCCTGCTCCTCTGGCTGGGGCGGACGGGGAATCGAGGGCGGGGGATCGTGGCTCATGGTGTGCTCCCGGTCACCGAAGCGCTGGCTCAGCATAGCCGTAGCCGCGGTCGAGTCCAACTCAACGAGGGCCGCGGTGGAACGACGTCCGTGCGCCATGGTACTTGGCGCGGGCTGACGCCCGCAACCCAAGCGCGAGACCGACAAGCCTGCGGGAACGGAGCGGGCCAACGCAGCCAGCAACGTCCCGCGGCCGTCAAGCGCCGTAGACGTAGGCGCGCCGTCCGCGGCGAGAGCATCACGCTGGGGCTTCGCCCCAGACCCCGCGAACGGGGCCCCAACCCCGTTCGCCCTGACCGGCGAACATGTTGCGCGACTGGCGCAAACTCGGCGCAGGAGTAGTACCCCGCCGCCTACCTGCGCCCGTAGTCGCTCTCGTCGACCTTGGAGGGTGGCCTGCGCGGGTCCGGCCGCCCGGCGGCGGTCGCGGCGCGGACCGGCGCCGCGTCGCGCCCGAACGGCGCTCGTTGGTGCCAGAGCGCTTGCCGCCCGTCGCAGCGCTGCCTATGCCGCCGGGGCATGCATCCTCCCCTGCTCGCCGTTTCCCTCGGCTGTCCCGCCGGAATCGGCCCGGAGGTGGCCGTGCGCGCCGCGGCCGAGCTGCGCGCCGCGCGCTGCGTGCTCGTGGGCGATCCCGCGGTGGTGCGCGCCGCGGCCGAGCTGCGCGCCGTCTCCTTGCGGCGTCTTGTCCCCGTGGCGAGCCGGCGCGAGATGGATCGGCTCGGGCCGCGCGAGATCGGCGTGTTCGCGTGCGGCGCGGCGCTCGGGCAGGCCGCCGTGCCGGGCAAGCCCGACGGGGCGGCCGGGGCGGCGCAGCTTCGCTGGATCGATCGGGCATGCGATCTCGTGCTCTCGGGGGCCTGCGACGCGCTCGTGACCGGGCCGGTGTCCAAGGCGCACGTCGTGGCGAGCGGCGCCCCGGGGGCGCGACGCTTCCGTGGGCACACCGAGCACCTGGCCCGGCGCACGGGCGCGGCCGAGGTGATCATGGCGTTTCGCTCCCAGAAGCTGACCACCGCCCTTGTCACGACGCACTTGCCGCTGCATGCCGTGCCCGGGGCCATCACGCCCGGTGCCGTGGCGCGCGCCTGCTTCTGGCTTGCCGATCTGCTCGCTCGTCTGGGTGCCAGCCGGCCCCGCGTGGCCGTCGCGGGTCTCAACCCGCACGCGGGCGAGAGCGGCCTGTTGGGCAGCGAGGAGCAGACCGGGATCGTGCCCGGCATGCGTGCCGCGCGCGTTCGCCTACGCCGGGCCGGGAGCGCGGCGGAGCTGGTGGGCCCGGTGGGAGCGGAGACGGCCTTCCGCCTGGCTGCGGCCGGCGCCTACGACGGCGTCGTCGCGATGTACCACGACCAGGCTACCATCGCGTGCAAGCTCCTGGGCTTCGGCGAGGCCGTCAACGTCACGCTGGGCCTGCCCATCGTGCGCACGAGCGTCGATCACGGCACGGCCTACGATCTGGCCGGCACGGGCCGCGCCTCGGCGCGCGGCATGCGATCGGCCATGGAGCTGGCGACCCTTCTGGTCGCGGGGCCGCGCGCCTCAAGGCACTAGGCGCGCGGAGCGCCCCTTGGGGAGCTCGCCATCAGTCGCCCGAGGCACTTCGCCGGCCGAGCGTCTCCGCGCGCCGCGGGCGTGCTACCGTCCGCGGCTATGACCTCGAGCCGTCTTCCGGGTCCCGCTGTTGTGGATGTCTACGCCCGCTGCCATCCGGCTCGTCAGGCGGCCGTGAGCGCGAGCGCGCCCCCAGCGCCGGTCCGCAGCGTACTCCTGTACGTGAGGACCCGGCGCGAGGACGAAAGCCGCGATCACGGCCGACTCGGCGAGCCGTCGTTGCCCGCCGCCCCAAGACCCCGTGAGCGGATCCCCGCTGTTTTCGCCTGCCTCGCGCTGCTGGTGCTCGGCTGCGCGCAGCCGCACGGCGGCGCGCAGCACCGCTACCCCTACGGCCCGTTCTTCGGGCCGCCGCCGGGGCCACCCCTGTGGGCCGCGCCCGCGGCTGCGGCCGTGGCGCCACCCGCGGCTCCGCCGCTGCTGCTGCTCTCGCCCGCCTCGGACGAGGGCATGTGGCTGCTCAACCAGTTCCCCGCCGACCGCGTCGGGCAGAAGTTCGGCTTCCGGCCGGACCAGGCCTGGCTCGACCACGTGCGCCTGTCCTCGGTGCGCCTGTCCGGGGGCTGCTCGGGCAGCTTCGTCTCGCCGGGCGGGCTGGTGCTGACCAACCACCACTGCGTGCTCGACTGCGTCAAGCAGCTCTCGAGCCGGCACAAGGACTTCGCGGCCGACGGCTTCCTCGCCCGCGAGCCGGCCGACGAGCGCGCCTGCACGGACGTCGAGGTCGACGTGATCGAGGAGATCACCGATGTCAGCGCTGCGGTCGAGGCCGCCGGCCGCGCTCAGTCCGACCGGGCGGCGAACGAGGCGCGCAAGGCCGAGATGTCGCGCCTGGAGCAGGCCTGCGCCACGAGCGACAAGGTGCGCTGCGACGTAGTAAGCCTCTACCACGGAGGCATGCACCAGCTCTACCGCTACCACCGCTTCCAGGACGTGCGGCTGGTGTTCGTCCCCGAGTCGGCCATCGCCTTCTTCGGTGGCGATCCGGACAACTTCAACTTCCCGCGCTACGACCTCGACGTGGCCTTCGTGCGCGTGTACCGCGGCGACGGCACGCCGGCCCACACCAGGAACTACCTGCGCTGGTCGCAGCGCCCGCTCGGCGAGGGCGACCTGACTTTCGTCTCCGGGCATCCGGGCGCCACCGCGCGGCAGACCACGGTGGCGCAGCTCGAGTACGAGCGCGACGTGGCCGTGCCCGCACGCCTCTACCGCCTCTCCGAGCTGCGGGGGCTGCTCATTGGGTTCCAGCGTCGGGGCGCCGAGCAGAAGCGCGTCTCGGAGCCGCTGCTGCTCGAGGTTGAGAACTCGCTCAAAGCGCTCAAGGGCCGGCACCAGGCGCTGCTCGACCCGGCCCTGTTCGGCGCCAAGGTTTCGGCGGAGCGGGCTCTGCGGGCCAGCGTGGAGGCCGATCCCGCCAAGCGGGCGCTGGTCGGCGGGTCCTGGGACGCCATCGCCCGGGCCGAGCTCCACCTGCGCGCCATCCGCAAGCCCCACTTCATGCTCGAGCTGGGCGGGGCCTTCCACGCGGAGCTCGCCGCCCATGCGCGCACCCTCGTGCGGGCCGCCGAGGAGCTCGCCAAACCGAACGAGGTGCGCCTGCGCGAGTACGCGGATTCGCAGTTGCCCGAGCGCAAGCAGCGCCTGCTCTCGACGGCGCCGATCAGCGACGAGCTCGAGGTCCTGACGCTCACCCACTCGCTTACGCTGCTGCGCGAGGAGCTTGGCGCCGACCACCCCATGGTAAGGGAGATCCTGGGCCGGCGGTCGCCGGCCGAGCTCGCCGGCACTCTGATCGGGGGCACGAAGCTCAAGGACGTTCGCCAGCGCCGGGCACTGCTCGACGGCGGCAAGGCGGCGGTGGACGCCTCGACCGATCCGCTCGTCGTTCTGCAGCGGCAAGTCGATCCCTTCGCCCGCGCCGTGCGCAAGGACTACGAGGACAACGTCGAGGCGGTCGAGTACCACCACGGCGAGCTCATCGCCCGGGCGCGCTTCGCCGTCCTTGGCACGAGTACCTACCCCGACGCCACCTTCACCCTGCGGCTGTCCTACGGTACGGTGCGCGGCTGGCTGGAGGAGGGCCAGCCCGTGGCGCCCATCACCACGTTGGGCGGCGTCTTCGACCGCGCCACCGGCGCTCCGCCCTTCGCGCTCCCGAAGAGCTGGCTCGCCGCCCGGGACAAGCTCGACCTGGCGACCCCGTTCAACTTCTGCACCACCAACGACGTCGTCGGCGGCAACTCCGGCTCGCCGGTCATCGACCGCCAGGGCGAGATCGGGGGCGTGGTGTTCGACGGCAACATCCACTCGCTCGGCGGCGGGTACTGGTTTGACGACGGCTCGAACCGCGCCGTGGCCGTGCACGGCGCAGCCATCCTCGAGGTGCTGGACAAGATCTACGGCGCCAGCCGGCTGCGCGAGGAGCTGACCGCGGCCCCGGCGCCGTGAGGTGATTCCTGCTCAGGCGCTCGTAGTGAAGGCCACCTTCTCGCGTCCCAGCCTTTGGCGCGCGATCTCGATCGCCGCCGGGCTGTTGTCGGCACCGACGAAGCGGCGGCCAAGCCGCGCGGCCACGACGAGCGTGGTGCCACTGCCGCACATCAGATCTGCCACCGTGTCCTCTTCCAGGCTGCTCGCGCGGATGATGCGCTCCAGGAGCCGCTCCGGCTTCTGCGTGGGGTAGCCCGTGGCCTCGCGGCATATGGGCGTGTTGGCCACCATGGCAGCAATGTCGGTCCAGACGCTGCCCAGGCGCCGGCCCCGGTCGGCGTAGTACTGGTACGTCCTGCCGCCCACGGTTCGCTCGCGGTAGCGCCGTCCCTGCTCGTCCACGTACTTGAAGTGCATCTGCTGGCTGGTCGCGGCGTAGGGCTCGCGCAAGAGCGGATGGTCGCAGCGAAAAAGGGCCCGGCCCCGGTCGCGGGCCGAGCGGGCGTAGAGCAGGATGGTCTGGTGGGTAACGGCGAAGCCGCGCGCGCCCCGGGCGCCGTTGCCCGGCGCCCAGATCACCTCGCCGCGGAAGGCGCCCCGGCCGAACACCCGGTCGGCGGCCACCTTCATCTCGTGGACGGCGCGATGATCGAGGTGCAGGTAGAGCGTGGCCCGCTCGCTCATGCGCTCGCGCACCGCCGCGCACAGCGGCGCGAGATCCGCGACGAGCCGTGCGGCGCCCGCCGGATCGGCGTAGGCCGCGGGGCCGGAGCGTACACGCCGGCCGCGCGCCTCGCCTGGCCGCGCGCGCAGGCTCATCGTACCGCCGCCCGAGTAGGGTGGATCGAGGTAGACGAGATCGAAGCGAACGTCGGCGGGCAGCAGGCCGCACACGGCCAAGGCGTCGCCTTGGAAGAGCAGGTTCTCGGCCGCGCTCACCGCTGAACCATTCCCACACCCGGCTCGTCAGGCGGCCGCGAGCGCGAGCGCGCCCGGAGGCCCGGCCCGGAGCGACCGCTTTCGGGTGGGTGGGAGGGACGTGAGGAGCCGGGCCGAGGACGAAAGCCGCGATCACGGCCGACTCGGCGAGCCGTTGTTGCTGGCGCCGAAATGGGTGAACGCATGCTCACCGGTCCCGCTCGCGCCGGCGCCACAGGTAGGCGGCCACGCGCGCCTCGATGGAGCCGAGCGCGGCCTTGCCCTGGAAGCTGTCGGCCAGCGCCAACCGGCCGGAACCATCGCGCACGAGGTAGCCGAGGTCGCAGAACGCCGCCAGCGCGTTCTCGATGATCGGCCGGCTCACGGCCTCGGCACGCTCGATCTCGCCCTCCAGAAACATCTGCTCGCCCACGCGCAGGGCTCGCGCGGTGAGCTCCTTCGTGCTCAGGGGAGCGCGCAGCAGGGCCCCGAGCGAGCGCGCCGCAATGCAGTAGCCCTCGACGAAGTGCAGCACCGCCAGGGCGTAGAACGCGATCCACCCGCGGCCGTCGAGGTCGTGATGGCCCGGGCCGGCTCCGATCAGGTCGTCGCCGGCGCCACCGGCGGGCGCCCCGGCGGACGCCGCCGGCGCCGGCGCCGCCACGAGCTCGCCCGCGCTCATCATCTGCGCCAGAAGCTCGTCGAAGATCCGCTCGAACGTGGCGTCGGCACGGAACATGAACTCGTACTTGAACAGGCGCGAGAGCGTGCGCACGCGGTGGCGCAGCGCGCTGCGTCCGAGCCGCAGGCCCTCACCCGCGGGCGCCACCGCCTCGGCGCGCTCGTCCGCCTCGTCGGCCTCCGTCACCGGCTCGTCCTCCGCCAGGAACTCGTCCGGCGCATCGATCCCGTTCGGGCACAGCAGGGCCAGCGCCATCAGCGCCCGATCCGCCACGAGATGAATGAGGCTGTTCTTGAGGAGATCGAGGCGCAGGCGCTTGGCGTCGGGCACCGTGAAGATCACCTCCGGTCCGGCGTACAGGGCGTCGCGCTCGCGTTTCTCCGCGGTCAGCGTGTCGCCCGGCACGTGCTGATCGAGCAGCCCTCCCTTGAGGCAGAGCCGGAGCATCTCGCGCACCGCCTCCTCGCGTAGCTCGCCGCCGGGTCGCACCAGCGAGGGCGTCGTGCGCGCGCCGAGCTCGATCATCATGCCGGTGAGCCGGCGTGCCTGGGCCAAGAGATCGCGGTAGGCCAGGCCGCGACCGGCGTGCGAGAGCAGGACCATGGCCACGACCGCGGCGGGCGTGATGGCGGTGACCCGGTTTATCTCGGACAGGACCCGATGGGCCAGCGTGCGCACGAGCTCACGTCGCTGTCCCTCGGAGACCGTCTCCGACGACAGACCCATCTGGGCACGCAGGTCGTCCAGGACGACGGGCCGGCCGAACTGGACGTTGACCCTGCCCCAGCGGTCGATGAGAAGACCTCCCAACTTGAGGAGCGCCCGCGCGTCCTCGGGCCGCTTCTGGTGGCCGGACAGCTCGCGCTCGTAGGCCCCCTCCTCCATCAGCCGCTCGTAGCCGATGCTCACGGGAACGAAGAGCACCGCGCGCCCGCGTAGCTGCAGCGCCGCATCCACGGTCGAGGCCAGCAGGCCGTACTTGGGCGGCAGCAGCTTCCCGGTGCGGGAGCGGCCACCCTCCAGGAAGAACTCGATCATCCAGCCCTCGCGCACCAGGCGGCGCAGGTAGGCATCGACCACGGCCGCGTAGAGCCGATCGTTGCCGAAGCTGCGGCGGATGTAGAAGGCTCCGCCCCGGCGCAGCAAGGGCCCCAGCGGAAAGAACGAGAGGTTCTCGCCCGCGGCGATGACCGGGAGCTGGATGGCGTTCCTGTGCAGCACGTAGGACAGGAGCAGGTAGTCGACGTGGCTGCGGTGGCTCGGCAGGAGCACGACCGAGCCCTGACTCGCCGCCTCACGCAGCCGCTCGAGCCCGGCCATGTCTATGTCGATACCGGCGAAAAGGCGCCCGAAGATGGCGTCCAGGGCGAGCACCATGCTGTGCTGCGTCTCGGGGCTGGGCAGGGCCTGGAGCTGGCGCAGCAGGCCGCGGGCCTTGCCGGTCAAGAGCGCGCGCTCGCGCGGCCCGGGGCCGGCGAGATCGGCGATGACCGAGCGCAGCTCGGGGCTGCGCAGCACCTGCTCGCGCACCCGGTCGGCCGGCTTCAGGGCCGGCCCCACGATGCCGCGGCGCTCGCGCTCGATCTTGCGCAAGAGGGCGTAAGTGAGCCGAGGCACGAGCGCCTCGGCCGCGACGCCGGGCGCTCCGCCCTCCGGCCCCCCGGGCCCGCCTTGCTCCTCGAGGAACTGGCGCAAGGAGAGCGGCTCACCGGCGCGCAGCCGGCAGTTGCGGTGGTTGAGCAGGCACTGCGCCGCCCGGCGCAGCTCGCCGGGGAAGTCGGCCGGCCCGAGGAAGGCGTCGAAGAGCGAGTAGCCCCGCGTCTCCGCCCGCTGCGTCCAGACGAAGATCTGGGGGACCATCACGATCTCGCGCTCCGGCCAGGACGCTTGCAGCTCGACGAGCGAGCGCAAGAGGGCGGCGGCGCCGGAGCGGCCGCGCTGCGTCGTCCGGCCGGCGCGCGGCGCGCGCTTGACGAACAGCACCGCGGACTCGCCCGACTCCAGGGCGCGGCGCAGCCGGTCGGCGGCCGGGACGTCCGGCCGCGCCGGCGCCGGCCCGAGCGCCTCCGGCAGCTCGTTGACGAAGCCGATCGGAGGCAACAGCAGCCGGCCCGTCAGGTGCGACAGCGCCAGGTAGTCGATCGCCGCCACGTTGCGCAGCACGTAGACGATGGGACCGCGCGTCACCGCCGCCTCGACCGCGGCGCGCCACTGCTCGTCGACCTCGATGTGCCGGAAGAGCGGATCGGTGGCGCGGCCGAGAAGCTGTGCCGGACGCAGCTTGCGCGCGAGGAGCGAGCCGATGGACATGGTTCGAGGACGTGGGACGCGGTCGCCACACGACGCCGCTTGACGCGACCCTAGTACCGGGCGGCGAGCGGCGGTAGGGGATTGGCGCGCCGTGGCTCGCTTCCTGCTCCTGGCCATTCTTGCCCTCGCCGCCTGCGCGGAGCGCTCGCCGCCTGCCCCCTGGCCCGAGCCGCCGCTGCTGCACTCGGCGCCGCTGGCAGCGCCGGCGCCGCCGGCCGCGCCGGCCCGCTGGCCGGCGCCGGGCGTCCTGCTGCAGCCGCCGCGGCTCGTGACTACGTCGGGCTACGCCGCGCGG
This sequence comes from Deltaproteobacteria bacterium, assembly GCA_016209145.1. Taxonomy (GTDB): domain Bacteria; phylum Myxococcota_A; class Polyangia; order Polyangiales; family Polyangiaceae; genus JACQWT01. The sequence goes on along the minus strand of JACQWT010000460.1, from coordinate 3,719 downwards.
CGCGTGTATCTCGATCCGGGGCACCGCGACGCTGACGGACGGGACGGGGGCACGGGCGCCTACTGCCAGCTCGAGGCCGACTTCGCGCTCGAGTTGGCGCAGGATCTTGGCCGCCGCCTGGAGCAGACCGGCGCTTTCATCGTGCGCCTCGCCCGCGAGCCGGGTGAGATCGTGGCCTACGCCGAGCGCGTGGCGCGCGCCGAGGCTTGGGGGGCCGACGCCTACCTCGGCCTGCACTCGGACGTGCGCGGCCCCGGCCGCCCTTGGTCGCCTCGCCCCGGGAAGGAGTGCAGCTACGACGAGTCGAGCCCCGGCTTCAGCATCATCTGGTCCGACGTGGCCCCGGCCGGCCTGCGCGCGCGGCGCCAGATCCTCGCGCGGGCCGTGGCCAGGGCCCTGGGCGCGGCGGGCTTCCTGCCCTGCGCCTGCCGCGAGTACGTGCGGGAGTACCGCGCCGACGAAGATGCCCTGGGGCTCTTCGTCGACCGCCGCCCATCGCCGCGCCGTATTCAGGTGCTAGAACGCAATGGTGTTCCCGCGATCCTCGTCGAGACGCACAACGCGCGCGACCCCCACGAGGCGCAGCGCTGGCAGGAGGAGCACACGCGCGAGGTATTCGCCGCCGTCATCGCCGCGGCGCTCCGCGAGGCGCTGGCCGGACCGTCGGCGGAAACCCGGTAGTCAGTTCGTACACTTGCACACGATATTGCCGACCCCGGTCGTGTTCTCGCTCCAGTTGCCGATCTTGCAGGGGTGGTTGTAGCAGTTGCTGCCCGGCACATCGGAGCCGTTGCTCGTGCAGCCGTCGACCTTGTGCATCTTGGGGTACGTCGCATACGGCGTGCCGTGCGGCACATAGCCGGGCTGGGCGGTGCAGTTCTTGCCAAAGTAGAAGCTCGTGCAGAAGTACTGCGCGTTCTGGTCGATGTTGCCTACCGAGCAGCCGCCCTGCGTGATGAAGTGCTCGCTCGTCATGCCCACGAGGGTGTGGTTCGGCCCGTACAAGGTGTACGCGCCCTTGCAGGCACTTGGTGGTGCCGCCCAGACACAGAAGCTGGCAGACGCCGCCGGAGCAGACCTCATCCTTGCCGCAGGCCTTGTTGCAGCCCCCGCAGTTGGTGGGGTCATAGCTCGTGTTGACGCACGCGCTCCCGCACTTGGTGGTGCCGCCGGTGCACTGCAAGCTGCACGCCCCGGCCGAGCAAACCTGGCCACCCGGGCACGGGTTGCCGCAGGCCCCGCAGTTGGCCGGATCGGTCTGCGTGTCGACGCACTTGTTGCTGCACTTGGTAGTCCCTCCCACGCACTGCAAGCCGCACGCGCCGGCCGAGCACACCATGCCGCCGGGGCAGGCGTTGGCGCAGCCGCCGCAGTTGGCCGGGTCGTTCTGCACGTCGACGCACTTGCTGCCGCACTTGGTCGCGCCCCCGCTGCACTGCACGGCGCATTGACCCTTGGCGCACACCTCGCCCGGACCGCAGAGGACGGCGCACGCGCCGCAGTTGGCCGGGTCGTTCTGCACATCGACGCACTTGCCGCCGCACTTGGTCGCACCGGCGCACTCCAGCGCGCACTTCTCGGCCGAGCAGACCTCGCCCGGCGCGCAAGCCATGCCGCAGCCGCCGCAGTTCTTCGGATCGAGCTCGGTATCCACGCACTTGTCGCCGCACTTGGTGGTGCCGCCCATGCAGCCCAGGCTGCACTGGCCGGCCGAGCAAAGCTGGCCGGCGCCGCAGGCCACGCCGCAGCCGCCGCAGTTGGCGGCATCGACGATGGTGTCCACACACTTGCTGCCGCACTGGGTCGTGCCGCCCACGCACTTCATGCCGCACCTGCCCTGCGCGCAGCTCTCGCCCGCGCCGCACTGGTTGCCGCAGCCGCCGCAGTTGGCCGGATCGACGGCCGTGGCCACGCAGTCCTTGCCGCACTTGGCCGTGCCGCCCAGGCACTCGACGCCGCACGCTCCGGCCGAGCACACCGTGCCCACACCGCAGGCGTTGTTGCAAGCGCCGCAGTTCTCGCGGTCGATCGCGGTGTTGACGCACTTGCCGCCGCACTTGGTCGTGCCCCCAAGGCACGCCACGTCGCACTGGCCGCCGGAGCAGACCTGCCCTTCGGGGCAGGCAGCACCGCAGCTCCCGCAGTTGCCGGGGTCAAGGCTCGTGAGCACGCACTTGCCGCTGCACTGCTGCTGCCCGGCCGGGCAGCCTGCGCTGCCGCCGCCCTGCGAGCTACCGGTCGGGCCCACCACGCTCGGCTCGGCGCTCGAGCAGGCGCCGGCGCCTGCCACCGCGAGCCCGGCCACCGCGACGACACCCCAAATGCAAGCAGAAACTGCTCTCATCTTGCCTCCTCGCGCGGCGCACAAGTCCGCCGCCAGGGAGCAGAGTACGCCTCCCCTTCGGCAGGCGCCAGCCCCGGCGCGCGCCCCGCTCCGGGAGCAGCTACTTCGGCACCGGCACCGTGCTCACGGTCACGGTGCCTGCCTGGGCCAGCCACTTGAAGTTGTCGATGAGCACGGTGGAGTCCCAGACCTGATCGCCCGTGTCCCAGATGATGAAGCGGATATCAATCTCCTGGCCCTTCTCCACCGGCGCCTGGGTCACGAGCCAGCCCGTGGCGCCGGCGTCGTTCCAGACGTCGAAGCCCGTCCCCTGCAGCTCGGCCGTTCCCAGCGGGCAGCCGGCGCAGACCTGGAAGAAGGCGATGTTGACGCTGACCGGGTTCTTCTTCACATCGAAGCAGATGTTGCCGTTGACCGAGCCCTGCGGGGGCGGGTTGACGAGCGCGATGAACTGGTCGTTGAAGGTCGTGCACACCCACTCCGGGTACTCGAAGGAGTAGAAGGTGAACTCGAACTGGTAGCCGTCGGCGTTGGTGGGCGCGCGCAGCACGACCTCGAGGCCCACGTCGTCGTTGATGTTGTCGCCGCCCTCGCAGCCCGGCACGTCCTGCGGGAAGCCGGGTGGGGCCGTTCCCGCCCCGTAGCCCGAGCACAGGTGGTTGCCGGCCGCCCCGGGCTGGTCGGGCCGCCGCGCGTGGCCCGAGGACAGGGCGAGCATGCGCGCGCCCTTGCGCGGCGGGACGGCGGGCCCGAAGTTGTCCATCAGCCCGACCTGCTGCGAAGGCGGGGCCGCAGAGCCGTCCGCGCGGATGTACTTGGCGTCGACGACGCCGTAGATCTTCTCGCCGGGCTTGGTCTGCTGGCACAGCTCCATGGCACGGGCGCCGTTACGCGGATCGAAGTCCTCCAGCGCGAGGCCGTCGTCGCAGGTCACGTCGTCGACCTCGTCGAACTTGTCGTCGCAGTCCTCGTCCGCCGGCTCGGCCCCGCCGTCGGCACCCCCGTCGACCTGGCTCGTGAGCACCTCCACGGCGCCGGGGTTGACGTTCGGGTCGCAGTCGTTGCAGTCGCCCTCGGCGCCCGTGAAGCCGTCCTTGTCCTTGTCCTCGTTGGGCGAGGATTGGCAGATGACCCCCCCGCCGTCGGGATCGCCCGGGTTGAAGCCGCCCTCGAGGCCGCCCGAGGACGTGCCGCTCGAGGTGGTGCTGGAGGAGCCTCCGCCCGAGCTCGTGCTCTAGGCTGAAGTTCCCGAGCTGAGAAGGCGAGTTTGGTCTTTCGTTCCATGGAGATGGTGGATCGCGGGGTGTGGCGGCACTGTCTACGGCGAGATGGACCGGAGGAGCTCGAGTGCCGTGCGTTGCTTCGCGTTCGGGGT
>JACQWT010000459.1 GCA_016209145.1 Deltaproteobacteria bacterium | reverse complement strand
CTCTCCGCCGGCACCGTTCAGCGACCCCGACCGACTGACGACCGGGCCGCGGCTAGCCGCAACGCCTTGCGCACCGTCGGCCACCTGCTGTCACAGCCACACACGAGCCCTGGCGGGTTTCGCCCGACACGCTCCTAGGCGTACCGGTACTGCGTTCGGATCGTCTTCGGCTGGTACATGGTCCTGCCCGAGGCGACACGTGCCGCCTCGCGGGCGGCATAGCCGCGCGCCACCAGGCCGAGCAGCCGCTGCCCGGTCGTGGTCGGACCGAGCACCCGCCCGTAGCGCGCCTCGAGGTCGCGGACCAGGTCGCGGACGTGGTCGTTGTGGGCGTAGTGCCGGAGCACCGCCAGGGCCGGGCGGTAGCTCGTCGCTTGCCGGCGCAGCCGCTCCCGCCGCTTCGCCATGAGCGGGTCCCGGTAGCGGCCGAGCGTCTCGTAGCCGCGCAGGAGCGTGTTGCAGATGCGCAGCAACGACGGCCCGAGCGTGTCGAAGTCGTAGCGGAACGCGTCGCGCAGAAGCTGCTCCGACTCCTCCGGCGTGAAGTCCGGGTGGCGAAACCAGAGCCGGTGCTGGCCGTGCCACTCTTCGTAGGGGACGTCCTTGCGCAGCAGACCCCGCTCGTCGTAGTCGCGGTAGAGCGCCGTCCCGGGCATGGGGCCGAGCTGCATGAACTGGACGAAGTCCGGCTCCATGCCCACCAGGTAGCGGATGTCGTCCCAGATGCTCTCGCGGTCGTGGTGCTCCAGGAAGAGGATGCCCGAGGCGAGGACGATGATGCCGTGGTCGCGCAGGTCGCGGATGACCTTGCCCAGGTCGATGCCGCGGTTCTTCTCGAACATGTCGCGCTGCGCCTCCACCCCGACCCAGACGAAGTAGACCCCGAGCCGGGCCATGAGCTCGACCCCGAGCGAGGCGATGGTTTCGGCCGAGGTGAAGATCCCGAAGCCGTAGTCTTTGCCGTTCTTCTCGATGAGATCGAGCAGCTCCCGTGCCCGCTGGGGCCGCTTGAGGAAGTTCTCGTCCATCACGAAGAAGTCACGGCTGCCCAGGCGCCGCTCGTTCTCCACGCAGGCGTCGAAGAGCTCCTGGCCGGTGTCGAAGAAGGGGGTGTAGCGCTTCCCGAAGAAGTGGCTGGTGGCGCAGAAGCGGCAGGCGTTCGGGCAGCCGACCCCGGGGAAGAGGGAGCCGGCGTTGTCACCCACGCGGAAGCCGAACAGCCGCTGGTCGAAGCCGGCGGACATGACCGGGTGGCGCAAGGGCCGGTCGGGCTCCTCGCCGAGCAGGCGGCGAAACCACTTCACGCCCTCGCCCCGGCAGATGTGGTCGTGCTCGATCAGATGCTCGACGCCAGGGATCTGCGTCCCGTGGCCGCCGAGCACGATCTTGCTGGCCGGGGCGTGGAGCCGGACCAACTCGGCCATCCGCTTGGCCTTGAGGAAGTTCGGCACGATGAAGGAGATGCCGACGAAGTCGTAGCCGCGGCCGAGCTCCCGCACGAACGCCTCCTCGGCCGGGAAGTCGAGGACCACCGCCGGCGCCGCGATGTTCTCCGCGATCATGTAGAGGCCGAAGCTCTGGTGGTGGAAGCGGAAGGAGAAGATCCCTTGCTCGCGCGTCACCTGGTTGTGGAAGAGCTCCATGACGTTCTCCTTGCGCCCGTAGGCGTCGTCCACGCCGTAGGGGCCGAAAACGCTGGAGAGCAGCACGCTCATGGCGGATCCTTCTCGTCGGTCGGTCGGGGGGCCAGGTGGGCCGGAGCAGCCCTGGCACCTCAAGCTACCACTGGCCCCGGACCCGTCCCTGTCACAGTTCGGTCACGGGATGCCCAGTTCCTGTGACGGAGGCGGGGCAGCCGCTGCGATTGGAGGACGATGACACCCCCGACGGCAGCGGCTCGCGTTGAGCCTGGCCCGCAGGGCCGCCTGGGGCTACAATCGATCATGCCTATGGACCCCGAGCTGAAGACCTTGCTGGCGGCCCTGGTCGACGGGCAGGTGAAGCTGGCCGAGGGCCAGACCAAGCTGGCCGAACGCATGGAGGCCAGCCACGCCAAGCTGGGCGCGCGCATCGACGCCCTGACCGTTCGTATCGACGCTCTGGCCGTCGCCCAGAACGAGCTGACGGGTGACGTGGGCGTGCTCGCCCGGGCTCAAGAGCGCACCGAACGTCGCCTTGAGCAGGTGATCGAGCGTCTGGACCGCTTCGGCGAGCAGGTCATGCGCGGCTTCACCAAGGCGGGCGAGCAGCACGGCGAGCACGAGGGCCGCATCGGGCGCCTGGAGCAGGCCGTGTTCGGGGCGCAGCCCCCGGCGGCGAGGTAGGACGGGGTGGCAGGGGGCGTGAACGCCTACCGCCCGTCAAGCCCGGCTCGCCGCGCGGGTGTGCTCGTTGGGCCTTGGTGCCTGTGCCCCGGGCCGTTCTCGGTGCTCTGTTCTTTGTTCCTAGTTCCTAGTTCAATTCCCCGCTCGATGTTCTCGCTATCGCACCGCGGCGCCTAGGTTCGCAGGGAGGAACATTCCAAGCGAGAACGAAACTAGGAACAAGGAACTAGGCACAGTGAATGCGAACGCCGGCGCGACACGCTGCCCAGGTAGCCGACCGTCACCAACGGCTTTGTTTCACACCCTCGCCGCGCGGGCGCAGGGGGAGCCCATGCCCGGGCGCGCTTGCCCGCAGTGGGGAGCCGGCGCCTCACCGTGCGACCGGAGCACGTCCTTGCCACTCGGAAACACGAGAGGGGCCCGCTCGCCGGCGCAGCGCTGCTCCTGGCGCGCCTCGTGCATGGGGCGACCGCACACGCCTCTGCGCCGGGAGAGGCCGTCGTCGGCGCCCGAGCCGGTGCGCCGCCCGCTTGGAGAGACCGGAAACGTGCTCGTCTGTCCGAAATGTGGCGCCTGGGACGACATCGCGCGCTCGCGCCTCGCCAGCGCGACCGAAGACGCGTTGGGCATCGTGCTCGGCGTGCGTCCCTTTCGCTGCCTGGCATGCTACGCCCGGTTCTGGCGTCCCGGCTTCTTGCTGAACCTGCGGGTGTTGCCGGTCCCGTGCCTCGCCGCACCGCAGGGGCGTATCGTCCTGGCCACGTTCCCAGGCGATGTCCGTTTCGTGCCACTCACGGACGAGTCGGCAGACTGCGGCTTCTGAGGAGCTAGACATGCGTCGCCCCACCGGGAGCAACGGCCGGAACAGGCTGCTCGTGCCGGAGCGTGAGGTCGACGAGCTCGTGGCACGTGCCCGGCACGGCGAGCCGGCGGCGTTCACGCGGCTTTTCCGCCGGCATCGGGGAGCCGTTGCCGGCGTCGCCCTGCGCATCCTTGGGCCCAGCTCCGACCTGGAGGACGTGGTGCAGGAGGTGTTCCTGCAAGTGTTCCGGAGCCTGCCTGACTTCCGCGGCCAGTCGAGGTTCTCCACCTGGCTGTACCGGGTGTCGATCAACGTGGCGCTGATGCGACGACGCACGCTGTCGCGCAGGCCACGGTTGACGCGTGCGGAGCCCGGCCTGGACGAGCCGGACGATCACCCCACGCCCTTCCACGGGGTAGTGCGGGCCAGGCGTCTGGCGGCGTTCCGGAGGCTGCTCGATCGACTCGGCGACGGCAAGCGCACCGTCTTCTTGCTCCACGAGATCGAGGGCGTGGCCTTGACGGAGATAGCGAGAGCCCTCGGGTGCCCCACGGCCACCGTGGGCACGAGGCTGTTCCACGCCCGGCGCGAGCTCGCACGGATGATGCGCGCCGAGCCGTACCTCGCGCCGCTGCTAGCCGAGCCGGCTGACCTGCATCCGGCACCGGCGCCGGCTTCAGCCGGGGCGTAGGCGTGGATCGCCATCTTGCCCGCGGATTGCGGCGAAGTGCCAGAGCTTCAACTCGATACGCGCAGCCCCGTACGCCGATTGAACGCGGCGATGAGCTCGTCGAGCTTCGCGGCCGTGTCGGTGATGCTCGTCCAGTAGTCGCGCTCGTACCACTGCGCCTGGATCTCCTGGTAGCTCTTACCCTGCTGCTCGACCCAGGTGTAGTACTTGAGGTTGTGCACGCGCTTGCGCGAGGGGTAGTCGAGCTCCTCCATGTTGTCCGTGCTCTGGCCGAGCAGGTAGCGGTGGTAGGCTGTGGCCGCGCCCGTCTCGGTGAGCTCACCCCGCTCGGCGCGTAGCTCGCGCAGCCGGCTCTGGTAGAGCTGCATCGAGTCGGTCAGCACCGTGAGCACCACGTCCTCGGGCCCGAGCTCGTACCAGCGTGCGAGCTTGATGCAGGACAGGACGTTCGCGGTGCCCGAGATGCCGAGCAGACCCAACTGCGCGATGAGCCCTTCCGGCACGCCCTGCTTGGCAAGGTAGGCCCTGCCCGCCGGCTCGTGGTAGAGGCGGATCAGGTTGACGGGGGCCTCGTCGTCGATGGCGATCACCATGTCGGTGTTGCGCAGGTTGTGGATCCAGGGCACGTGCTTGTCGCCGATGCCCTCGATGCGGTGCTCGCCGAAGCCGTTGCGCAGCAAGGTCGGGCACTGTAGGGCTTCGCTCGCGGCGACCTTGCAGGCGGGGAAGACCTTCTTCAGGTAGTCGCCGCAGCCGATGGTCCCGGCCGAACCGGTGGATAGCACGACGGCGCGGAAGCTGTCGCGCGGCCGCATCTTCTTCTCCAGCACCTCGGCCATCGCTCGGCCCGTGATTTCGTGGTGCCAGAGGTAGTTTCCGAACTCCTCGAACTGGTTGAAGATGACGAGATCCTGCCCCGAGCGGCGCAGCTCCCAGCACTTGTCGAAGATCTCCTTGACGTTGCTCTCGCTGCCGGGCGTCTTGATCACCTCGCCCGCCACCGTGCCCAGCCAGTCGAAGCGCTCCTGGCTCATGCCCGCGGGCAGGATGGCGATCGACTCGCAGCCGAGCAGGGCCGAGTCGTACGCCCCGCCGCGGCAGTAGTTGCCGGTCGAGGGCCAGACCGCCTTCTGGCGCGTGGGATCGAACTGGCCCGTCACCAGGCGCGGCACGAGGCAGCCGAAGGCCGCGCCCACCTTGTGCGCGCCGGTCGGGAACCACTTGCCGACCAGGGCGATGATACGCGCCTCGACGCCCGTAAGCTCTTTGGGGAACTCGATGGCGTTGACCGGGCCGTACAGCCCGCCCTTCTCCTTCGGCTCGTTGTGCCACGTGATGCGGAAGAGGTTGACCGGATCTACGTCCCAGAGGCCGACGCCGCGCAGCTTGGCGCGCACCGCCTCGGGAATGCGCTCGGGGTGGGCCTGCTCGGCGAGCGTGGGGATGACGATGTTGCGCTCCCGCGCGCGCGCGACGGCGCGGGCGAGCGGCTCCTCGTGGACGGTCAGATCGATCATGACTACTCCTGTTTCTCCAGCCGCACGCGGGCATCGACGGCCATGCTCGGGCGTCCCGCCGGCTCGGCCATGAAGGGGTTCAAGTCCATCTCGGCGATCTCGGGGAAGTCGCCGACGAGCTGGCTCACACGCAAGAGCACCTGCACGAGGCAGGCGACATCGACAGGCTCCGAGCCGCGGTGGCCGCCCAGCAGGGGCCAGCCCTTCAGCTCGCGGATCATGCGCTCGGCGTCGGCGTCGGTGATGGGGTGCACGCGGAACGAGACGTCCTTCATCAGCTCGACGAACACGCCGCCCAGGCCGAACATGATGAGGTGGCCGACGTGGGCATCCTGCACGGCGCCGATGATGGTCTCGCGGCCACCGCCGACCATCTTCTGGACGAGGTGGTGGGCGTCATCGATCCCCTTCTTGGCCAGTCTCTCTTTCAGATCCCAGAACGCGCCCTTGATCTCGCCGGCCGAGCGCAGATCGACGATGACGCCGCCCACGTCCGACTTGTGGAGCACGTCCGGCACGTCGAGCTTGAGCACCACCGGATAGCCGACCCGCTCGGCAAAGGCGATGGCCTCGTCGGGCGTGTGCACGCGCTCGGAAGGCACGATGGGGATGCCGTATGCCTGGAGCAGCTCCGCCGCGTCGCCCGTGGCCAGCCACTCCCGGCCCGCCGCGCGGGTGCGGGCGATGACGCGCGTGGCGCGCTCCCGGTCCACCTCGAACCGCACGATCTCCCCTGCCGGCAGCGCGCGCCAGCTCTGGAAGCCGGCCATGGCCGCCAGCGTGCGCACGGCATCCTCGGGGAAGGGGTAGTTGGGAATGCCGGCCTGACGCAGCAGGACAATGCCCTGGTCGTCGGACCCGCGGCCCATGAAGCAGCAGAGCACGGGCTTGGGTATGGCCCCCTGCGGCTCGCCCGGGGCGACGCCCTCCACGATGCCGCGCGCGATGGCCGGCGGGTCGGTCACGACGGGGCTCACGAAGAGCACGAGCAGGGCATCGACGCCTTCGTCGCGGAGCAGCGCCCGGGTGCAGCCCCGGTAGCTCGCGGTCGAGGCCGAGGCGATCATGTCCACGGGGTTGAGGACCGACGCCTCCGCCGGCAGGATGGCGCGCAGCGCCGCCGCGGTCTGGGGCGCGAGCTCGGCCATCTCGAGGCCGGCATGCACGCAGGCGTCGGTGGCCATGATCCCGGGGCCGCCGGCGTTGGTGAGCACGGCCACGCGGCGGCCGCGCGGCAGGGGCTGGTTGGCGAAGCCCAGGCCGAAGTCGAAGAGCTGTTGGGCAGTGTGGCAGCGGATGACCCCGCAGTTGGCGAGCAGGCTGCTCGCCGCCAGGTCACTCTCCGCCAGCGAGCCGGTGTGCGAGCTGATGGCCCGGGCGCCCTGGCGCGAGCGACCCGACTTCACGGCCAGGATGGGCTTGCCGTGCACGCGCGTCACCTCGCGGGCCAGCGCCGCGAAGCGCCGTGGATTGCCGAAGCTCTCCAGGTACAAGAGGATGAGCTTGGTGCGCGGATCGACCGCCCACCAGGCGAGCAGATCGTTGCCCGAAACATCGGCCTTGTTGCCGAGCGAGACGAACTGGCTGATGCCCAGGCCGACCGCGCCGGCCGTGGCCAGCACCACCTCGCCCAGGGCCCCGGACTGGCTGGCGAAGGCGGCCCGGCCCTCGAGCGGCTGGGTCGCCGCGAAGGAGCCGTTCATGCGCACTGCCGGATCGGTGTTGAACACGCCCAGGCAGTTGGGCCCGACCATGCGCATGCCGTGGCGGCGCACGAGCTCGGTCAGCTCGGCCTCGAGCGCCGCAGCCCCGACCTCGCGAAAGCCGGCGGTGATGACGACGAGGCCGCAGACGCCCTTGCGCGCGCAGCCTTCGACCACCTCGCGCACCTGCGCGCGCGGCACGACCACTATGGCCAGGTCAACCGGGTCGGGGATGGCCTCGACCGAGGGCCAGGCGCGCATCGAGAGCACGTGCTCGGCCTTGTTGTTGACGGGGTAGACGGGCCCCTGGAAGCCGTATCGGGTGAGGTTCTGCACGATGCCGCGGCCGATGCTGCCGGGCCGGCGGCTCGCGCCAACCACGGCGATGGAACGGGGCCGCAGCACGGCGTCCAGGCCGCGGCACAGGGTGGTGAGATCGGTGTCGGTGCTCATGGTGACCTTCAGCCCCTAGCGCTCCCGCGTCGCCGCGACGACCTCCTCGAAGCTCGTCACTCCCTCCAGCATCTTGCGTACGGCGGCCTCGCGCAGCGTCAGCATGCCGTCGTGCCGGGCCTGGCGCTGGATCTCGGCGCTGTCGGCCCGCTGCATGATGAGCCGCTTGATGGCGTCGTTGATCTCGAACATCTCGTACAGGGCAGAGCGCCCGCGGTAGCCCGACTGCCGGCACTCGACGCAGCCCCGGCCGTAGCGGCTGCGGATCTCGGCGTCGAGCCCCACGTCGACGCCCAGGCTCGCCACTTCCGCGGCGCCGAGCACGCGGTCGGCCGTGCACTCGGGGCAGATCTTGCGCACCAGCCGCTGCGCCACCACGCCGCTCAGGGTGGAGGCCAGGAGGAAGTTCTCGACCCCCAGATCGAGCAGCCGGGTGATGGCGCTCGGCGCGTCGTTGGTGTGCAGGGTCGAGAGCACGAGGTGTCCCGTGAGCGCCGCCTGGACGGCGTAGCGGGCGGTTTCCAGATCGCGGATCTCGCCCACCATGATGATGTCCGGATCCTGGCGCAAGAGCGTGCGCAGCGACTCGGCGAAGCCCAGGCCGATGACGGGCTGGATGGCGGTCTGGTTGATCTTGTCGAAGACCATCTCGATCGGGTCCTCGATGGTCGTGACGTTGAGCTCGTCGGTCGCGAGCGCCCGCAGCGCGGCGTACAGCGTCGTGGTCTTGCCCGAGCCGGTCGGGCCCGTGACCAGAATGATGCCGTGCGGCTCGGCGATGAGCCGGGCGAACAGGGCGAGCTCGCGCTCGAAGAAGCCGAGCTTGTGCAGGTCCGCCTGTCCGAGCTCGGGATCGAAGATGCGCATGACCACCTTCTCGCCAAAGGCCACGGCCAGCGTCGAGACGCGGATTTCCACCTCCTTGCTCTGGTACTCGGTCTTGATGCGGCCGTCCTGCGGCCGCCGCTTCTCGCCGATGTCGAGCCGCGCCAGCGTCTTGATGCGGTTGACGACCGCCCCGTGCACCAGCCGGGGCAGGCGGCTCGTCTCGTGCAGCACGCCGTCGATGCGGAAGCGCACCACGCTCTCGTCCCGCTTGGGCTCGATGTGGATGTCCGAGGCGCGCTGCTGGAAGGCGTAGCCCAGCAGGTACTCGACGGCGTGCACCACGTGCTCGTCGGATGCCTCGATCTCCCGCTCCGACTTCATGCGCACGAACTGCTCCAGGTTGCCCAGGGTCGTGCTCTCCGAGAGCTTGCGTTCGGCGCTGCGGACCGACTTGCGGAACCCGTAGAACTCGGTGATGAGCCGCTGGATGTCGGAGCGCGAGGCGATGACGAGCTCCACCTTCTTGCGCGCCGCCCGCTCGACCGACTCCAGCGCCCAGCGGTCGAAGGGATCCGAGGTGGCGACGCGCAAGGCCGCGCCGGTGTCCTCCACGGCGAGCAGGTTGTGCTCGCGCGCAAAGGGCTTGCTGAAGGCCGAGGTGGCGAGCTCGGCGTTGAGCTTGAGCGGATCGAGCTTGATGTAGGGAAGGCCCGCCAACCGGGCGTAGATCTCGGTTACCTGGTCCTCGCGCAGCGGGCGGCCGCGCGCGTCCTGCACGCCGAAGGAGAGCAGCAGCTCGAGGGGGCTGACGGGCGTGGCCGTGGCCTGGTCGGACCGCTGGGCGCCGGCCTCCTGACCCCGGCGCTGCTTGATCAGCGTCGCGAGTTGCTGCTCCTGGCGCTGGAACAGATCCATGGCCTGGCTCTGGCTGATCACGCCTTCGCGCGTGAGCAAGCTGATGAGCTCATCGAAGGTGACGGGAGAGCGGCTGGCGTCGGCCTCGTCCATGGGTGGCCTCTGCGCAGATGCTAGAACAAAGGCGGTGTGCGGCGAACGCGAATCGCGGCCCAGCCACCTCCCGGTCGCGAACGGCTCCTTCGCCCGGCGTTCGGCCCGCTGCCTTGACAATGTGGTTCCTTGACGACCGCGTGCGCGAGAACGCAGCGGCGCTGGGCTTCGCGCTCGTGCCGGCGGCGAAGAGAGCCTGAAGTCGCAGCCCCACGCGCCCGAACGAGCTCGGGGCCTCCGCGTGAACCTCGCCGGCCACGGGCGCAACCCACCGATCAAGAGACTCCGGACATGGCGCTGTTCCTCGTGGTTGCCCTTGGCTCGTTCGTGCTGGTGCTGTGCGCCGCGGCGTTGCGGGGACACCCGGCGGGAGAGAGAGAGCTGGCGACCTGTGGCGATCGGCCCGCCCTGCTGCCGCCACCCCCCCGCAGCGTCCGTGCACAACGCCTGGCGCCGGCCCCGGCAGCCCCGATCGGCGTGCGTCTGGCCCACCCCAGGCGAGCGGCAGCGCCGCGGCCCGGGAGGCTATAGGAGGCCGGGGCAGACTAGGCTGAAGTTCCCGAGCTGAGAAGGCGAGTTTGGTCTTTCGTTCCATGGAGATGGTGGATCGCGGGGTGTGGCGGCACTGTCTACGGCGAGATGGACCGGAGGAGCTCGAGTGCCGTGCGTTGCTTCGCGTTCGGGGT
>JACQWT010000458.1 GCA_016209145.1 Deltaproteobacteria bacterium | reverse complement strand
GGCCCGGCAGGCCGAGGGCGGCGAGGGGGCCGAGCCGGAGCGCACGGTGGTGCTCTACGAATGCCGCCAGTGCGGCCAGAGCGAGCTGGAGACGGGCGCAGGCGCGGTGGAGCTGGGCGCGGCGGCAGCGGCGAGGCTCGGCTGCGGCGCGCCCGTGCGCGACCTCGCGACCGAGGGCCGGGCAGTGCAGCGCGGTGGGCCGTTGCCGGCGGCAGTGCGCCGGGCGGTCAAGCTGCGGGACCGGTGCCGTTGCCGCGTGCCTGGCTGCACCCGGCGGCGCTATGTGGACGTGCATCATTTGGAGCCGCAGGCGCGAGGCGGAGTGCACTCGCGGTCCAACTGCTTGTGTCTGTGCTCGACCCACCATGGGTTGCTGCACGATGGCCTGCTGCGCATCGAGGGCGACGCCGAGGCCGAGTTGCGCTTCTTCGACGCCCAGGGCAAGCTCATCATCGACCCGCGCTGCGGCGGCCCGGGGGCCGTGACCCAATGTGGGTCATCGACCGGGACGCATGCCAGCCTCTCGGCCGAGGCTAGTGGCGTGCTTCGGGCCATGGGAAGGCGCGGGGGCTGGCACCCCGACGGGCTGTGCCAGGCGAGCGAGCTGCCCGTTTCAGCCGTCTCGGGCGGGCTGCTCGAGCTGGAGCTGGCCGGACGAGCGCGACGGACGAGCTACGGCTACGAGGCCGTCACGTAGCCTCGGCGAAGCGCCGGCGGGCCAACAGGCGGCTTCGGGGCCGTGCTATGGCGATTGGACGCCGGCCTGGGGTCGGCCCGAGCACGCCATGGAGACTGTGCCGAGGCAAGCGCTGCTCTTCGCCGCTGGCAGGCCAAGTGCCGGGCGGCGCGTTCCTCGGGTCGGCCGGTGGCTGGCGCTCGGCGTCGCTACGGCGGTCGTCACCGTGGCCGCGCCGCTCCCGGCGCAACCGCCGGCTCCGCCCGGGGAAACGCCGCCAGCGCCAGCAGCGCCGACGTCCCCGGTGCCAGCCGACCAGGCCGTGGCCCCAGCGGCAGCATTCGACACCGACGCCAAGCTCGCCGAGGCCAAGAAGCTCTTCGGCCAGGGCAACGAGCTGCGGCGAGCGGGCGACTGCCAGGCGGCGCTTCCGTACTATGTCCGGTCGCGCGCCTTGGTGCCGTCGGTTCCGAACACCCTGAACACGGCCATCTGCCTCGAGCAGCTCTCCCGCTTCGACGAGGCGCTCGATCTCTACGAGGAGCTGCTCGCCGCCTTCGCTCAGCAGCTCGGCGACGTGGAGCGCGCAGCAGCCGGGCGCGTGATGGCGCGGCTGCGCTCCAAGCTCGGCAGCATCGACGTGTTCGCCGACGTCGACGGCTCACTGGTGATCGACGGCCGGGCGCGCGGCAGGCTGCCGCTCCTGTCGCCGGTCCGCGTCTTGCCGGGAAGGCACGACGTACGCGTGCTCAAGGAGGGCTACCGAACCTTCCAGAGCGCCGTTGAAGTGAAGGTCGGCCAGACGGTGCCGGTGGACGCCAAGCTCGATCCGCTGGCTGCGTCGGGCCGGCTGCGCATCGACGCGCCTGCCCTCGCCGGTGCGGACGTTTTCGTCGACGGCGCGCTCGTGGGAACGACGCCCTGGGAAGGAACGCTGGCGCCCGGCACGCACCTGCACTTCGTCCGCAAGGGCGAGCTCGGAACCGCGCCCAAGGCGATCGTCGTCGTCAAGGGACAGACCGCGCTTGCCTCGATCGAGGCGCTTGCGCTGGGGCCCGAGCTGCGGCTGGTGGTGACGCCCCCCACGGCGGAGCTGGCGATCGACGGGGTTGTCGTCGGCGCGGGGCGCTGGCAGGGCCGCCTGCCCTTGGGCGAGCACACGATCGAGGCAAGCGAGGAGGGCTACTTCGCCGACAAGCGCAAGCTCAGCGTCGATCCGACCGCGGGGGGCGAGCGCACGATCCGCCTGCGTGCCGACGAGGCTCATCCGCGCTGGGGCAGGCGCAAGGCGGGCAAGATTTGGCTCGACGCCTTCGGCGGCTTGGCCCTGAGCGGCGGCTTCGGCAGCCAGGCCGAGTCGTGTGCGCGCGGGCGCTGCGGCGAGGGCTCGGCCGCGCTCGGCTTCGCAGTCGGGGCGCGGGCCGGCTACGAGTTCCCCCTGCGGATCTCCATCGAGGCGGCAGGCGGATACCTGTCGCTCGGCAAGGAGATGAGGCGCAGCTTCCAGGGCTCGTTCTTGGCCGGTCCCGAGGGCGCACCGCTGCAAGTGCCGACGAGCTACGACTTGGCGGACGAGATCCGGATCTCGGGCGGCTTCGTCGCCGCCGGCGCCTGCTACCGCCAGCCGCTCGGCCGCCACCTCGAGCTGCGCACTCACGCGCTCGTAGGGGCGCTGTTCGCCCAAGCGCGCGATGCCATCACCGGCACCGCCGCCGCCGGGGGCCGAACGCTGCCCGTGGCCGCGCAGGGATCGGAGAGCGGCGCTAGCTCGACGGATCTGTTCGTCATGCCCGAGCTTGCCCTGGGGCTGCGCTTCGGCGGTTTCGCCGCCAGCGTGGGGTTGGCGGCGGCGGCATTTCTGCTCGAGGGACCGAGCTACCAGACCGGCGACGTGACCGTCTCGACCGACCAGTGCGCGGCGTACCCGACCGCCATCGACTGTGCTCCCGGCGCCGATCTGGTCAGCGCCGAGCGCGCCTGGGGGCAGTTCGTGGTGTGGCTGCCGAGCCTGAGCGCCGGCTACGCCTTCTGACCGGCCCGTGGTATGCTCCGAGGCTCGGATGGTGGGCGCGCTCGAGTCCGGTCAAGCTCCGTCGCTGGGTACCACCCTTCGCGGGGGCTACGAGCTGCGGCGCTTCCTCGGCGCCGGCGGCATGGCGGCCGTCTACGAGGCCGTAGGGCCCCAGGGCGCGCGCGTTGCCATCAAGGTGCTGCTTGGCACTGCGGCGGCGACGCTCGGCGAGCAGATCGTCACGCGCTTCAAGCGTGAGGCGAACATCCTCGCCTCGCTCGACAGCCCGAACATCGTCCCGCTGCTCGAGGCCGACATCGACGAGAGTATCGGCGGTCCGTTCCTAGTAATGCCGCTCTTGTCCGGGCTCGACCTCGATCAGCTCATCGAACGCGCCGGGCCGCTGCATCCCACCGCCGCCGTGCGCATCCTGCGCCAGGCATCTCGCGCGATCGATGCCGCCCACCGCGCTGGCGTCATCCACCGTGACATCAAGCCGGCCAACCTGTTTCTCGCCCACGACAGCTCGGGCGGGGTGACGGTCAGGGTGCTCGACTTCGGCATCGCCAAGTCGATGATCGAGGAGACCGACGTTACCCAGACCGGCGCGGTGCTGGGCACGCCGCACTTCATGTCACCCGAGCAGACGATCAACGCCAAGCGGGTCGATGCCCGCTCCGACGTCTGGAGCCTCGGCACGACGCTCTACTACGCCCTGTGCGGCGTGGTTCCCTTCGAGGACATCACCGGCTTCGCCGAGCTACAGTTGGCGCTCACCGGCCGAGACGCGCCCTTGCTCCAGGACCTCGCTCCCTGGGTCGACCCCGCTTTGGCAGTCGTGGTGCACGGTGCACGGCTGCGCGAGCTCGAGGCCCGCTGCCCCACCGTGAGCGAGCTCGGCGAAGCGCTGCGGCCGTTCACGCACGGCTCCGACGAGCTTGACGCGGGCATGCTCGAGCCCGTGCCGCCCGAGATCCGCCAGAAGCGGGCGCGCCGGGCAGAGCTGCCGCGCGTCTGGCAGCGGGTCAAGCCGAGCTTGCCCCCGCCGCCGCTGGCCAAAACCCCGCCCGATCCGCTGCTCGCTCAGCGGCTCGGCGACCGCTACTCGCTGCTGCGTTGCCTCGGCCGCGGCGGCATGGGTGCGGTCTACGAGGCTCAGGCCGGCGACGGCAGCCGCTTCGCCATCAAGGTCATCGTGCCCGAGCTCGCCGGCCGCAGCGCGGGGGCACGCCGTCGCTTCGTGCGCGAGGCCCGGGCCGTGTCCAGCATCCAGAGCGAGCACGTCGTGCGCGTGGTCGAGGCAGACACCGATCCGGCCCAGCAGCTTCCGTACATCGTGATGGAGCTGCTGCAAGGGCTGGATCTCGGCAAGCTCATCGAGCGGCAGGGCGCGCTGCAACCCGAGGCGGTCGCCCGGCTGTTCGTCCAGGCCTGCCGCGGCCTCGGCGCAGCCCACGCGCTCGGGCTGGTGCATCGCGACATCAAGCCGGCCAACCTGTTCCTGCACCAGGTGCCCTCGGGTGAGGTGGTGCTCAAGATCTGCGACTTCGGCATCGCCAAGCAGCTCTCGGCAGATCCCGCGGGCGACACGTCGACCGAGCTGACCCGCACCGGCGGGATGGTTGGCTCGCCCATGTACATGTCGCCGGAACAGGCGAGAAACGCCAAGAAGATCGATCTTCGCACGGACATCTGGAGCCTGGGCGCCTCGCTGTACCAGGCGCTGTGCGGTTCGCCGCTGTGGAAGGGACATGACGCGGTCGGAGAGCTCGTCCTGGCGATCTGCACCGAGCCGCTGCCACACCTACAAGACCGGGCGCCGTGGGTGGCGCCAGGCCTGGCCGATGTCGTTCACCAGGCGCTGCGGCGCGCGCCCGAGCACCGTTTCCAGTCGATGGAGGACTTCGCCGAGGCCCTGGCGCGATACGCCGGCTCCAGCCCTACGCTCATGCCCCGCGCCCTGCTGCCCGTCCCGGATCAGGTGCGCGCCAGCACCGCCCCGCGCGCCAAGCCGGTCGAGCTCACATCCATCAGCGGCGGCACGATGGCCCACACGGTGGCGGCAGGGCGCAAGCGCCCCCTGCGCACCGCCGCCGCAGTCGGGGCCGTCGTGCTCGCGGCCGCCGCTGCCGCCGGGATCCTCGCCGCCCGCAAGGGCAACCAGTCAACGGCCGCGCCGCAGCTCGGCAGCGCTTCGCCGTCAGCCACACCGGCGACGGCAGCCCGCCAGATCTTCGAGGTGCAGGTGCAAGTCCGGCCCGAGACCGCGAGCGCCAGGGTTGATGGCCGCGAGAACAAGTTGGCGGGCGGGAAGCTGCATCTGAGGGGCGAGGCTGGCGCTACCTTCGCCGTCGCGCTGGCCGACGGGGATCGCAAGACCAGCACCACGGTGTTCATCACCAAGGAGGGCAAGGCTTCGCCCGACAGGATCGAGCTGCCCGAAGCCCCGTCCGGGCCACCCCGGCCCGGCAGCGCAGCCGGCAGCCCGGCCCCAGGCACCAAGGCGGCTCGGCCGCAGCCTCCGAGCAAGCCCCCAGCGCCGAGCGCACCACCAACGGCCGCCGAGCCGCCGCCGGGTACGAAGCCCGCGGCGAAGCCGGACGACGGTCTTGGAGCCAAGGAAACCTGGTAGCCGGTAGCTTGCTCGACCCCGAGGCGCGCGGAAACCTACCCGGGGATGACCCGGGCAAGGCGCCGCGTGCCTACTCTACGTGGGTGCCTACCCGTTTCGGGGTTGAGGGGCGCGGAGGTCGCCATGCGAACGTCCGCTTTTGGTGCAATCGGGGCCCGACCTCCGAGCCGGTGACGTGCTGGCCGACGCCTGCGCCGACATTCCGGTGCCCGATCCCCGGAACGGGTAGGCACCCGCGCGCCGCAAGTGTGTGGCTGCTCGACCGCGCGCATGCTAGCTTGGAGGCGTGCCTGGCGCAGACATGCGGTTGGCGCTGCAGGAGCCGGCCACGCGTCGAGCTGTGCAGGAGGCCCTTGGCCTGCCGCCGGAGCCCGTGGCTGAAGCGCTGCGCGACATCGCTGCGGCGCAGGCGCACACCGACGCGACGGTCAAGGACCTGGCCGCGCAGGTCAAGGAGCTGGCCGCGCAGGTCAAGGAGCTCGCCGCGGCGCAGGCGCGCACCGAAGCCACGGTCAAGGGCCTGGCCGAGCAGGTCAAGGAGCTGGCCGCGGCGCAGGCGCGCACCGAAGCCACGGTCAAGGGCCTGGCCGAGCAGGTCAAGGAGCTGGCCGCGGCGCAGGCGCGCACCGAGGCCGCGGTCGAGG
>JACQWT010000457.1 GCA_016209145.1 Deltaproteobacteria bacterium | reverse complement strand
CGAGACCGCCGCGCTCAAGCAGAGCGCGGCGAGGATGGGGGCGAATCGAGCTGGGCGGGCCATGGCGATAGCTCCTCGAGTTGGCTGGCAGGGGCAAAAGAAACGGCAGGTAAGCATATCACGAAAGGACCGCGGGCAACATGTAGGGAAAGGGGGGGGCGCACATACAATGTAGTTCGGCCGGTGGCGCGCGCCGCAGCCGCGAACCCGCGGCTGGCAGGCACTGGGGCGAGGACGCCGGCAAGGCGCCCGACGCTTGCCCGAGCGGGCGCGGAGCAGTATCCTGGACCAAGGAGAGGCGGATGGAACGACGGACAAGCAAGCAAGCGCAGCCTGCGGGGAGCCCTACGCAGGGCAGAGCGGCCGCGCTCGGCCTGCGAGCGCTCGGTTCTCTTGTCGTGGCCGCGATGCTCGCGGCTGCGGCTTGCGGTTGCGGCGCGGGCACGGCCGGCGGCGGTCAGGGCGCGGCTGTCACGGCGGCCGGTGGTGTCGGGGGTTTGGGGGGTGACGTCGCCGGTTCAGCCGGCTCGGGCGGCACGGCAGGCGGCGGGGGCAACGCGGGCGCGAGCGGCGCGGGCGGAGGCAGCGGAGCCGGTCCCAGTCCAGGCCAGCACATCTGGAGCAAGGCATTCGGAGACGTGAAGAGTCAGTCTGTGCTCGACCTAGCCGTCGAGGGCTCGGGCGCCATCGTGCTCGTAGGCGACTTTGAGGGCAGCATCGACTTCGGCGGCGGGGGGCTCCAGTCCGACGGGGAGGACATCTTCGTGGCCGAGCTCGCTCCGGACGGCGGCCACCTGTGGAGCCGTGACTACGGGGACCCCGAGGCGGGTGGCAGCCCTAGCAGCGTTGCCATCGACTCGGCGCGCAACGTCCTGGTGACAGGCACCTTCGGCGGCAGCATTGACTTTGGCGGCGGCCCGCTTGTTCCTGTCGAGCATGGCCCGGAGATGTTCGTGCTCTCGCTCGACCCCGATGGCCACCACCGCTGGAGCAGGCACTTCGGAAGCCCGGTCAAGGGAGACGACACCCAGAACCCGCGCGGCATCGCAGTCGACGGGGCGGGCAACGTGTTCGTCGCGGGCGACTTCTACGGAACGCTGGACTTCGGCGGCGGGCCGCTCGTGGCCGTAGCCGGGGACCCCCAATGGCCGGACATGCTGCAGACGGATGTTTTTCTCGTCAAGTTTGACACCGCGGGGAACCATGTCGGGAGCAGGCGCTTCGGCGGCCCGGGCCGGCAGGGCTGTGGGGCTGTGGCCGTGGATGGCGCGGGCAGCGTGATCGTGACGGGCTTCTTCGAGGGGAGCATCGACTTTGGCGGCGGCCCGCTCGGGAGCCCGCCACTTCACCGGCGCATGTTCGTGGCGAAGTTCGACGCCTCGGGCACTCACCTCTGGAGCAAGTCTTTTGGCGAAGTGGTCGCCGGTTCCGGAATCGCCGTAGACGCCGCGGGCAACATCGTCGTGGCTGGCTCGTTCTCCGGAATCCTGGACTTCGGAGGGGGGCCGATGGGCGGTGCAGGGACGCATGTCTTCCTTGCGAAGCTCGGCCCGGACGGCAGTCACCTCTGGAGCAAGGCATTCGGCGGGTCCGGTTCCGACAGCTTCATCTTCGACTGTGCCGCTGCCGTTGATGCGTCAGGCAACGTGCTGCTCACGGGTGGGTTCCGGGACACCCCGGACTTCGGTGGCGGGGCGCTGAGCCCGCCGGGAGACGAGTTCTGGGACGGCTACATTGCCAAGTTCGACGCGTCCGGGAAGCACCTGTGGAGCAAGCGCTTCGGCGGCGCCGGGGGCGATTGGGGCGTTGCCGTGGGTGCCGACGGCTTCGGCAACGTAGTGCTGACCGGGATCTTCCAGTCATCCGTGGATCTCGGCGGGGGGCCGCTCGTGAGCCCTGGCGGCGCCCTGGAGGTCTTCGTGGCGAAGTTCGCGCCGTAGGTGGCGCGACGTGCACGCGGTCGCCTGGCCCCGAGTCGGGCGGCGCGGCACGCCAGGCACGAAGCGCACAGGCGCCCAGCGGGCCGGCGATTCCCGGCGATGAACGAATCACCGGAATCGAAGCAGATTGTGCTAAACTGAACCCCGATGGGCGTTTTCTCCGTGCCGATCCGTGTGAGCAATTGGCAGAACCGCTTCCTGCCTGCGGGCGAGCACGGCGAGGAGATCCGCTGCGACGCGGTGGCGGGCTCGGGCGCCGCCCAGCTCGCGCTCCCGGCGGATCTGGTGGAACGGCTCCGGCTGGTCGAGCTCGGTACGGTCCAGGTCACGACGGCAGACGGCGGGCGCCACGACTGCCGCGTGGTCGGGATTGCGGAGATCGAGGTCCAGGGACGGAGCTGTCAGGTGCGCGTGCTCGAGCTCCCGCGCGGCGCCCAGCCGTTGCTCGGAGCCGTGCCGCTCGAGGAGATGGACTGGCACGTGGCGCCGCTGGACAGGAGGCTCGTCCCGAACCCACGCTCCCCGGACGGCCCACTACTCCCGTTGCTCGCGGTGGCGAAGTTCTGACATCATTGCCTGGAGACGGGAGACGGCGATGCAGAAGCTGCTGGTTTCTGGCGGTGTTGCCGCGGTCGTGACCCTGGCCGCGCTCGCGGCGAGCTCGTGCGGGGACTCGACCTCGAGCGCGAGCGGCGCTGGCACGAGCGCCACGGGCGGGGCCGGCGGTGCCGCCGGCCACCAGGGGACGGGCGGGAGCGGCGGTGGCCTTTTCACCGATGGCGGCGACGCCGGCTGCACGCCGGGAGAGAGCTGCGGCGACGGCGGCGTGTGCACCGCGGACGGCGCCTGCTGCGCCAAGGACCGGGCCTGCGGCAAGGAGTGCTGCGGCGACGAGCAAGTTTGCTCCTTCCAGAAGTGTGCCGTTCCGGGCGAGAGCTGCGTCGACGTCTCCGACTGCCAGGCGGGCGAGTACTGCGAGTACGCCCTGGGCGAGCCGAGCGAGCCGGACGGCGGCGCGGACGCCTCGTGCCAGGGCGGAGTCGTGCCGCCCACGGGCAAGTGCCTGCCCAAGCCGCCCGCATGCGCCCCGAACGAGGAGCCGGGCGAGCCGCCGAGCTGTCTCCAGAAGTGCGAGCTCAAGCCGCCCACGAGCGAGCTCGACCCCGAGGTCAAGCACTCCTGGGGCGGGCAGACGAGCTACCCGTACTCCACCGACGTCATGATGACGCCGATCGTCGTGCAGCTCGACGACGACAACTGCGACGGCAAGGTGACGGCCGACGACATCCCGGAGATCGCCTTCTCGACCTTCACGGGCGGGGGCTACTACCGGCCCGGGACCTTGCACGTCATCTCGCTCGTGGGGGGTCAGCTCGTGGAGAAGTGGAGCAAGCCGGGCGGCGTGCAGGCCAGCACCGGGCTCGCGGCCGGCGATCTCGACGGCGACGGCGTGGCCGAGCTGGTCGCCTGCGCCGCGCCGAGCATCCCCAACGGCAACAGTTGCTGCGACGCCGTGGCGCAGAACACCGGCGTCGTGGCCTTCAAGGCCAACGGCGACGTGCTGTGGACGCAGGCCGACACGACCAAGGTGCACTGCGGCTACGAGAACCCGGCCGTCGCCGACCCGACCGGGAGCGGCGCGCCTCTGGTGCTGGTGGGCCTGACCCTGCTCGACGGCAAGACCGGCGCCGTCGTCCAGGAGCTCGATCCGCAGACGAGCTGGGGCATTCACCTGACGAGCTTCGCCGACATCGACCAGGACGGCGTGCTCGACGTGGTCGAGGGGCAGCGCGCCTACAAGATCGACGGGACCCCACTATGGGATCTGCGCTCCGGGCCCGACGCCATCCCCTTTGGCTACCACGCCGTGGGCGATCTCGATCTCGACGGCAAGCCGGAGGTGGTGGTCATCTCCTCGGGCGGGCCGCACACCGCCCAGGTCATCGGCTTCGACCCGGCCAGCCCCGCCAAGGTGAAGGTCATCCGCAAGGGCATCGACATCAACCACGGTGAGTCCACGAAGATCTTCTGCAACACGCAGAGCGAGTACGGCGGCGGGCCGCCCACGGTCGCCGACTTCGACGGCGACGGGGTGCCGGACGTAGGGGCCGCCGGGGCCGTGGGCTACGTCGTCCTGAGCGGCAAGCAGCTCATGAACCCGAGCGTGGACAACAAGGACACGGTGCTGTGGTTCAAGAAGACGCAGGACTGCTCCAGCGCGTGCACCGGCAGCGCCGTCTTCGACTTCAACGGCGACGGCTCGGCCGAGGTCGTCTACCGCGACGAGGTGCACCTGTGGATGTACGACGGCAAGACCGGCACGCAGCTCATCCCGGATACCTGTCTTACCTCGGGTACGCTCTGGGACTACCCGGTCATCGCCGACGTGGACAACGACGGCAAGGCCGACATCGTCGTGCCGACCAACGCCTACGCCCTGAGCTGCAACGGCACCAAGCAGTCGGGCATTCTGATCCTCGGCAGCAAGTCGGGCTCTTGGGTGCGCACCCGGCGCGTGTGGAACCAGCACACTTACCACGTGACCAACGTCGGCGAGGACGGCTCCATCCCGGCCAAGGAGAAGCCCAACTGGAAGCAGCCCGGCCTGAACAACTTCCGGCAGAACAAGCAGCCGGGGGGCGAGTTCTCCGCACCGGATCTGGTGGTGAGCGTGTTTCCCAAGTGCGCGGGCGAGTACGGCCTTTTCGCGCGCGTGCGCAACATGGGCGAGGCATCGGTGCCCCCGGGCGTCGTGGTGGGCTTCTACCAGGGCAAGCCCCCGGACGGCGTCAAGCTCGGCGAGAAGGCGACCACGCTGCCCCTGTACTCGCTCGGCTCCGAGGATCTGCTCTTCGTGCCGCAGGGCGGCCAGCCCCCGGATCTGGTCTACGCCGTGGTCGACGACGACGGCCCGCCCCACGACTGGAAGGAGTGCCGGACCGACAACAACACCTCGGCGGCGGCCGATCCCAAGTGTGCGGTGGCCCGCTAGTTCACCATGTCAGAGAAACGATGCACTTCGGCACGGGAAGCCGGGCGGACAGGGCGAACGGGGTTGGGGCCCCGTTCGCGGGGTCTGGGGCGAAGCCCCAGCGTGGAATTCTCGCCGCGGACGGCTCGCCTGCGGCTACAGCGCGCAACGGCCGCGAGGCGTTGCTGCTTGCTTCGGCCCGCTCGGTTCCCGCGGGCGCATCCGTTCCGCCGTTGGGTTGCGGGCGAAGCCCGCGCTAGGGCGCAGGGCCGAACATGCTTCGCGAGCTAGGTCAAGAGCTGTGGGCGGCCGAAGAGAGCCGGCGCGTGCTCGGCGTCGAGCTCGGCATGCGGATGTCAGTGGCCCGGCTGCGCTCGGGCGGCCTGTTTCTGCACGCGCCCCTCGCCCCGTCCGAGCCGCTGCGGGCCGCCCTGGGCGCGCTCGGAGAGGTGCGCTGCGTCGTGGCCCCCAACCTGGACCACGACGGGCAGCTCGGCGCGTGGCACGATGCCTTCCCTGGGGCGAGGCTGTTCGGTCCGCCCGGCATGGGCTCTTGCGGCGCGTCCGTGGCCGCGCTGGGCGACGTGGCCGAGCCGGAGTGGGAGGGCGACTTCGAGCAGGTGATCTTCGCCGGTGCACCCAGGCTGAGCGAGGTGGTCTTCTACCACCGCCCGAGCCGCAGCCTGCTCCTCGCGGATCTGGCCTGGCACCTGGCCGCGCGGGGCGGGCTGCTTGGCCGCGCGGCGCTCGGCCTGTCCATGCGGCTGCGCCGCTTCGGCCCGCCCAAGCAGGTGCGCTGGCTGTTCTCCGATCGCGCCGCGGCGCAGCGCAGCCTCAAGCGCGTGCTCGCCTGGGACTTCGATCGCGTGATCGTCTGCCACGGTGCCGTCCTCGAAACCGGAGGCAAGCAGGCCCTGGCGCGCGCCTACGACTGGCTCTCGGCGCCCGAGCTGTGGTGGCAGTGAGATCCGCGGGCCCGCGTAAGCGTTCACGCATTCTCCCAGCCGGCTCGTCAGGCGGGGCTGCGCGCATGAGCGCGCCCGGAGGCCCGGCCCGGAACGTACTCCTGTACGTGAGGGGCCGGGCCGAGGACGTAAGTCCGTCCCTTCGGGACGGGGTTGGGGTCCCGACGCGCCCTTCGGGCGCGTCACCCCTGCCCCGCAATCGCGGCCGACTCGGCGAGCCGTCCTTGCTGGCGCGGAAATGCCGTGAACGGG
>JACQWT010000028.1 GCA_016209145.1 Deltaproteobacteria bacterium | reverse complement strand
ACGGGCCCTCGGACGGCAGGTGACTCTGGGACGGCAGGTGACTCTGGGACGGCGACGGGCCCTCGGACGGCAGGTGACTCTGGGACGGCGACGGGCCCTCGGACGGCAGGTGACTCTGGGACGGCGGGTGACTCTGGGACGGACTGGAACTGCGTTGCGGCGCCATGACGCTCTCCTTTCGCACCCGACAAGGAGAGCGTCATGGCGCCACGAGGGCCTTGCCCGAGAGCACTTGCCCCGAGAGCCCAGAGCCAGGCGATGCCAGCGGCGTGCCAGCTCTGCTGGCGCGCCGCTGGCCTGCCGCCCCGCTGCCCGCGGACCATGACCATGGCCATGACCCGAAACCATGACCTCAGACCATGACCATCACCGCCGCGCCTCGCGGCACCCGCCCTACGGCGTCCCGGCGCCGCCGCCGCACCGACAAGGGCGCGCCGTGACCCACCGACAATGAGGGGATCCGGCCGCACACGTCCCGGATGGCGTTCTGGCGAACGACAGGCCCAGCGCAGGCTTGACCCGGGCGGCTCGGATGGCCTATGCGAAAGCCACGAGCACCACTGAACGAAGGTGTAGCCCTTCGCGGCCGTGGTCTCGGAGATCCGGAGCAAGGTCACGTGGCTGGAACGACGCAACTGAGCCTGCCCCTTTCTGGTGGCGCGGCGCGCGGCGGACGGGCGCGCCGCGGCGGGGGCGGGGCCGGCGACTCGATGCTGCCCCCTCCCCTCGTCCAAGATGCGCGGCTCGCCGCCGAGGCCGAGCGCCGCTACTTGGCGTACGCCCTCAGCGTCATCACCTCGCGCGCGCTGCCCGATGTGCGCGACGGGCTCAAGCCGGTCCAGCGCCGGATCCTGTACGCGATGTACGAGGATCTGCGCCTCGTGCCCGACGCGCGCTTCCGCAAGAGCGCCGCCGTGGTCGGCGAGGTGATGGGCAAGTACCACCCCCATGGCGACGTCGCCATCTACGACGCCATGGTCAGGCTCGCGCAGGACTTCGTCATGCACGCGCCGCTCGTCCACGGCCACGGCAACTTCGGCTCGGCCGACGGCGACGGCGCCGCGGCCATGCGCTACACCGAGGCGAAGCTCCGGCCGCTTGCCCTGGAGCTCTTGGGCGAGCTCGGCAAGGACACGGTCGGCTTCCGGCCGAACTACGACGCCACCCGTTTCGAGCCGAGCGTCCTGCCGGCGCGCTTCCCCCACCTGCTGGTCAACGGCTCCTACGGCATTGCCGTGGGCATGGCCACCGCGATCCCGCCCCACAACCTCGGCGAGGTCATCGACGCCTGCGTCCACCTCATCGAGGCGCCGGAGCCCACGTTGAAGCAGCTCTTGAAGCGCATCCAGGGGCCGGACTTCCCCACCGGCGGCCAGCTCCAGGTGGGACGCCATGAGCTGCGCAGCATCTACGAGGCGGGCCAGGGCTCGATCCGGCTGCGGGCGCAGTGGCGCTTGGAGCCGGCACGCGGCCGTGGCCTGCCCGACCTGCTGGTCATCACGTCGGTGCCGTACAACGTCGAGCGCCGGGTGGCGGTCGAGAAGATCGCCGAGGTCATCATCGGCAAGAAGTTGGGCGGCCTGCTCGACGTGCGCGACGAGTCAACGGCCGAGACGCGCATCGTGCTCGAGCTCAAGCGCGGCACCGATCCGCAGCTCGTGATGGCCTACCTGTTCAAGCACACGCCGCTCCAGACGAGCGTGCAGATCAACTTGACCTGCCTCGTTCCGGCCGACGACGGGGACCTGTGCGCGCCGCGCCGCCTGGGGCTCCAGGAGCTGCTCCGGCAGTTCCTGGACTTCCGCTTCGCGACGCTGACGCGCCGGCTCGGGTTCGAGCGGGCCGAGCTGGGGCGCCGGATCCACATCCTGGAGGGCTTCGAGCTCGTCTTCGACGTCCTGGACGAGGTCATTCGCATCGTGCGCAAGAGCGAGGGCAAGGCCGACGCCGCGGCGAAGCTCGTCGGTCGCTTCGGTCTGAGCCCGGAGCAGGCCGACGCCATCCTCGAGCTCAAGCTCTACCGCCTCGCGCGGCTCGAGATCGAGGCCATCCGCCGGGAGCTGGCCGAGAAGCGCTTGCAAGAGCGCCGGTTGGGCGAGCTGCTGGGGAGCGAGGCCAAGCGCTGGGACTTGCTGCGCGCGGAGCTCCTGGAGATCAAGAAAGCCTACGCCGTGGCGCGCCGCACCGAGGTGGTAAGGGATCTGGAGGAGCCGGAGTTCGACGAGGAGGACTTCATCGCCGAGGAGGACGCCAAGGTCATCCTCTGCGCGAGCGGCTGGGTCAAGCGCGTGCGCGAGATCAAGGACGTGCAAACGACCAGGCTGCGCGAGGGCGATCAGGTGCTCGCGGCGCTGGCCGGCTCGACACGCGCCGCCGCGGCCTTCTTCTCCAACCTCGGCGTCTGCTACGTCTGCCGCATCCACGACGTGCCCGCCTCGACCGGCTACGGCGATCCCGTCCAGAAGCTGTTCAAGCTGGGCGACGGCGAGCGCATCGTCGGCGCGCTCTCTTTCGACCCGCGCGTGCTCGAGGTGCCGCCTTTGCACCCCGAGGCGCTGGAGCCCGAGCCGCCTTTTGCGCTCGCCGTGACCCGGCGCGGCTTGGGCTTCCGCTTCTCTCTGCGGCCGCACGCCGAGCCGAGCACGCGCGCCGGCCGCCGCTTCGCCCGGCCGGGCGAGGGCGATGAGGTGCTGGCCGTGCTGTCGCTCGTCCGGCAACGCGAGGCCGAATGGGTAATGGTCGCTGCCGACGACGGGCACGCGCTCGCGGTGGACTGTGCCGAGATCCCGCTGCTCGCCGGCGCGGGCAAGGGCAGCATGGTCATCAAGCTCGCCAAGGAGGCGAGGCTGCTCGGGCTGGTGCTGGGCCACCGCGACCTCGACGCCGTCGCCGTGCGCACCGCGACGGGCACGGAGCGAAGCCTGACGCTGCGCTCGCTGCAGGGACCGCGCGGCGGGCGCGGGCACTGGATCGTCAAGCGCGGCGGCTTTGCACAGATGGTCCAGCCGCCGGTGCAGGTGCCGGAGCTCGACGCCAAGCCGTCTTCGGGCGGGAGAAGAGGGGGCGACGACGATTCCGGGCCGGAGCTGGTGCCGGCGCCCGCGGCGGACGGGGATTCGCCCGCCGAAGGAGAGAGCTAGATGGCCGCTGCGAACGGATCCCGCAACGGGCGGCGGGGCGCCGAGAGCTACACGGCGCGCGACATCGAGGTGCTGGAAGGGCTGGAGCCGGTGCGCCGCCGTCCCGCCATGTACATCGGCGGCACGGACGCGCGCGGCTACCACCACCTGCTCTGAGCGAGGAGCTCGAGGTGCACGTCTACCGCGACGGCCTCGAGCATGCCCAGCGCTTCTGCCGGGGGAAGCCACGGGGCAAGCTGGTGCGGGTCGGCAAGACGAGCAAGCGCGGCACCAGGCTGCACTTCCGGCCCGATCCGGAGGTGTTCGGCCCCGAGGCGCGCTTCGATCTCGATCTGGTGCGCGAGACGCTCGAGGCGAGGACGTACCTGCACGCCGGCTTGCAGATCGTGCTCCAGGACCAGGGGAGCGGGGAGAGCTTCACCTACGAGCACGAGGGGGGCATCGCCGACTTCCTGCCGCGGCTCGTGGCCGAACGCGAGAAGGCCGCGACGCACCCGGGGATCTTCTACGCCTCCAAGGAGGGCGAGGTCCGGCTGGAGTTGGCGCTAAAGTGGACCGATGCGCTCGACTACTGCCTGCGCACCTACGTCAACGGCATTCCCACGCGCGCGGGCGGTACGCACGAGGTGGGCCTGAACGCCGCGGTGGTGCGCGCCGTGCGCGCCTACCTCGACGCCAAGAGCATCAGCATCAAGGGCGTGACGCTGTCGGCCGAGGACATCCGCGAAGGGCTCGTGGCCATCCTCAGCATCTACGTGCGCGAGCCGCAGTTCCAGGGCCAGACCAAGGACCGGCTCGGCAACCCCGAGGTCACGGCCGCGGTCGAGAGCCTGGTGCGTCCCGCCCTGGAGCAGTGGCTGCTGGAGAACGGCTCCTCGGCCGAGGCCATCGTGGGCCGGGCGATCCTGGCGGCGCGGGCGCGCGCGGCGCGGCGCGAGGTCACCCAGAGCGTGCTGCGCAAGAGCGCCACGGTGCGCCGGCTCAACCTGCCCGGCAAGCTCGCCGACTGCTCGTCCACCGAGCCGGCCGAGTGCGAGCTGTTCATCGTCGAGGGCGACAGCGCCGGCGGCTCGGCCAAGCAGGGCCGGGACCGCCATACCCAGGCCATCCTGCCGCTGCGCGGCAAGGTCCTGAACGCCGAGCAGGCTTCGAGCGCCAAGATCTGGGCCAACAAGGAGCTACAGGACGTGATCACGGCCCTGGGCTGCGGGGTGGGCAAGGACTACGCCCCGGAGAAGCTGCGCTACGACCGGGTCTTCCTCCTGATGGACGCCGACAGCGACGGCCAGCACATCACCACGCTGATGCTGACCTTCTTCTACCGGCACATGCCCGGCCTGCTGCGGGGCGGCCACGTCTACCTGGCCCAGCCGCCGCTCTACCGCGTCGACGCGGCGAAGGAGACCTACTGGGCGCTCGACGAGGCCGAGCGCGACCGCGTGCTCGCCTCGCTTCCGGCCGGCGCCAAGCCGCAGGTGAGCCGCTTCAAGGGCCTGGGCGAGATGCCGGCCGAGGATCTGAAGGCCACGACGCTCGATCCGCAGCGTCGCCGCGCGCTGCGTGTCGTGGTCGACGGCGAGATCGAGACCGACCGGGTGCTGCTGAACGAGCTGATGGGCAAGGACGCCCAGGCCCGCTAGCGGTTCATCATGGAGAAGGCGCCCAAGGCCAAGGCCGAAGAGCTCGACGTGTAGCCCGGGCACTACTTCGACAGATCCAGCGTGAGCTTGTACACGCCCGTCGAGCCGTCCCAGCCGTCGACGAAGATGTAGATCTTGTGGCCGGCCTGCACCGCGAGCTCGACGATCTCGTCCTTGCCCTCGCCCGGCTCGTCGGAGCAGGCGATCTGCTGGCCCGACTCGCAGGGGGCCTGGCGCACGTACAGCATGGGGTCGTAGCTCGCCTGAACCTCCAGCAGCGCGATGAGCTGGCCGCTGTCCTGGGGCAGCACGGCGTAGACGGCTTCCTCGGTGTCCGTGGCGGTGCCGGCGCAGTCGCCCGTGCCCTTCGCGTCCCCGGGCTTGGGCAGCTCGGCCGTGCTGCCCGTGACCACCTCCTCGCCGCCGGCGATGGAGATGGTGACGGGCTCGCCCGGGCAGGCGTCGACGTTCCCGGTGGCGGCTCCGCACGTGCCCGGCTTCGACGGGGCCGGGACCGCGCACTCGACCCCGGGCGAGCTGCAGTCGCTGCTCTCGTGGCAGCCGGCCATGCAGCTTCCGTTCTGGCAGATCCGCTCGACGTGCTGCAGGCCGAGGTTGCACACCGCGTCGTCCTCGCACACGTATGGATCCGGCGGATACCCGTCGGGCGGGAGCTGCGGGCTCTCGCCCCAGTCGGCGCACACCACCACGTCGTAGGGCGGCAGCGCATCCGGCGTGTAGCCGCAGCGGCTGTCCGGGCCGTACGGCTCGCAGTCGGCCTGCGTCAGGCAGTAGGGCACGCACCACGCATGTCCCTTCACCTTGACGCAGTCGCCCGGCTCGGCCGGCTCCGGCGGGGCGCACTGGTCGTAGCTCGTGCAAGGCTTGGTGCAGTAGCCGCCCGGGCAGGTCAGGCCATCGTCGCACGCCGCGTCGTCGGCGCAGGGCGCGAGAAGCTGCCCCGGCTCGGATGGTGGCGCGCCGCCGCCGCCCGGGGGCACGCTCGCGCCGCCGGAGCCGCCGCCCGGTGGCTGGCCCGGCGCCTCGTCGCAGTCCCCGGCCGATGTCTCGCAGGAGCCGAAGCTGTTGCCGTCGTCCAGGCACTGCTTGGTGCCGGCGGCCCCGCCACGGCAGCGGCAGAAGATGTTCTCGCCGGGCACGCAGAGCGTCTCCTTGCCGCTCTCATCCTTGCCCGCGCAGGCCACGGCCACGGCCGTGGCCAATCCCAGTAGGTGCAAGCCCAGAACGAAACGCATGGTGCGCCTGGATCATAGCGCGGGCTGCGCCCGCAACCCAACGGTGAAACCAATAGGGTGCAAAACCCTGTTTGCCCGCGGGTTGGACCCGCGAGGCCTGGGGCTGGGCGGGCCAGAGCTCAGCCGCCGCCCCTGATCACCTGCAGACAGCGCGCGGCACGGTCGGTCACTGCTGCCGCCAGCCGGTCCAGAACAGGGTGCGACAGCCCGCTGGCCAGGCAGCGATCGCGGATGACGCCGGCGCTCTGGACCACGCGTGACGCGAGCTCCGCGAGCTGTGCGAGGGTCGCGTCCGCGTCCAGGCGGCAGCCGGCGGCGAGCCTGCGCCAGCGATAGCCGCCGATGTCGCGCAGACGGTAGGTTCCCCCGACCTTCATCGCAAGCCGTAGCCTCTGCAGCGGCATCTGCTCGTAGGGAAGGGCGCTCGCGAGATCGTAGAGGGGCGCAAGGCGTACGCGGCCGCCTCTGCCGTGAAGCAGCGAGTAGTTCTTGGCATGGCCGTCGGTCCCCGCGATGAGCCAGTTGAAGGCCAAGGCGCCCACGAAGGTCGCGACATCCTCGCGGGGCCGGCTCGAGTGCTCGCGGAGCAACGCGGCAATCGCCTCCGGAGTCGGCCCTCCCTCGTTCTGGTACTTCGCGGTGGGTGGCAGTCCGAACGCCTGGCAGAGATCCTCCTGGTGGAGCCGGAGGATTGGCCGCGTCTTCGCCAACTCGCCGAGCGCGTTGGCCCGGGCAGCCGCCTCGGCGGCGGCGGCGGCAGCGCGGGCCGCTTCGCCCGCATCGCGGGCAGCGGCAGCCTGAGCCGCCCTCGCGGCGCTCTCGGCGGCTGCCGTTGCGGCGAGGTCGGTGGCGCGGATGCGGTCATAGCGCTCGACCACGATGGCCACCTCGTCGCCGAATCGCATGACCTCCGAGCCGGCAGTCGGGAGTCCCACCGCGCGGGCCAGGGCCAGACAGAAGTGCTCGTTCTCGATGTGACCGTCCAACTCCCCGCTGGGCGGCTTCAGGATGTGGGTCGTGGGGGTGCGCCCGAACGGCACGCCCCAGCGCCCCTCGTCGAGCAGCAGCGCGGTCTTGGGTTGGGCACCGGCGAGGCTGAACTGGCCGGCGTCCTGCGGAGCGCGCCACGCGGCTTGGTCGCGTCGGAGCAGCCCCAGACGCGCCGCCACGCCCGCCTCGACCAGCCACTCCACCTGGAATGGGCCGGCAACGGCGAGCACTTCGACGCGCTCGGGGCGGACGATCTGCACGGCGCCCGGGCAGTCCTCTCCGACGTGCGCAACCAGGGCGAAGGGATTGCGCGCCGAAACCTGGAAGCGCCTGGCCCACCGATCGAGGATCTGGTCGTTGTCGGGCAGCAGCCCGCGGACGAACGCCTCGACGGGTCCCGGGCCGTGCTCTTCGGCGGCGAGCGGCAGCGAGACGGACAGAGGGAAGGCGGCGCTCGAGGAGCGCCACTGAGCGTCGTAGGCGAGGAGCCAACCACGGCGGCGGTCTCGCCGGAGCAGGGCGACCTCTCGTCCGCCGATGAGCACGGCCAGCCGATCCGCTGCGGCGGGTTTTGCCGTCACGACCTGCGCCCCCGGGCTGCCGCGATCACGGCGTCGAGGTCGATGGCGGCGTCCGGGGCCGGTGCCGTGTCCCGCTGCTGCTCCCCCGTGCTCACCAGCAGGTCGATGCCGAGCGCAGCGAGCGTGCGAAGCACCAAGCCCAGCTCAGCGCGCGGCCTGCCCCGCTCGACCTCCACGATCCACTGGCGGCTGACCCCCACCGTCCGGGCCAGGTCGTTCTGCCGCAGGCCGAGCCGGCGCCTCCTGTCGCGAATGAGGAGTCCAACGTCCGTGGGGGTCCGTACGACCATGGTGGCGCTCCCGGCGTGTCGAGGTGCGACGACATGGTAGCCACGTACACGAACGACGACAAGCATGTGTCGTCGTTCGTTGTCATGTCTGTCGTGTCGACGTGCGTGGACACGAGGCGGGCGCGCTGGCCTTCGCCTCAGCGCGGGCTCCGCCCGCAACCCAAGCCGCCAACGCCAGCGTTCACGCCTTCGCGTTCCCCCACGGCCCTCAGCCGGTGGCACTCTGCGCTGCGCTGTCGAGCGCTCGGCACCGAACCCCGGGCGGAGGCGCCAGGGCTGCGGTTGCCGGCCGACCAGAAGCTTCACGCTGTCCGTCCCTGCGGGACGGGGTTCGGGTCCCGACGCGCGCTGCGCGCGCGTCACCCGTGCCCCGGCTGCCTCGGCGTCGGGGCCCCTACCCCGACGCCCGTCGCGGGCGCTACGCGCAGCCGAAAATCGTCGCGCCGCGCGACGATTTTCGGACCTAGTAGTTCTTCGCGGCGATCGCCGAGCTTGTGGCCACCCGCCGCCGCCCGCCGCGCCGCCCCTACAGCGCTGCCGTCGCCGCTACCGCAGGCGGATGGCTGGAGCGGCCCGCCGCGCCTCCGGCCGTGCCCCGGCGCCGCCCGAGCAGGGCGCGCAGCTCGGCCGGCCGGCGCAGGCCGATCCGGCGTGCGACCTCGCCCTCCGCGCAGCCCTGGCCGAGCAGGCTGCGGGCGCAGGTGGCGCGGATCTCGTCGTAGAACACGTGGGGCGAGCAGCCGTAGGCGGCGCGGAATTGGCGCGCGAAGTGGAACTCGCTCATGTCGAGATCCAGGGCGACCTCGTAGACGCGGATCCGGATCCCGTTCTCCGCGGCGTGCCGCAGCCGGATCCGGGCCAGCGCGAGGCGCTCCGTGAGCGTGCGCGGGACCGAGCTCGGCCGCAGGGCGGGATCCTCCCCCGGGCCGCGCGTGCCCCCCGCCACGGGAAGCTTCGGCTGCGCCGCCGGGAAAGCCCACGAGCCGGCGCCGTGGTTGTCCTCGTTCCGGGGAAGACTGCAAGCCAGATCGAACCTCGATTCCTTACTCACGCGCTCCTCCGTTGGCAGGGGCCGGCGGTTGGGGTCGTTCCGACCGAGAGCACAAGTTGGACGGGCTCAGGGCCGATTCGTTCCAATCGTGCTCGCCGCTGCGCGATGTAGGCCAATGTGGGAGGAGAAGTGTTTGGCGGGCCCGGCGGGATGGTCTAGAAGTCGCCGCAATGGGCACGGCGACCCTCGGCGGTGGCCTCGACGTCGATCCCGCGATGCGGGCTCGCGTTGCCCAGCTCGCCGCGCGGCTGGCGCGCTACCGCGAGCGCTACTACGCGGGCGAGCCCGAGATCTCCGATGCCGCGTACGACGCGCTGGAGGACGAGCTGCGCTTGCTGGCTCCGGCGCATCCGCTGCTCGCGCGGGTGGGCAGCCCCGTGCTGGCCGAAGCGTGGGAGAAGGCTCGCCACGAGATCCCGATGGGCTCGCTCAACAAGGTCGTCTCCGAGCAGGAGCTGCGCGACTGGGTGGCGCGCTGCGACGAGCTGCTCGCCAAGGATGGGCTCGGCGGGATCGGCGGCGACCTGTTCGTGACCGAGAAGCTCGACGGGATCTCCGTCGAGCTCGTCTACCGCGACGGCCTGCTGTGCGACGCCATCACCCGGGGCGACGGCGAGGTGGGCGAGCGCATCACGCCCAACGTCCGGCGCATGCGCGGCGTGCCGCACCGCATCGCGCCGGGCCGCCCGCTCTCGGTGCGCGGCGAGATCATCCTGCGCCGCTCGGATCTGCGCGAGCACTTCCCGGACAACGCGAACGCCCGCAATGCCGCGGCCGGCACGGCGCGGCGGCTCGACGGCAGCGGCAACGAGCATCTGACCGTGCTCACCTACGACGTGGCCGAGGAGCTCGAGCTCGAGAGCGAGCGCGCCAAGTTCGAGCTGCTGCGCCGCCTCGGCTTTGCCACGCCGCAGATCTACCAGGGCGGCCTCGCGGACGCGCTCGGCGTCTACCGGCGCTACGCCGAGGGGCTGCGCGCCGAGCTCGACTACGAGATCGACGGGCTGGTGGTCCGCGTGGGCCGGCTGGACGTCCAGGCCCGCCTCGGCGAGCTCAACCGCCGGCCGCGCGGGGCGGTGGCCTTCAAGTTCGCCTCGCCGGCCGAGGTGACGCGCGTGCTGGAGATCCGCTGGGACACCGGCCCGAGCGGCCGGGTGACGCCGGTGGCGGTGGTCGAGCCGGTCGAGCTTGCCGGGGCGACGGTGCAGCGCGCCTCGCTGCACAACGCCGCCCGCGTACGCTCGCTCGGCATCGGGGTCGGGGATGAAGTGCTGGTCTCGCGCCGCAACGACGTCATTCCCTATGTCGAAGAGGTCGTGCTCAAGGCCGGCCCGGCGGCCGAGCCGCCCGGGCGCTGCGCGAGCTGCGGCGGGCCACTGGCGACCGAGGGCGAGTACCTGAAGTGCCGCGCTGCCGCCTGCCCGGCGCGGATCGAGGGGCGCATCCACAACTGGATCGAGGCCGTCGGCGCCCTGCAGTGGGGAGAGAAGCTCGTCGCCGCGCTGGTGCAGGAGGGCCTGGTGCGCGAGCCGCTCGACCTGTACTCGCTCGGGGTCGATGACATCGCGCGCCTGGATCGGCAGGGGCGCAAGAGCGCCCAGAATGCCCTCGACCAGCTCCATGGCAGGCTGCCGCTCACCCTGCCTGTGTTCCTCGCGGCGCTCGGGATCGAGGGCTTCGGCATGCAGACGGCCCGGCTGCTCGGCGCC
Organism: Deltaproteobacteria bacterium; assembly: GCA_016209145.1. Lineage (GTDB taxonomy): Bacteria > Myxococcota_A > Polyangia > Polyangiales > Polyangiaceae > JACQWT01. The sequence continues at coordinate 7,745 of JACQWT010000028.1, read as the reverse complement.
GCGGGCTACGACGATCTCGGCAAGCTGATGGCGGCCCGGGTGGAGGATCTCTCGGCCATCGCGGGGCTCGGGGAGATCAAGGCGCAGGGCATCGTCCAGGGCCTGCGCGAGCGCTCCGGCGAGATCGGCCGGCTCACCCGCGCGGGCATCAAGCCGGTGTGCGCCGCGGCGGCAGGAAAACTGGCGGGCAAGAGCTTCTGCATCACGGGCACGCTCCTCCGGCCCCGCAAGGAGCTTGCCCAGCTCATCGAGCAGGCGGGCGGCCGGGTCCTGCCGGCCGTCACCAAGGACCTGAGCTACCTCGTGATTGCGGACCCGGCGTCGCAGTCGAGCAAGGCGGTCAAGGCGCGCCGCTACGGCACCGCGCTCATCAGCGAGGACGAGCTCATGGCGCTCGTCGAGGCGAGGCCGCGCTAGGCGGGCAGGAACCGGGCGGGCCATCCGACGTGAGCGCGCAGCGTGAGGCTACCGGGTCGGAGGCTGGCGCAGCCGGAGGCCGTGCGCCGTCGGCGCAGCGCGGCAACGGCGATGAGGTGGACGTGCTGGCGCGGCTGCTCCGGTGGGCCGCCTGCCTCGGGCTCGTCGCTGCACTTCTCGATCGGGGCGTGGCCCCGGCGCTGGCCGGCGTGGGGGTCGGGCTCGGCACGGCCATCGCCTGGGTGGAGCGGCTCGCATCGCTCCTCTCGCAACTCCTCGCGGTGGTCTTGGTGCTGGCGACCATCCGCCTCACTCTCCCCCTTTGGCGCAGCCCGCTGCCGGCGTCGTGGCGCATCTTCGCCGTCGCCGTGGGAGGAGTCGTCGTGATGGGAGCGATGACCGCCTCGGCGGTGCCGGTGCCTCTGGGAACGGCTCTGGCCTGCGCCGGCGGCGCCGTGGGGCTTGCCCTCTGGACCGGAGGCTCCGCCTTGCGCTGGCCGGGGCTGCGTGGCCCGGCGCTCGTGCTCGTCGCGGTGGCCGCTGCCGGCGTCCCGCGGCTCGCGGCCGTGGCGCTCGCGTACCATGCGGGCGAGCTTGGCTCCGCGAGGCTGTTCGTGGGGGCGCGCGCGGCGGCCACGGCTGCCGTCCTGCTCGATGTCGCGGCGTGCGTGGTCGGCATGGCCTGGCTGGGCTCGCGGCCGGGCCGGCGGCCCCGTCTGGTGCCGGGCGTGGCGCTGATCGTCGCCGCCGGCCTCTTGGCGCGCCTGTCCTTTGCCGGCTCGGAGCCGGGCGCCCCCGGGGTGCTCATCCTGCTCGGCCGCGTGCTCGACCGGCTGGTGAGCTTCCCGGCCCCCGTGCTGCCCGATCCCGCGCGCTTCTTCGCCGAGGCGCTTGCCTGGCTGGTCGCCGCGGCCGTCCTCGCGGGCAAGCGCCGGCGGCCGCTCGGCGCGACCGTGGTGGCGCTGGCGCTCCTGGCGCGCGGAGCGGTCGAGATGCCGCTGTGCGCCGCAGCGCTCGTGCTGGCCGCGCTGGGCCTGAGCGCGCGGGCGGCGACGCTCGCGGGAGGCGGACGGGCGCAGACGTAGTCGGGCGGCGACGGGCAAGCTCACGCCGCTGGGCGCGGGTCGCGGACGTCGACCTCGCGCCGCTGGATCTCCAGCGCCCGGGCTGGCGGCACCAGCAGTTGCCCTACGCGCGTCAGCAGGTACTCCTTCACGTCATCCCAGTCGCGCGGGCCCTCGCCCGCAAGCGGCGCCTCTCGCTCGGCATCGTCGAAGTACGTCAGCGACCGCAAGAGCAGCGCTTCGTTGACGTGCGCGCCGTAGATCTCGCGCATCGCCGCCAGACACTCGGCAATGCCGAGGCGCTGCACCTGGAGCGTCACGTACAGATCGAAGAAGTCGCGCCGTGTGCCTCGGTCCAGGACGGCGTGCAGCTTCGTGGCCAGTATGCCGGTCACGTTCAGCCGCCTGTGCTCGACGAACCCCGCCAGCTTCTCCAGCACGAAGATCGATACTTTGATGCCTTCGAAGCGCAGATGGATCGTGTCCTTGCCACGCTCCTGCACCTCCACGCGGCCCCGGCGGCCAAGCTCCGCCACGAGCGTCTCCAGGTCCTGCGCGCGCCGCACGCCCAGATCCACGTCGCGGCTGCCCCGGTAGGCGCTGAGGCAGCGCACGGCCTGGCCGCCGATGACGAACCAGCCCTCCAGCCCCTCGATCGCATGGGCTAGGGCCTCCGGGATGACCTCCAACGGCCCGCGCGCCATGGCCTACATCCCTCGGGCGCGGAGCACCGCATCGAGCGGACCCCGGCTCTTGTGCCGCCAGCCGCGCATCCGGCTCGCCTGGTGGAGCGCCAGCCAGGGCAGGCCGGCGGCGAAGCTCATCGCCGCGAGGTCGCCGTAGTTGAAGCAGTAGAACGCGATCTGCGCCTCCGGGACCATGGTGTCATCCTCCACGTTGTAGAGCGCGTCGCGGACGGCTGGCGGCAGGTCGCCCGCGCGATGTTGGGGCGTGCCGACGTTCTTGATGAGCTGATAGACCGTGGCCCGGGCCGGCATCCGGCACCCTGCACTCCGGCAGAAGCCCTGGAGATCGGCCAGAATCTGTCTTGTCGGGCGCCGCTCGAACCCCGAGAGCAGATCGCGCAGCTTCTGCTGCGCGAGCGGATCGATACGCGACACGCCGGCGTCGCTTCGCCGGCGCGGACGGTCCCGCACGCGAGCCAGCCGCCTCTCGGCCTCGACCAGCGAGGCATGAAGATCGAACGCAGACATCCCGAACCATATTGTCGGACGATTCTGACATTAGTGCAAGACAGTTCCTCTCCCTCGACGCCCAATCGAGCGCTTGCCGCTGCTGCGAGGCTTGGATGTGCCGCGCGCGGTGGCAACATGCGGTTCCGGCAAAAACTTGCCGGTCAGGGCGAACGGGGTTGGGGGCCCCGTTCGCGGGGTCTGGGGCGAAGCCCCAGCGTGGAATTCTCGCCGCGGACGGCTCGCCTGCGGCTGCGGCGCGCAGCGGCCGCGGGGCGTTGCCGGTCGCGTCTGCCCGCTCCGTTCGCGCAGGCGCATCGGTTCCACCCTTGAGCCGTAGGCGCAGCCCGCGCGTGGTATAGAGCAGGGCATGGCTGCCCGCCGACTCGTTCCCTCGGCCGCGCTGTCCCTGGTCCTTTTCCCGGCCGTCGCCGGCTGCCCCGGGCAGGAGCCGCCCCCACCACCGGCCGCGGCGCCGGCCAGCGCCGCGGTCTCAGGTTCGTCGCGCACGGCGAGCTCCGGGCCGGCGGCGTCGGCCCGGCCGGCCGGCGGCAAGCTCGGCCAGGGAGCGATCGCCGGCGTCGTCAAGTTCACCGGCGCGGCGCCCAAGATGCCCCCTCCCAAGAAGCGCAAGGAGGTGGAGTTCTGCAAGGACAAGGACGTGCCCTTCAACGCCGTGCTCGTGCGAAAGGGCAAGCTCCGCGACGTGCTCGTGCGCATCGTGGAGGGGATAGATGGGACCTACGAGCCCGGCGCTCCCGCGCAGGTCGATCAGAAGGACTGCATGTACAGCCCGCGCGTGCTGCCGGTGCTGCCCGGGCAGCAAGTCGTGATCCACAACAGCGATCCCACGCTGCACAACGTCAACGCCGCGAGCGACGGCAACGTGCTGTTCAACCAGGCGCAGCCCAAGGGGGCGAAGCCGCTCGTGAAGTCCTTCGACGAACCCGGCTTCCAGCTTCTTCGCTGCGACATCCACACCTGGATGCGGACCTTCATCGTCGTCACGTCGCATCCCTTCGCCGCCGTCAGCGGCGAGGACGGCGCCTACCGCATCGAGCGGGTGCCGGACGGCAAGTACGCCGTGGAGGCGTGGCACTCCCACTACGGGCGCAAGCAGGCCACGGCGCAGATCGCGGCCGGCGCCGCGGTGGCGATCGACTTCGCGTACGACGGCACGGAGCCCGAGCCCCCGGAGAACAGGGGCGAGCTCGCCGACCTTTGGTGAACGAATGCGGCAGCAAAAGACTTGCTTGCCGCCGCGGGCGAGGTAAATAGCGCGCCTGGGGCAGGCGCGGGCCCCGGTGCGCCCGCAGCCCCGAGCCATGCGCGGCGGCGCCCGGGCGCGGCACAAGAGGCGGACGTGATCGAGATCAAGGACCTTACCAAGTACTACGGCGAGCGCAAAGCCGTCGGGCCGCTTTGCGTGAGCATCGCGGCCGGCGAGATCGTGGGGCTGCTCGGCCTGAACGGAGCGGGCAAGACCACCACGCTGCGGCTGCTCGCGAGCGACCTGTTGCCCACCTCGGGCACGCTGCTCGTCGGGGGCGTGGATCTGGTCGAGGAGCCCGAGAAGGTGCGGCCCCGCATCGGCTTTCTGCCGGAGCGACCGCCGCTGTACGACGAGATGGACGTGCGCGAGTTCCTGGGCTTCGCGGCCCGGCTGCGCGGCGTGCCGGGTCGCGCGATCCCCGGGCGCGTGGACGAGGTCATCGAGACCACCAAGCTGGGCTCGGAGGCCGGCACGCGCATCGGCGCGCTCTCCCACGGCTACCGGCAGCGCGTCGGCATCGGCCAGGCCATCGTGCACCGGCCGCAGCTCCTGCTGCTCGACGAGCCCATCGCGGGGCTCGATCCCGTGCAGATCGCGGAGATGCGCGCGCTCATCCGCTCGCTGGGCGGCGAGCACACCATCCTGCTATCGAGCCACATCCTGAGCGAGATAAGCGAGACCTGCGACCGGCTGCTCGTCATTCGCGACGGCGAGATCGTGGCCTCGGGCTCCGAGGCCGAGCTCGCGACCATGCTGCGCGGCGGGCTCGCCGTCACGCTGGTCCTGCGCGCCCCGGCCGGCAGGGCCGAGGACGGCGTCGCCGCCGTGCAGAAGCTCGTGGCCGCGCTCGAGGCCGTCACCAGGGTCGAGCCGCTGGGCGACGGGCCGCGCGAAGGTGCGCTGCTGATGCGGGTTCAGATGGAGCGCGACGTGCGCGAGCACGTCTGCCGCGCCGTGGTGGAAGGGGGCTTCGGCGTGCTGGAGATGACGCGCTCCGAGCGCGAGCTCGAGTCGGTGTTCATGCAGCTCACGGGCGGGGGTACGCCGCGGCCGGCCGGCGCGGCCGAGGACGGCGAGAGCGACAAGGAGGGAGCATGAGGAACGTCCTGCTCATCTGGCGCCGCGAGCTCTGGGCCTACCTGCGTTCGCCCCTGGGCTACGCCGTGGCCTGCGCGGTGCTGCTCATCGACGGCATCTGGTTCTACGCGCGCGCGCTGGGGCCGGCAGCCGGAGCGCGGCGCACTTCTCCGGTGCGCGACCGGGAGCTCGTGCTGGGCAAGTTCCTGAGCGTCTTCACCGTGATCTTCGCGATCACGCTGCTCTCGGCCTACATCCCGGCCCTCATCTTCGTCAACGGGCGCGTCTCCGTCGGCCATATCCTGGTCGGCTACGCCGGCGTGCTGCTGCTCGGCGCGGCGGCGATCGCCATCGGCCTGTTCTCCTCCGCGCTGGCCAAGAGCCAGGTCGTGGCGGCGATCATCGGGGCGGCGCTGCTCGCGACGATGGTGCTGCTGTGGCTGCTGGCCAGTGTGACCGAGGCGCCGATCCGCGACTTCCTGGCGGGCCTGGCGCTGCACCACCAGCGCCAGCGGCCCTTCATGCTCGGGGTGCTGCGGCTGGAAAACGTCGTCTACTACCTGGTGGTCACCTGGTTCTTCCTTCTGGCCGCCACCAAGACCCTGGAGGCGCGGCGATGGCGCTGAAAGCCGACACGAAACCGGTCCCGCTCGAGGGCGAGGCGCGGGCGAAGGAACAGGGCGCGCCGATCCGCCCCGCGCGCGGGTGCAAGCCGGCGCCGACGGGCGGGCGCTTCGAGCCCAAGGCTTTTGCGGCGGTCGCCACCGGCGCGGGCTGGTTGCTGCTGCTGCTCGGCGAGCGCGTGCTCGAGCCCACGGTGCATCTTGCCACCGTGCTCAGCGCCCTGGGCGCGGCGTCGCTCGTGGCAGGCCTCGGCGCGCGGCTGCTCACCTTGCGCCGCAGCGGCCCCGACCGGCGCCCGAGCGCGGTGGCGCTGGCGTGGCTGTCCGGCGCCGGGCTCGTGGCCGGTGCCCTGTACTTCGCCACGACCGGCTGGGGGCGGGAGCTGCTGCGCCTCGGCGCGCCCAAGGTGGGGGGGCCGGACACTTTCGGCGACGTGGTCACGGTTGTCTGGCTCGGCCTGCTCGTCTTCTCGCTCTGCGGCACGGTGCTCGGCGAGCTGGCCCTGTGGTCGATGCAGCGCGCCGAGCGCGTGGAGTCGCGTCGCGTCACGGCGGCCGTGACCGCGGGCCTGGCCTTGGCTGCGGCGATCCTCTACGGCGCGCTGTTCACCTACAGCGCCGGCACGCTCGAGCTGCGGGCAGACTTCTCCTACTTCCGCACGGCCAAGCCGAGCGAGGCGACGCGCAAGATGATCGCCGGCCTGGGCGAGCCGCTGACGGCGCTCGCCTTCTTCCCGCCCCTGAACGACGTCGGCACCGAGGTCCTGGGCTACCTGAGCGACCTGCGCAAGGGCTCGGAAAAGCTCAAGGTCGAGAGCTACGACAGGCTCGTGGCGCCCGACGTCGCCAAGGACAACAACGTGCGCAGCGACGGCGTGGTCGTGCTCGTGCGCGGCAAGACGCGCGAGAGCGTCGAGATCGGCACGGAGATGGAGCGCGCGGCGCCGAAGCTGAAGAAGCTCGACGGCGACATGCAGAAAGCGCTGCTCAAGGTGATGCGCGAGCGGCGCACGGCCTACCTCTCCGTGGGTCACGGCGAGCTCAACGAGCTCGGCGACTCGCGGGCCGGGCGCTCCGCCCAGGGCGTGCGCCGGCTGCTCGAGTCGCAGCTCTACCTGGTCAAGGATCTCGGCCTCACGCAGGGGCTTGCCACCGACGTGCCCGAGGACGCCACGATCGTGCTGGTGCTCGGCCCGAGCCAGCCCTTCCTGCCGGAGGAGATCGCGGCCCTCGCGCGCTACGCCAAGCGCGGCGGCAAGCTGCTCCTGGCCCTGGATCCCGACGGCAAGGCCGATCTCGATCCGCTTGCCGCGCTGGTGGGCCTGAAGTGGCAGGGGGCGCTCCTGGCGCACGACACGATCTTCCTGCGGCGTGGTCACACCCCCGCGGACAAGACCATCCTGGCGACCAACCGCTTCTCGTCGCACGCCGCGGTCTCGACGCTGAGCAAGTACGCCTCTCGGGCCGCCGTCGCGCTGGCCGGCTGCGCGCCCCTGGACAAGCGCGACGGAGCCGACGGCGCGCTCAAGATCGACTTCGCCGTCAAGAGCATGCCCGGCACCTACCTCGACCTCAGCGGCAACTTCGAGTTCGACAAGGACACCGAGAAGCGCCAAGTCTACAACGTCGTCGCTGCGGTCCGGCTCCCCGTGGCCGACACCAAGGCCGAGAAGGGCGCGAAGAAGGAGGAGGGCAAGCCTGGCGCCGTGCCCGACGAGATGCGCGCGTTCGTGCTGGGCGACGCCGACGCGCTGAGCGACGCGGTCTTCGCCAACGAGGCCAACGTCGTGCTGCTGCTCGACGCCGTGCGCTGGCTGGGCGGAGAGGAGAGCTTCAGCGGCGAGGTCAGCACGACCGAGGACGTGCGCATCGTGCACACCAAGGCCGAGGACCAGATCTGGTTCTACACGACGATCCTCGGCGTCCCGCTCGTGGTGCTCGGCGCCGGCCTCTTCGTCACCTGGCGCGGGCGGCAGCGGCGCCGGCCGGCCGCAGCGCGCCCCGCGGGCGCGCCGGGCGCGGGCAAGGCCGAGGAGGCGGAGCCGGCCAAGGACGAGGGCGAAACCGCGGCCGCAGATGAGGGCGAGACCGCGGCCGC
>JACQWT010000484.1 GCA_016209145.1 Deltaproteobacteria bacterium | reverse complement strand
AACGGGGGAGCCACAAAGGGATTCCACGAATCGCTCAAAGGCCTGGGTGGACCCCCGCGCGAACGGGGGAGCCGAGGAGGGCACGCTGTTCGCCTCGACGAGCTGGGGTGGACCCCCGCGCGAACGGGGGAGCCGCCTGCCACGCCGCGGCGCTGGCGTCGTCCTCGGGTGGACCCCCGCGCGAACGGGGGAGCCCCTGAGACCGACTGAGCCAGCATGTGCCAGTCGGCTGGGTGGCGCAAGCGATCTGCCGGCCCGACCTTCGCCGGCCGGCACCCTGCCGCGGGAGCCGGCAGGTACCAAGGGGCCGCCGGCTAGGAGTCTGTCGGAGAAAAAACTAAGTGCGCGGAATTGTTCGGTTCCAGCGTCAGAGTAAAGTGAGCGATTTCGATAACTTGGACCATTTCGAGCACGCTTTCTCCGACACACTCCTAGAACGGCGGGGCCAACAGTTGGATTGTCAAGGAACGCTGGTCGGCTTCCGTCAACGGCCGCCGTGCTAGGACGATGCTCGGTGTCTCGTGGAGCGCGCACGGTGGCTCCCCGAGCGTTTGGACGACTTGGCCGCCCGGCGCGCCCGGATCGGGCCACGTCATGATGGCGCCGTCGTCGCGGTTGCCAACACGCCACTTCACGAGCACCGCCCAGATGCGCTCGCGCACCGCCGGCGACATCTTCGGGCTCGTGAACACGCCGCTCGCGATCTCCAGCATGGCCGACGCAAGGAAGCCGCGCACGCGGCCCTCGGCGTTGCGGGTGACGACGACGGTCATGCTCACGGCGACGCCTCCTCGGTCGTGTTCGCCCCCTGGTCGAGGATCTCTTTGATGCGATCGATCATGCCGAGCACGATGCGCTTCTGTCGCAGCGTCTTCGCCGCCAGCCTTCGGGCGATGCGCTCGATGGTCTCGTCGGGCTTCTTCTCGAGCTCGCGCGCCGCGGTGAACGCGACTGGTAGCGTGACCGTGTCCCGGTAGAGATCGGTGATGTCCAGGGTGAAGGCGCGCCCCGCTTCCTCGTGGATGAAGCCGAGCTGCGGGATCGCGCCCGTCACGGCGACCGCGACCATCGCCGTGGCCTCGACCGCGGTCACGACGTGGTTGATGGCCTGGTTGGCGACGTCGGCCGCCTCGGGGTTGGCGCGGTCGTAGCGGCGTCCTCGCCAGGCGATGCGGTACTGCTCGGCCAGCCGCTTGTACGTCTCCTTCATGCGAGAACCTTCCATGCCCCGGAGCACGGCGATCTCCGCGCCGGGAAAGACCTCACCAAGGCGCCAGGCAAACATGCGCCGCGCGATCGCGAGCCGCTTCGCTTCGTCGGCCCAGAGCCGAGCGTGACGCCGCGCGCGTGCCGACTCGTTCGGTCCGAACGGCGCGCTGGCGAAGCAGCGGGTGCCGCCCTCGCCGACCGCCACGATCCCCGTGCCGTGCGCCGCGCACAGGCGCAGCACGTCGTGGGTCACCGACGTGCCGGGCTCGAGGACCAGGCAGGTGAGGAGCTGGAACGGGATCGCGTAGTCACCGGCATCGAGATCAACCGTGCCCGCACAGCGGAAGCGCAGGGTGCCCTCGTGGACGTAGAGCTGCCCGCGTCCGAGCCAGAGCAGGCCGTGCCGATCTTGCTGCGGGATCCGCGCCGTCTCGAGGCCGAGCCGGCCACGGAGCTCCTTGCCAGGCGCCGGCTCCGGACGCGTTTCAGGCCCATCCGGCCCTTCGAGCGCAGCGGCTTCGTCCCTCACGGCGGCCATCGTTCAGCCTCGTGTCGGAGGCTTGAGGAGCAGCATGCCGAAGCCGAAGGACCGGTGGCGGCCCACGCCGCGCGCGAGCCGCGTCGCGAAGGCGCTGGGATCGACCACCTCGAGCACGCCATCGAACGTGACGTCCGGATGCTGGACGCGACTGCCGCGCCGCTCCGCGCCTTGGCTGCGGCGGTGGAGTCGCGCCAGCCGCCAGCTCACCATCGAGGCCCGGAGGAGCTTCGATGCGCTTTCCTTCGCGATCTCTTGCTCGAGCCAGCCGCGGTAGACCTGCTCGCGCTCAAGCTCGACGCTGCGGTCGCCTGCCTCCCAGGCCTTGGCGAGGAAGGCATCGACCTCCGCCCGATCGGCGCGCTGGTTGCCACGCTTCGCCACGCGGCGCACGCAGCAGGCGCGCAGCGTGAAGCCGAGGCGCGTGCCGGGCGCGAATGCCTCGGGCATGGGACGTGACCCCATCGCGTCGAGATCGCACACGCCCCACGCAAGCGGATCGGCGAAGGCCCGCGCTCGCTCGGCAAGCGCGCGGTGATCGAGCGTGCAGTAGCCGAGCACGTCGAGAGACCGGGCCGACTGGCCCCGCCGCGCTGGATCCGGAATCGATGAATCGATGGCGAACGGCTTCGGTGCCAGGCGGGCGCCATCGGAGGACCCGTGGTCGAAGAGGGCGGCCAGCAGCGCGTGCACCGCGTAGCCGTCGTCGAAGTCGCGGGCGGCCAGGCGCGAGCGGCGCGCGAACGCATAGAGCCGCCCGGCGTCGATGGGCATGCGCACCAGGTGAAGGGGCCGGGTCACGAGTCCACCTCTCGGGCCGGATCCGCTGCGCTCTCGCCCGGCGGATCGACCAGTCCCTCGATGTACACGCGCCGACCGACATGGATCGCGTTCTCCCAGTCCCGATCCTCGACCCGCGGCCAGAGCCGGCTCCGGGCCTCCTCGCCACCGTCGGCACGCGGCCACACCGCGGCAAGCGGTCCGCAATCACTGCGGGGCTTCCCGTGCTTGCCCACCGCGCCCGTGCGGGGAGCCGTTTCGATCGCTCCGCGCAATGACGCCGCTTCGCTCTCGCCGAGCCAGATCGGGCCGCTCGGGATGCAGCACTTGCGTCCTAGAAAGAGCGGGCGCGCGGGCCTTTGCAAGGCGTCGCTCACGGCACGCAGAGTGGGCGCAGTTCCGGGGGGATCGAGCGTGAAGGCCACGGTGATGATCGCGTCGGCCAGGTAGTGCCGGTAGCGGATGTGGGTGCCCGCGGCGGCGTCACCCCCTTTTCGCTCCTCGATCACGGCGCATGTCGTCCAAGCGAGGTCGGAGCCCATCGAGCCAGCGGGGTCGAAGTCGACCGTCTGGTAGTCGACCAGCACGGAGCCGGCTCGATCCCGGCGGGCCGCGTAGCGAAGTCGTGCCTGGATCGCTTCGTGAAGGGATGCGTCGGCCCGCAACAGCCCGAGGGCGTTGGCGATGAGACCGGTCAGCATCGCCCGGTACGGGAACGCGTCGGTCTTGTTGTGCTGGTCTACGAGCACGCCGCCGAAGCTCATCAGCGGCGCGTCGAAGCGCAGGAGCACCACGTCCATCAGGCGTGCTCCAGGACGGCCGTGGCCGCAAACTTCGCAACGTCGGCGAGCGAGCCAGGTTTGCCGAGCGAGCCGAGCACATCCTTGGGCCCGATGGCCGCCAGGGCGCGGCGGTTCGCCAGCCCGAAGACTCCGTCGACATCTTTCGCGTAGCTGACGAGCGCCTCGTAGGCATTGCCGAGCAGGTCCGGTCGATCGGCGACCGGCTTGAGGAACGCGTTGGCGAGCGTGCGGGGCTGGCTCCCGCCCGCCTCGACCAGAGTCAAGTGCGCATACGCGTACGGCGCCGTGGATCCAAGCTTCGCGCCTGGCGACACCGTCGCCACGAGGTGCACGAGCGAGGCGACCACGTCCGCGGCGAGCTTCCTGTCCGCCTTGATCCAGCTCTTCGCGTCGCAGCCCTCCAGGTTCGAAACGAGCTGCGCCACATCGACCACTGTGTACCCGTAGAACAGCCCGCTCGTCAGCTCGCTCGTGCCGATGTGCCCGCTGCCGAGCTGCTCGGGCTCGTCACCGCCCTTGAGCAGGTCGTCGATCGCGGCGAAGTAGTCGGTCTCGGCATGCTCGCCGTGCACTGTGAACGCGTGTGCCACGTGCACGGCCGCGTCGGCGCGCACCAGCTTGTCGCTCGTCACCATCCGGCCGAAGAGCGCCGCGTCGAGCCCCGCTGCGCGCTTGAGGCCATCGAGGTTCCTGCCCCAGTCCTTGGTGAAGCGCTTCTTCCTCCCCTCCTCGATCTTGTCGACCGCGCCCGCCTCCTTGGCGAGTGCCCGCGCCTCGGCCAGGAAGAAGTCGAGCTCGGGTTTGCCGAGCACCGTGATCTGTCCGGTCATCAACGCGGTCGCATCGCCCTCGGCGGCGTCCTTCTTGCCGGCCTTCTTCTTGCCCTTGCCACCCTCGGCCTTCTGCTCGTCCTTCTCCCTCTTGGCCTTGGCGCTCTCTCCAAGCACGGCGACCATCACGGATTCGGTGGCGGCGCACGCGATCCCTGGTTCCACGCCCTCCTAGGTCAAAGGAGAGACGACGAAGCGCTCGAAGCTGTGGCGCGAGCGGACCGACAGCTCGGCCGGCTCGGCCCCGTCCATGAGCGACGCGATCGCGTGCTTGCCGCGGAAAGTCCGCCAGTGCCGCTTCAGGCACTGTGACGAGATGCGCGTGCGCGTCGCCCCGCCAAACGGCAGGCGCTTGGCGAACCCGACATCGTCGCGGTTCAACAGGCTCCCCGGGTAGGAAGTCAGCGTGTGGATCTGCAGGAACAGTGGCTCGGTCATGGCAGTCTCCGGTCAGGCGCCTTCGTGGCGGTAGAATAGAAAAATCGGGCGATGCGGCGGCGCGCGCGCTCGGCGTGCTCGCTTCCGTCGTCGAGAACGAGATCGGCAAGGTCGGTCGGACTGAAAGTCCTGGCCTTGCTGACGAGCTGGTGGACGACGGTGCGCACCACGTCAGCCAGGAGCTCGTCGTGGGCCTCGAGCAGGCGCAACACGCGCATCTCCGCCACGCCGGCCTCGGCGAGCGCTTTCCCGAGAGGGACGCGCCCGAGGAGCCTCGACTCGCTCGCCATCGCCATCGCCTGGACGACCACTGCCCAGCGCGTCTCGAGCCGCTCGCGCGAGGGACCGCTCTCGGGCAAGTGCTCGTCGAGCGTCGTCGCGGCGACACGGAAGAAAGCGGGCGGAAGAGCATCGGTCCTGATACGGCGCAGGGCCGCGAGAGTGCCGGGGTCGGCGCCCTCGAGCGCATGTACCAGGGCCCAAACGGCACTGTGGCGTGCGGGCTCCCGGGGCTCGCCCTCCGGCTGGAGCGGGGCTGGCACGGGCGGAGGCACAACAGGGTCGGTCATGGAACAACTCCTTGGCTCTCGGCAGCCTCGGGCGCGGGCACCGCCGCGGCGGGCGGGAAGGCCAGCTCGAGCTGTCTCCTGGCGGCGCCGTGCAGCACGGCATAGGCCTTGGCGATGGCACGCTGGCGGCGGGCGCACGACAGTGGAACGCTGGCCGCGGCTCGGTCGAGCTCGACCTTGGCGACTTCGAAGAGCCTCTTCTGGAAGGCGCTGTCGGCAGCCTCGCTCGGCTCGTCGGCATGCTCGAAGAGCAGCCGGAAGAAGTGAAGATCGATCTCTGCGTCGAGCTTGCGCAGGATCGGATCCGCGCGGTCGTCGTCGAACTTGAGCTTCTCGGGGGCGCCCTGGAGCAGCGTGAGCAGCGCCGGCTTGAGGACGTTCAGGCGTGCCGTCTTGGCGAGCCCGACCCATCCTTGCGCGCGCTTGCCCAGCTTGGCGCGTGCATCCCTGTTCGCGAGAAACCCCCGCGCCCTCGGGGGCACGGGCACCCAACGCTCGTGGTAGCCCCCGGTCTTGCCTTGGCCCCGGACGAGCACCTGTCCGAGCCAGTAGCCGTCGCCGCCACCCTGGTCCGCTTGGCCCGCAGCGCCGTGCTTCCAGTCGCCGAACATCAGATCCTGGACGCGGTCATAGGCGAACCCGCTTTCGGACATCGTGAGCGCCTTGCCGTCTTCACGCTTCACGGGCGTCCACGCATCGCCGGTGTTGCCGTACGTCTCGCCCGCATCGATGCGAGCCGTCTTGCTGGAGCCGCGATGCGCCACGATGTGCCCCTCGGCGTCGGCGCTCAGTCGAACGCGGCGGCAGATCTCGACGAAGAACGGATCGATCGCTGCGAACGGGAGCGACATCTCTCCGTCCCAGGGCGCGCACCACACGAGGCCAAGCGCTGCCTTCTTGCCGAAACCGCGCTCTGCGAGATCGAGGCGCGCCTCGCGCAGCGCCCGGACGTCGCGGACAAAGCGGGCCGCCGCACCCTGATCCGGCGCGTAGGCGACACAAGAGCGGCTGGAGAAGCCGCCGTTCATCCGAGCGATGCCATAGTTGCCCCGGCCCAGGAAGCCCTGCATCGTCTGGAGGGTCACCAGGGACAGAACCCAGTGCTCCGGCGTCGGACTGGCGAGCCGATCGATCTTCACGTCGTGGTTCTTGGCCGTGATCAGCACGTCGAGCTCGGAGCTCGGGCGGACATGCGCGTACTTCAGCGCCGCGAGAGAGCCTTCCGGCACCGGGGGCTGCATGAACGCAGGCTTGGCGAGATCGCCCACCACCAGAGTGAACGCCTCTGGCCCTGCGCCGTCCTGCGCGGCCGTGGCGAGGAGCAGCGCGCGCCATGCGGGCTCGTCGTGACCGATCTCGTCCTCGTTCGCCCGCACGAGGGCGAGGGCCGCGAGCTGCACCAGGAACGCGTGCCAGGGGTGCTGCTGGTGCGCTTGCAGGCGGGTGAGCTCCACCGGCTCCGCTCGGGACAGCCGCGCAAGCAGCCCCGGCAGCGTCACGTTCTCGCGATGGCCGCGGTCGTCCTCGATGCCGAGGATGCGATCGTCGAGCAGGTTGTGGAACAGATCGGGCAGCGACATGGCTAACCTCTGCGGTATGGCGCCGAGGACAGCCGCGCGCGCAGCGCGGCCTCCAGACCAGAAGCGACGTGCCAGAGGCAGAGGCCGAGGTCGAGACGGCCAAGGCGCAGGGCCACCAGAACGAAAGGGCAACTGGCAGAGGCGGTCCGAGCCAACCTGGACATGCCACGCTCCAACGAGAAATGGTGCCCCCGAGCCCACCAGCGGGGGAGCTTGCGTCGATCGATGACCCCCATGCGGGGGACCGGGTGGACCCCCGCGAGGAGGAGGGTCCGAGGGCACCCCCAGAGTACGCACGGCAGCTCATCCTCTCAAGAGCATCCCTGCGGAGAACCGCTTAATCATCTACAACATAGTGGATTCACATGTCAGCAGGAGCCGAAGTGCCGAAAGCCGTTCGGGAATGCCGGTTTGTCGCGAACCCGCGCGATGAGGATCTGGTCGCGTTCCGGAAGGATCTGCTCGGTCTTGCGGGTGGCTTCACGGAGATCGGCACGACCCAGGGAACGCGCTACATCGTCGGATTGAGTGGACGAGGCGCCAGGCGGCGCATTCAGCGGCTTCTCGCGGAGTGGGGGCCCAGATTTCGCCAGGGCGGTGTTGGCCTTGAAGATCACTCGACCGCAGCGGATCGGGACGAGATCTACTTCCTACTGCCCCTCCAGAAGAACCCGGACCCATCCGGTCGGCCACGCCTCCCGCTCTTCACCAACGAACAACTGGCGGCCTGGCGGGAGGAGCTCGCCCGCAGGTTCCACTTCCGGCCCGAGATGGTCCAGGTGTACGGCGAGTACCGGAACGACGCTGGCGTGCCCGTTCCGGACAAGTTGTTGCTCCTTCGCGTGCCGCGGCGCAATCGGGGGACGGTGCGGGCCCTTCGGAGGTTCATTCGCCTGAAGATTCTCGCGGCGCCCAACTGCGACCAGGACTGCATCTACCTGTCGAGCCGCTGGCGCGCAGAGCTCGTGCCCAGGACCTGAGGCGAGATGCCGGTTGTGCACGCGATGTTTCAAGTTGCGTCCAGACAACCGCCGAGGTATACCGTAGGTGGGCGCGCGGAAGACCGCGTCCCAAGTGGCGGAACGCCATGGCCAAGGCATACCTGACGCTGACGGGTGAGAAGATCGATCTCTCGAGCGTGACGGCCCTGGAGAAGGTGTTTCTCGGGCAGGCGGTGAAGTTCTATGAGGCGGGCGATGCCTACCCGAACTTCGTCAACCGGGTCAACGCTCCTGGCTCGGCTGCCCTCGGCGGCGGTCAGTGGGTCACCGAGAAGGTCACGTGTTCCCCTCTCTACCGGATCTGCCAGGATCTCGCCGACCGGCTGGGGATTGCCCAGGGGTTCCTTGCGATTGGGAAAAACAGCTCCACGGAGCGGCCAACCTTCATCGATGCTGCCACCGAGCCGGACATCATCTCCTGCGAGGATGCCGCCCAGCTTGCCGGCGTGACCGCAGAGGCCATCCGGAAGGCGATCCGTGCGAAGCGTCTCCCCGCACGGCAGGTGGGGCGCACCTACCTGCTCGAACGGAAGGCGGTGGATGCCTACGCTGCAAGGTCGGGGCGGAAGGTCAACGTCGCCTCGGGTGCGAACGGGCAGGGCGCGCGAGAAACTGTCGGCAAGGCATCGAAGCGACGGCAAGGCATCGAAGCGACGGCACCTGCCCCGCAGGTGCCACCGCCCCACAGGTGGACGGCGGGATCGTCCCCCCCAGCGCCGGTAGAGCCGTCCCCCCCGTCCGCGAGCAGGCTGGCGGCGAGCTGACCGGGGCGCGCTGCCAAAGAGCGTGGGCGCCAACGTCCAAGTGGCTGTTCAGGCATCAGCCATGTCATCGTCCGGCGCGGCCGCCGCGGCAGGGGCCGGGCGCAGACCGAGCCGGTCGTAGATGACATCGATGCCGCCGAAGACGAAGCGCAACGACATGCCGAACGGGCCAGCCTCGCTGCGGATCTCGGTCGGAACGAGGTCCGGATCGGGCGGAGCTCCGCGCACGAGCCACCCGGGCAAGGTGAGCTCCGACACCCTCCCGCCGAACGGCCCAACCGGCGGCTCGGCGAACCGCGCCCGGCGGTCGCTTTCACCCAGGCGCGACGGGATGCGCTCCTCGATGTCGGTGCGCTTGAACGAGTACTTGCCAAAGCGCTGGTGGCGCTCGACGAGGTTGAGCTTGGCGAGGTTGACGTGGGCGAACCACCTGCCCCATGCGTTCTGCCAGTGCTTGACCCACGCCTCGCCGAGCCGTGTGGCGAGCTCCTGCAGCGCCTCGGGGTGTGTCGTCACCTCGACGAGCTCCCGGTTTTCGCCGGGGATATGAAGCTCTGCGCCGCGCGCCAACCGCTGGCGCGTAGCCTCGAGGATCAGGAGGTTGTCGTAGACCGTACCCGCACCATGGGGACCGCAGGCCTCGCCGGTCGCGCGAAGGCACTCGTCGAGCGGCTCGCGCCCCGTCATCACTACGGCGCGTGCGACATCGAAGCCGCACGGACGGTGAGGGTGGCGCTCCGGATGGCGGTGCACCCGCCCGAAGCGCTGGAGCAGGACATCCATCGGTGCGAGATCGGTGAAGAGCAGATCCGCGTCGAGATCGAGGCTTTGCTGCACGGTCTGGGTCGCGACGGCGACCACGCCACGCTTCGCCGGGGCCTGCTTGCCGAAACCCATCTCGATCGCCTGGTCGAGCAACTCCCGGTCGGTCTTGGCGAAGCGCGCGTGGTGCAGCGTCGCGATCTCGCCCACGCGAAAGAGCAGCGCTGCGTCCTCGGCCGTGGCGAGCGCCTCGAGCGCGATCTGGGTCTCGACCGCGTCGCGCACCGTGTTCCGCAGCACGAGCACGCGCGCACCGGCCCGGGCCGCATCGAGTGCGCGCGCCACGATGGCGTGCGGATCGCCCGCGACGGGCTCGAGCGCCACGCGCACGAGCTTCGTCGGGCCAGGAGTCTCCACCGCGATCGGCCCTGGGCCGCCTGCACGAGCCGGCCGCGGACGAAACAGCCGAGCGTCGCCGACATCAGGAGCACGTGGCCGCCCGCCCCAAGGTGGAAGCGCAGCACCTCCTCGAGGATGCGGTTCATGTACGCGTCCGAGGCATGGACCTCGTCGACCACGAGCAGGTGCCGGAGCAGTGCCGTGGCGCGCAGGTGCGCGTGCCCGACGCGCAGCGACGAGAGAAGGACCTGATCGATCGTGCCCACGACCACCGCGCCCGCAAGGAAGCGCTTCGGCTGCTCGGCGGCCCAGCCCCGGTGCCGGGTCCGCTCGCGCTGGTCGTCGTTCCAGAGCACCTCGAAGCCCGGCAATCGCTGGCCGCGGACGTCGTCGACCTGGAGATAGCCGGGCACCGCGAGCACGACTGGCGGCCGCGTCGCTTGGTCCGGGAACGCGCGGCACATGGCCTCCCACACGCGGCCGTGGAGCTGAGTGGCCGCGGTGCGGGTCGGCAGCGCGAAGGTCATCCCGTCGACCAGGCCCGCGTGGAAGAGCTGGAGGAAGCGGCCGAGCGCTGCCTCGGTCTTGCCGGAGCCCGTCTCGGACTCGATCACCGTGAGACTGCCTGCCGCGTCGCTCGGCAGCGCCATCGTCCTCGATTGGGCGTCGTGCGGCAGGTACCTGCTCACGCGGTCGAAGCCCGGAGCGGACAAGCCGAGCGCTGCGCGCGATCGCGTGGCGTCGAGACCGATGGCCGCGATCACGCATCGCGCCCGCTCGCGCGCGAACGGCATGCGGTCCTCGAGGTCGTCGGCGTACGGGAAGCAGTGGTCGTGGCAGTCCGACCCGAGCCAGTCGGCGAGCATCACCAGGCCGGCGAACGCGTGCTGAAGCTCGGGCTTGTCCGGCAGCTCGTCGCGCGAGGCGGCGAAGGCCGCGGGGAACCACGCGCGCACCGCGGAAGAAAGCGACGCGATCCCGGCAAAGGGATCGAGCGAGCCCTCGGCGCGCCAGAGCGACCGCTTTGGCGCGTTCGCCCCACAGGCCACGGGTCGGCCGTGGTGGCCGATGGCGGCGATGAGCAGCTCGCAGCTCCCGCCGCCAGGGCACCACCGCTCGAGATCCGCCCACGACAACGCCTCGAGTAGCGCGATCTTGTCCTGATAGTCGGAGCCGAGCAGGTCGAGCACCTCGCTCACGTGGCCAGCGACACTTGTCGCCCCGGCGTCGCGCTTGCCCTGGAAGCCCAGGTTGCACTTGCCGATGTCGTGCAGTGCCGCGAGAGCCGAGAGCCGAGCGATGTCGACCTCGCCGAGATCCACGCGGCCCGCAAGCGTGGCGAGGCGCCGCCGCAAGATCGTTCGCTCGAGCAGGGCCTCGGCACACGCGGCCACGTCGGCCGAGTGCGCCAGCAGCGGATGCCAGGCGACGACGTGGTCCTTGTCGTCGCGTTGCAGCTTGGCCCAGAAGGTGGTCGGGATGCCACGCACGGTTCCGCCTTTCGCCGCCGGAGCTCATACGATACCGCACTTTGGATCGAGGCGAGCGAGCTTGGCTCGCGCCTCGCTGTCCGCCCGGAAGCGTGGGCACTTCGTCCGGCGACCGACGGCATGATGTCGCCCGGCTCGGCGAGGCGAACCAGGTCGGTCGGCGAAGTGCGGGGTCGAACAGGCCCGGAGCGGCGGGGCGGCATGGCGTTGGGGGTCACGACAGGGGGGACTACCAGCCGCGCGCCACGCCGGCCGGCTCCACCCGGCGCATCGATTTCTCAACCTGGCCGCCATCCGCTCGCCAACGTCGGGATTTTCTTCTTGCTTTCCGCTTGGCTGGCTACCGCGTCACGAAACGGTTGCCGGCTGTAGTCGCTTGATCTGACTGACAGTTTTCCGGCGGGCGTAGTCCTTACTCCAACAGAATGGAGCGGCAGAGGAGCTGCTCTCGATTCCTTGGGGGCGCAGATCGGGGTGTTGCGGGGCTTGGAATGTTATGGTAAGGACTCAATGATGAAGTGGAGTCCTTACTACAACAACCAGCGAGATCCGTCATGCCC
>JACQWT010000483.1 GCA_016209145.1 Deltaproteobacteria bacterium | reverse complement strand
GGGCGCGAGCTTGAGGTCGTTGCCGACCCGAGCGCCATCGCGAGACGGGGAGCGGACGCCGGATGCCACGGGGTTCGGCGGCGCGGTGAGTGTGCCCTTGACATCCCGTTCCATAGAAGAAGCGACGTGCCGGACGCCGAGCGACCACGTCGCCACCACCGCCCATCCTCTCGCCCATCCTCGGAGCGGTCGCGCACCCATGTGCCCACCACGCCGGCCCATCTGCGCAACCCTTGACGCCGGTGATCGCGCCACCCCGACTTCCGCCGAAGAGCCAGAATGCCTGGGGCCAGCTCGGCGACGGCACCCTCCAGGACAGCGCCGTGCCCCTGGCCGTTCGGGGCCTGTGGCGCTGGCGGAGCGTAGCCGGGTGCTCACTTCGTCGCGTACGGCGGCGGCGCCGGATCGGTCGGCCGGGGCGGGGGCCGTGGCCGCACGGCCACCCAGGGCTTGCCGCCGCCACGAGAAGCGCGCCAGATTCGGCGCATGCTCAGCACCAAGGGCATCGACCACGTGGCCGTGGCGGTGCGCGACATGGACGAGGCGCTGCCGAGCTGGTGCGCGCTGCTCGGCGTGGAGCCGGCGAGCCGCGAGCTCGTGGCGGCGCAGCAAACCGAGGCGGCGCTCTTCCCGGTAGGCGAGGGCGCCGTCGAGCTCATCGCCCCTCGGGGCAACGCCGGGCTGGAGCGGTTCCTCCAGAGCCGCGGCCCGGGCCTGCATCATATCGCCTTGCAGGTCGAGGGGATCGAGCAGGCGCTCGCCGCGCTCGCCGCCACCGGCGTGCCGCTCATCGACCGGGTGGCGCGGCCCGGCGCGCGCGGCCACAAGGTCGCGTTCCTGCACCCCAAGGCCACGGGCGGAGTGCTCGTCGAGCTCGTCGAGCCGGCCGAGCGGGGCGGCAATGGATGACCAAGCGCGTGAGGTGCTGCTGCGGGCGCGGGCTGCCTTGGGCGAGGTCATCCGCGGCAAGGCAGACGTCGTCGAGCTCGTGCTCGTGGCCGTGCTCTCGGGCGGCCACGTGCTCATCGAGGACGTACCCGGGGTCGGCAAGACCACGCTGGCCAAGGCGCTGGCGCGCGTGCTCGCCGTGCGCTTCGGCCGGATCCAGTTCACGCCCGACCTGCTTCCCGCCGACATCCTCGGCGCGCAGGTCCTGAACCCCAAAGACGGGACCTTCTCGTTCCACGCCGGGCCCATCTTCGCCAACGTCGTCCTGGCCGACGAGATCAACCGGGCCTCCCCGCGCACGCAGTCGGCGCTGCTCGAGGCGATGAATGAGGAGCAGGTGACGATCGAGGGGACGACGCGAGCGCTGCCGCGGCCGTTCGTGGTGATTGCCACCCAGAACCCCATCGACTTCCAGGGCACGTACCCGCTGCCCGAGTCGCAGCTCGACCGCTTCCTCGTGCGGCTGAAGATGGGCTATCCGCCGCCCGGCGACGAGCTGCGGATCCTCAACGACCGGCAGCTCGGCGATCCGCTCGCGGCCCTGGCACCCGTGGCCGACGGCGAGCAGATCGTGGCCTGGCAGCAGGCCGTCCGGAGGATCGAGGTGCGCGAGCCGGTGCAGCGCTACCTGCTCGCGCTCGTGACCGCCTCGCGCGAGCGTCGCGATTTGGCCTTGGGCGTGAGCCCGCGCGGCGGCCTGGCTCTGTACCGCGCGGCGCAGGCGCGGGCGCTGCTGCGCGCTCGCTCGTACGTGAGCCCCGAGGACGTGCAAGAGCTGGCCGTGCCCACCCTCGCCCATCGGGTGCTGCCCACCCAGGGGGCGCGCTACGGTGGCAAGGACACCGAGGCCATCGTCGCCGAGATCGTGCAGGGCGTGGACGTGCCCACGTGAACCTTGCCCGGCTGAACCACGTCCTGATTCCGGCCACGCACGCCGAGCGCGAGCGATTGCGGCGCAGGCTGCCCGCCCGGCTCGCCCAGCCGCTCGTGTGGATCTTCTATGCGCTGAGCACCGAAGGGCGCGTTCTCGCGCTGGCGGCGCTGTTCGTGGGCGCCGCCGGCCTCGAGGTCGGCGTCATGCAGGTCTACCTGCTCTGGAGCGTGCTCTTCGGCCTGCTCTGCGGCGCCCTCGGTGCGAGCGCGCTCTTGCGCCTGGGCCGGGTGCGGCTGGAGGTGCGCGCGCCCGCGCGCGTGGCCTTGGGCGAGAGCGCTTCCTTCGAGCTCGTGCTCCGCAGCGAGGCCGCGCGCGAGCACCACAACGTGCGCCTGGGCGGACCGTTCCTCCCCTGGGACGGCCGCTGGGAGAGCGAGCCGGCGCCCGTGGCGCGGCTCGGGGCCGGAGGGAGCGCGCGCTCCGTAGCCCGCGCGCGCTTCCTGGCGCGTGGCGAGCACCACCTCGACGCCTTCTGGGCTGCCGAGCTCGGCCCGCTCGGGCTCTCGCTCGGGCCGGCCGTGCACAGCGAGGGCTGCCGCCTGCTCGTGCTGCCGCGCATCGCCCCGGTAGCAAGCCTCGTGCTGCCCGCCCGGCACCGGCTCCAGCCGGGTGGGCTGGCGGGAGCCTCGCGCACCGGGGAGAGCGCCGAGCTGTTCGGGCTGCGGCCCTACCGGCCGGGCGATCCGGTGCGGGACCTGCACGCCCGGACCTGGGCACGCACGGGCATCCCCCACGTGCGTGAGTACCAGCAGGAGTACTTCGTGCGCGCTGCGGTGATCCTGGATCTGTGCCGCGCCGGGACAAGCGAGCGCGTCCTCGAAGCGGCCATCTCGCTCGCGGCCGGCGTGGTGGCGCGCCTGAGCCGCTCCGAGACGCTGGTGGACCTGCTCGTGGCCGGACCGAGCCTTCAGGCGCTGACGATCGGCCGCAGCCTGGGCTCGCTGGAGCAGGCGCTCGATCTGCTCGCCGGCCTGCGCGCCGGCCCCTCGCTCGAGCAGGCGGCTCTGCTCGCGGCGCTCGATCCCTACCTCGAGCGGCTGAGCGCGGCCGTCTTGATCACGCCGTCGCGCGAGCGGCTCGTCCTCGGCCGGCGGATCGCGGAGCGCGACGTGCCGTGCCGCGCGCTGCGCGTGGCCGGCCCCGAGCCCTTCTGGCGCCGGCGCCGGGAGGGGCCCGGCCCGCACGGCGACGCAAGCGAAATCCCGGTTTGGTCCATCGAGGGCGAGGAGCCGCTGCGCCTATGAGTCGCTCGGGCTGGGCGGTGCTGGCCGTGCTCGTCGTGGCCGCGACGTACGGCCTGGTGGGACCGAGCCCGTACGTGGCCGCAGCCCTTGCCGTGGCGGCCCTGGCCGCGCTCGTGCGGCGGGGGGGCCAGCGCCCGGGCCCGGTGGTCGAGGCAGCCGTGACGCTGCTCGTCTTCGCCTTCGTCCTGGTACTGCTCGGCACGCTGCTGCCCGTGCGTCAAGTGGGACCGCCGCGCGCGCTGCGCCTCGGCTGGGCTACCTTCGCGGGCGCCTGTCTCGCCGTGGCGGCGCTGCGGCTGCACTGGCAAGCACCCCGGGGCGGCGCGCTCGGTACGCTCGGCGCGGCCCTCGCCGCGCTCGCGGCTTGCGGCGGCATGGACTCTGGCCCGGTCTATCCCGTGGCGGTCGGGCTCTTCCTCGGCGCGGCCCTGGCGGCGCGCCGCTACGCCGACCCAGGACGTGCGCCGCTCGGCGTGCTCACGCGGCGCACGGCCGCGGCCGCGGCCGTGCTGGCCGGCGTGGCCGCTGTGGCGACCGCCGGCGCGGCGAGCGCCATTCCGCCGCTGCACGGCCGACTCGTGCGCGCCATCCTGATGCGCGCCCTGCCCGTGACCGGCTTCTCGGACCGGCTCTGGCTCGGCTCACTCGGCGGCATGCTCCTGTCCGACACCGTGGTGCTCCGGGTGCGCGGCAAGAGCGCCGAGCTGCTCAGAGGTACGGTCTACACGCGCTACCGCAGCGGCTGCTGGAGCCGCGCGGCGGCCGACGCCGTGCATCCCGTGCGCGTGCCGCGGGCGCCGCCGCCGCTGGAGCCGTGGACCGAGATCGAGATCCTCGGCTCGGATCCAGACTACTACTTCCTGCCGCTCGGCGCCGCCGACGTGGCCGTCGAAACCGGGCTGGCCCAGATCGACCGTGCCGCCGTGCTCGGCCCGGTCGCCGCGGAGCCGGCCGGCAGGATCTGGTTCCGCCCCGGAGCCAGGCCGCGCTTTGCGCTGGACGCGCCCGACGCGGGCGACCTCGACTTGCCGCCGGCCTTGCGGGTGATGCTCGCCGGGCTCGCGCGCTCCTGGGCGGGCGCCGAGCCCGGCGCTCGCGCCCAGCTTGACGCCATCGCAGAGCGCCTGCGCACCGAGTACCGCTACTCCCTCAGCTTCTTCCGGCCCAAGCACCGCGAGCCCGTCGAGGACTTCCTGCTGCAAGAAAAGACCGGCCACTGTGAGTACTTCGCCTCGGCCATGGCCCTGCTCGCCCGGGCCCTCGGCATTCCGGCGCGGGTCGTGGCCGGCTACCGCGTGACCGAGCACAACGCCCTGGGCGGGTACTTCATCGTGCGCGAGCGCGATGCCCACGCCTGGGTCGAGGCATGGGTCGACGGCGCCTGGCAGTCCTTCGATCCCACGCCGCCCGATCCGGCCGGCCCGCGCGGTGAGACGCCTCTGCCCGGTGCCGTCCTCGATCTGCTGCGCGCCTGGTGGCGCCAGCTCTTCGACTGGCTGGCCGGGCGCTCGCCGGCCGAGCTGCTCTCCGGCCCGGCCGCGCTTCTCGTCGTGGGCCTGCTCGTCCGCCGGCTGCGCCGCTGGCGACGGGGGCGGCAGCGCGAGCGAGCGGGAGAGGATGCCCTGCCGAGCTTCCGCGAGCTCGGCACCGCCCTGGGCCGCATCGGCCTTTGTCGCACGTCGAGCGAGCCGGTCGAGCACTTTGCGGCGCGGCTGGAGGGCGAGGAGCGGCTCGGGCCGCTCGGCGGGCCCGTGGCCGCGGCGCTCGTCCGCTACGCCGCGTTTCGCTACGGCGGCGTGGGCGAGCGCGGCGCGATCGAGCGCCAGCTTTCAGGCCTGGTCGGGCAGTTGGGCGCGGTGCGCCGCCGCCCGAGGGGCTCGTAGCGCCGCCGCTCGCGCTGCCGGCCCGTTAGCCGCCAGGCAGGCAGCACAGGTTCATCGCCCCCTGCTCCTTGCTCGCCGAAGCGCAGGGGGTCTGGAGGGGGCCGGGATCGATCCACACCGAGCCGATCTTCGGCAGAGCGCTCTTGTGACAGGCGCCGTCCACCGGGAGCTGCTCTTTGCCGAGGCTGCAGTCGACGCTCAACGCCAGCTTCACCTGGGCGCCGGGACAGGCGCCGACATTGACGCAGCCGCACTTGCAGCTCTTGGCCGCCGCGGGCAAGACCCCGCGCACGAGCGCGTACTGCGCAGGGCAAGCCACATCGGCCGCGACGGTGAGGCAGGGCAGATCGAGCGCCACGCACACGCCGTCCGAACAGGGGCCAAGCGTAGCCCGCGTGCAGGCGAGCAGCGGCAGCGGGTCGGCCAACGACTTGGCGGGCGCACACGAGACGGCGATCACGCCGGACTCAGCCTTGGCGTACTGCTTCTCCTGGTTGGCCTTGTCCAGCCCCGCGCAGATCCCGCCCGCGCCCGAGACGTTCATGTGGCCGAGCCCGCTCTGGCACGCGGCGTCCTCGAACTGCTCGAACCCGACGGTGCACTTGCCTGCGTCGGACACGCAGCCGCAGTTGTCGCAGTGCGCGAGCTCGGTCGCCGATTGGCCTGCAGCGCAGGCGTTGCCCTCCATCAAGGCCAGGTAGGTGACGCCCGGAGGCGCCGGCCGGCATACCGACCCCGCAGGGCAGCCCGGCCCGGCCCCGCCCCCGCCGCTCGCGACGTCGCCGCCGCCCCCGTCGCAGCACGAGCCGGCGCCGCCCGCCTCGCCGCCGCCGGAGCCAGCCGCTGCGCCAGCAGCATCCACGCCTCCAGCAGCCCCGCCCGTGCCGGTCGCGGCGCCGCTGCCCGTGCCGGTCGCCATCGCCTCGTAGCGTAGCTCGTCCAAGCCCCAGAACGCGTTGCACGCCCCGGCTGCTACCGCCACGACGAGAGCCGTGGCCGCGACAAGGTTGAAGCGAGCGGCGGCAAGCATGGGGCAACCTCAAGAAGCATAGGGCGAGGGAGCGCAGCGGCCAAGGGGGCGCGGTTGACGGGGCTGGCGCGCACCGATCCCCGCCACAAGTCAGCCGCAAGGCCCGCTCAACGCGCTCGTGCCCCGGGGCCTCGCCCACGACTTTTCAGCGCTGTTCCGCACGCTCGCGCTCTGTGCCGTCCGAGCGAGGCGCGCCGACCCTGGTGTTGCCCTGGCCGGGCTGATTGACGCCGCCCCGCCGCCGTGAAACCTTCGATACAGTCGGGCTTCTCGGTCAAGCAGGGCGAAGGAGGCAGACATGATCGCAACGCGCGTTGGCATAGGCCATGCAGGGGGGGGGTGAACGGGCCGCCCTTGGCGGCGTCCTCGTAGCGGCGCTCTTCGTCGCGAGCGCGGGCGGGTGCAGCGGCGGCGAAGGCGCCCCGGCGCCGCTCGGCCATGGCGGCCATGCGGAGGGGCTCGCCCGCCCGGGCTACGCGGCCGAGCCGAGCTGGCGGGCTATCCCGGCGCTCGGAGCGAGGGTGCCCCGAGGCGTTCGTCTCGTCGAGCGGGACGGCGAATTCGTGCTGCACTCCGACGGGCGGCAGGGCTCAACCGGACTTGCCGCCTCGGCTCCGGCGAGCGCCGGGGATGCGCTGCGCATCGAGCGGTCCGGCGGCTCTGGGGTGTGGCTAGAAGTGAGAGCCCTCGGTCGCCATGCCGTGCCGGGCAGCATCGAGGACGGCGCCGTCGTCTACCGGGACGCAGAGCCGGCAACGGACGTCATCGTGGCGCTCGGCACGAACCGCGTCGAGGAGCTGCGGATCCTCCACGGGCCCGATGCGCCGAGCGAGGCGCGCTACGAGCTTCGGCCCGGTCCGGGTGTGTCCGCGTTGCATGAGCGGGCCGGGCGTATCGAGGTACTGGACCGCTCGGCCAGAGTGGTCTTTCACACCACGCCCGCGTATGCGCTCGACGCTCGCGGCAGCAGGCGAGCAGTCTCCCTGCGGCTCCAGCCTGGCAGAACGGGGCAGGCGTTGGCAGTGACAGTGGACACGAGCGGGCTGGTCTACCCCGTCGTGGTCGACCCCGAGTGGGTTGTAGCCGAGAGCTGGCCGGCCGAAGCGCTGGTCGCCCTCAAGAGCATGCGCATCGACAAGCAGAGCGCCATTACGGGCGACGTCGCGGTGGTCGACAAGAAGGACGGCGGCGGCTTCGAGCTCGACGTGGACAAGGACGCGGCCGTCACCGGCTCGGTCTCGGCTCACCGCATCCGCCTGGACAAGGGCGTCAGCGTCACGGGCGACGCGCGGTTCAACGAGCTCGTGAACAAGGGCACGGTCGGCGGGGCGCTTGTGACCCCGCTCGGCCTACCCCTTCCCATCAGCGTGCCCGCGCTGCCGCCATTCGAGCCCGGCGACCAGCAGGTCACGGTCGAGCAGGGCAAGAGCCTGGTGCTGGGGCCAGGCAGCTACGGCAAACTGCGGCTCAAGCCCGGCAAGCCCGGCTCGCCCACCGTGCTCAGGCTGGAGGGCGGCATCTACGGCTTCGCGGAGGTCAAGGCCGAGAAGCATGCCCGCATCGAGTGCCAGTGCGGCTGCGAGGTGCGCGTCAAACAGCGCCTGCGGCTGGGCGAGGCGAGCTACCTCGGACCGATCGAGGACGCGGCCATCGCGGCGGCCGACGTCGAGGTCTTCGTGGAGGGAGCCAAGCCCGGCAACGACGACGACGAAGGCGACGACGATCCCGAAGCGGCGGTACGCATCGGCAAGCAGAGTGTGCTCGCGGCGCGCCTCCTTGCGCCCACGGGTCGGGTTCGGCTCGACAAGAGCGCGAGCGTCACCGGTACGCTCGTTGGACTCGAGCTTGCGCTCGACAAGGAGAGCAAGGTTGCCAAGGACGAGGGGCCGGCCGGCCCGGACTGCGCGCGGTGGTGCGCGGTTCTCTCGGGCGCCCAGTGCCCGCAGGGCCCCAGTGAGCCGCAGTGCCTGGCGGAGTGCGCGGCCAATCTCGCAGGACCCTGGTGCACGGAGCAGTCTGAAGCGCTGGTACTGTGCGGGAGCTGCCGGGCCGAAGCCGCTTGTGACGAGCAGGGCGTGGCGCAGATTGTCGCGTGTGCGGAGCACAAGCAGCAGCTCGGCTCGTGCGAGGCCGTCTGCGCGGCTACCGACGACCAGAACGGCTGCACCGAGGACTACTGCGACTGCACGCTCCAGAGCTGCGATCCGCAGACGGCCATCAGCCACAGCCCCGAGCCCGAGGGCACGCCTTGCCCGGACGCAGACAAGTGCAACGGCGACGAGACGTGCAACGGGCCGGGCACGTGCTTGCCTGGTGTGCCGATCGCTACCGACGACCAGAACCCCTGCACCCGGGATCTGTGCGATCCGGTGACGGGCATCGTCACGCATCCGCCGGAGCTTGCGGGTACGCCTTGCCCTGATGGCAACGTGTGCAACGGCGCGGAGAGCTGCGACGGCAACGGTGCCTGCGTGCCGGGCACGGCGCCGCCGGTCGACGACCAGAACCCGTGCACCGCGGACGGCTGCGACCCGCTTGGCGGCGTCTCG
>JACQWT010000482.1 GCA_016209145.1 Deltaproteobacteria bacterium | reverse complement strand
CGAAGCGCCGGCCTGGGCCACGAAACCGACCAGCGTTGCGAAGATGTGCACCGCCGGGCACCGGGCGGCGGGCGCCAGCTACCTGCCGAACACCACTGGCCCCCGCTGGCGACGGCGGGCGGCCAGCGCCAATCAAGCGTGCCGCCCGACGACCGCCCCCAGGGCCGCCCCGAAAAGCCGGCGGCAACTTCGCCCTCGTGCTCCGGCTCGGCGACGAGCTGCCGGAGGCGGAGCCGCTCGATCTGCTCGATGTTTGGGTTGGAGGCGAAGCCCGCGCCATGACCTTGACGGCTATCATCGGAGGGAGCACAAAGGAGCATGGCGAAGTTGCCGTCCGCCCTGTTCGCCTGCTGCCTTGCCGCGCTCTTCGCCGCCGGCGACAGCGGCGCCGAGGTCACGCAGCGCGCGCCCGACCACTGCCGTGAGGCCTACACCATCTTTGGCTGGGCCAAGATGGGCGACGCCGAGAAGCAGGCCAAGCGCGACGAGGAGGTGTGGGATCGGGTCGGCCTCGTGATGCAGGCTCCGCACCGCCGCTTCCTGAAGATCGTCGACGACTCGACCCCGGCCGTCACGCACGAGGTCTCCTTCCGGCAGTACGAGGTGCAGGGCCACCCGGGGGCAGCCGCCTATGTCGGGCAGTGCGGCCACGGCGGCACGTGCAACTACGTGGCCGACGTGTTCCACGGCATCTACAAGGGCGTGGGCATTCCCCTCGTGTACTGCGGTCGGCTGCCGGCCATGCTCGTCAGCCCCAAGAAGCCCACCATCCCGCCGCCCGACAAGTACAAGGACATGGGCGGCGAGGAGGATCTCGACGCGGCCTTCGACGAAAGCGAGAGCAAGGAGAAGGAGAAGCCCAAGGACGAGGGCAAGGACAAGGGCAAGGAGAAACCCAAGGACGCGAAGTAGGCGGCCGCGGGCTTCAGCTCTTGCGGTGCTCCTCGACCCACTGGTTCATGAACGCGGCGCTGCGGTCCCACCCCACCCGGAACTGCTCCTCGGTGGTGTTCTCGATCAGCCCGCCGACGCCGAAGATCTTGGCCTCCACCGTGATCTCGGAGATCCGCTTGACCTTGCCCTCGCCCGCACGCTCGATTCTCACCGAGCCCTCCTGGCGCAGCTTGCCCGGCAGCTTGTTTGTCGTCGTCTTCCAACCGAAGACCTTCTTCTCCGGATCGAACTGCCCCACTTCTTCGTAGCCAAGGCTGTCGCCAACCACCGCGGCCACGGGCCCAGGCACTTTCATGTGCGGCTGGCCGCGAACCGTGCGCGCGATGCGGCCGTCGGGCGGGCTGGTCTGCTCGACGATCTCGTACGCCGGGAAGCGCAGCACCTGCCGGAACAGCGTCTGCGTGAACTCCCGGTCGAAGAAGATCTTCCAGAAGGTCTCCTCATCGCAGTTGATCTCGTGGGTCAGGGTGAACTTGCGCATGGATCGTCCTCTGGCGGCGGGCCCTAGCGCGGCGGGGGGCGGGCGTCCAGCCGGGGCGTTGTGGCCACAGCTCCGCTCTGGGCGCCCCTAGCCGCGTCGCTCGATGCCGTTGCGGCGACAGAACTCGCGGTAGTAGCCGTAGGAGCGGAACTGCAAGGCGCCGCCCTTCTCGAAGGCCACCGCGGGCGGGCGTTTCTTGCCGTGCTCGTCGCAGACCGGGAACTTCAGGTTCTCCAGTGCCGAGTGCTCCCGCGGCGTGCTGTCGCCGCTTCGCACGCCGGTTTCCGTCGTGCGGTGCGTGATTCCGGTCACCGAGCCCAGCGCCTTGAGGCCGGCGTCGGCTCCGTGGACGCGATAGACCTCGGGGGTCAGCCAGCCGGTGGACGCCCCTCGGCACACCGCACAGCCCTCGGGGACGGCCGGTGCGCCGGCGGGGCGCTGCCGGAGGTCGGCGGGGCTGACCTCGAAGGTCGGGAAGTAGCAGGGGGGCGTGAACGCATACCGAAGACCGTCTCCTCCACCCGAAACCCGGCTAGGCTTGCATCATGGTCGGTGCCGACGCCGGCGGTAGACGGTGCTGGGGGGCTGGTTTCCTCGCGCGAGAGGCCGAAGCCCGCTTCATCGAGGGCGTCGAGTACTGCGGGAGGTTCTTCGTGGGCATGGCCGAGGCGCAGAAGGCGCTCTACAGGCTGGTCGACATCCTCGAGTCCGAAGGCGTGCCGTACGCCATCATCGGCGCCTTTGCGCTCAACGAGTACGGCCACCGGCGCGTCACGGTGGACGTTGACGTGGTGATGCGCGAAGAGGATCTGCAGGTCTTCAAGGAGCGTCACCTCGGCAAAGGCTATGCCGAGCGCGTGCGCGGCACGGGCAAGCTGCTCGACACCGAGCACGACGTCCCCATCGACGTGCTCTCCACGGGCCGATTCCCGGGTGACGACAAGCCGAAGCCCATCGCCTTCCCGGATCCCGCCAAGACGGCCATGCGCGGGGAGAGGTTCGCCCTGCTGCCGATGCCGCGGTACATCGAGCTGAAGCTCGCCTCCGGCATGGTGGCACCCCACCGCGGCAGGGATCTGGTCGATATCCAGGAGCTTATCCGTAGCGCCGAGCTGTCGCGAGAGGTCGCCGACGAGCTCGACCCGTGGGTGCGCGACAAGTTCCTGGAGCTGTGGCGGCTCGCCCACGTGCCCGATCCGTTCTGATGAGAGGCACTACAACAGCCGCCGCAGCACCGCGCCGGTAGGCGTGTCGCAGCGGGCGACGTGCTCGGGCGGTCCCTCGGCGACGACCAGACCGCCGGCATCGCCGCCCTCGGGCCCGAGCTCGACCACGTGGTCGGCGGCGGCGATGACGGCGGGGTGGTGCTCGATGACGACCAGGCTGTCGCCCCGCCGCACAAGGCGGTCGAGGAAGGTGACGAGCTTGCCTACGTCGCTGTGGTGCAGTCCCGTGGTAGGCTCGTCGAGCACGTAGAGCGTGCTCTGGTGCAGCACCGAGGCGGTGAGCTCGGCGGCGAGCTTGAGCCGCTGCGCCTCGCCGCCCGAGAGCGTGTGCGAGCCCTGGCCGAGCGGCACGTAGCCCACCCCGAGATCGCACAGCGTCTGCAGGGGCCCGGCGATGCGCGGGTGGGCACGAAACCGATCGACGGCATCGATCGCCGTCAGGCGCAGCACCGCGGCGGCCGACAGGCCGAGGTAGCGCACGTCCAGGGTCGCCGGCTCGAAGCGCGCTCCGCCGCAAGCCTCGCAGGTGGTCGTGACATCGGGCAGGAAGGCCATCTCGTGCGCGATGACGCCGCGGCCGGCGCACGTCTCGCAACGGCCGCCCGTGGCAGAGTTGTACGAGAAACGGGTCGGCCGGTAGCCGCGCGCGCGGGCCTCGGGCGTGGCGGCGAAGAGCTTGCGGATCTCGTCCCACACGCCCAGGAAGGTGGCCGGCACCGAGCGCGGGGTGCGGCCGATGGGCGACTGGTCCACGCAAAGGGCGCGGCGCACGCAGGGCGGCAGCTCGAGCCCGGTGTGCGCCCCGGCGCGTCCTGCCCTGCGGTCCGGCGCGCGGCCCAGCGCCCGCCGGGCGGCGGGGTAGAGCACCTGGCCGACGAGCGTGCTCTTGCCCGAGCCGCTCACGCCGGCCACGACGCACAGGCGCTGCGCCGGCAGCCGAAGCTCCTCGATGCGCAGGTTGTTCTGGCGCGCCCCGCGCAGCACGAGGTGCTCGGCAGCCGTTCCCAGCCGCTGCCGAGCGGCGAAGATCCCCCGCTCGTCGCGCAGGGCGCGGGCCGTGGGCGAGCTCTCGGAGCACAGCACCTCGGCCGGCGGGCCGGCGGCCACGACCCGGCCGCCCGCGCGGCCTCCCCCCGGCCCCAGATCGATGAGCTCGTCGGCCGCACGGATCGTGTCGGCGTCGTGCTCGACCACCAGCACCGTGCTGCCGGTATCGACCAGGGCGCGCAGGTTGGCGAGCAGCCGACCCGTGTCGCGCGGGTGCAGGCCCACGGTAGGCTCGTCCAGCACGTAGAGCGCGCCCGTCAGCCCGCTGCCGAGCTGGGCGCCGAGGCGCAGCCGCTGCATCTCGCCGCCGGAGAGGGTGGCCGCGCGCCGCTCGAGGGTCAGGTAGCCGAGCCCCACCTGGGCCACGAAGCGCAGCCGCCGGCGCAGCTCGGCGAGAGGCGCCGCGGCGATGCTGGCCGGCGCGCCGTGCAAGCGGAGAAGCGAGAAGCGCTCCAGCGCGCTCTGCACGCTGCGCGCGCAGCACTCGTGGTAGCGCTCGCCGGCGAGACGCACGGCGCGCGGCACGGGCGCGAGCCGGGCGCCGCCGCAGGAGGGACAAGGGGCGAGCAGCTCTTCGCGCGCGGCGCCGTCGGCCTCGGCCGCGTCGGCCAGCTTCTGCGCCTCGCGCCCGCCGGCCAGGCCCGTGCCCTCGCAGTCCGGGCAGCAGCCCTGCCGCGTGTTGCAGGAGAAGTGGCGCGGATCGAGCTCGGGCAGCGCGCGGCCGCAGCGGCCGCAGGCGCGGGCGGTCGACAGGAGCTCGGCGCGGCCCGCGGCGCCCGCGAGCACGAGTTGGCCCCGACCGAGGCCGAGCGCGCGGTCGAAGAGGGATCGATCGAGCTCGGACAAGGGGCCGTCGTGGATCACCAGATCGATGCTGTGCTCCCGGCGTAGCTCGAGCCGGGGGGGCCGGTCGGTGCTGGCGAGCTTGCCGTCTACCATGGCCCAGGCGATGCCGGCCCGGGCCGCCGCGGTCAGAACGTCCACGTGCAGGCCCTTGCGGGCGCGCACCACCGGCGCGCGCAGGGTCGCCCGGCCGCGGCGCCGGCGCAGTTTCGCGTACAGCTCGTCGGGCGAGAGTGGCTGCACGGGCTCGTCGCAGTCCGGGCAGTGCATCTCGCCCACCTTGGCGTAGAGCAGCCGCAGGTAGTGGGCCACCTCGGTCACGGTCGCCACGGTCGAGCCCGCGCCGGCGCGCGCCGTGCGCTGCTCGAGCGCCACGGAGGGCGGCACGCCGGCGACGCGGTCCACGTCCGGCCGTGGCAGCATGGGCAGGAACTGGCGGGCATAGGGCGTCAGCGTTTCCAGGAAGCGCCGCTGGCCTTCGGCAAACACGACGTCGAAGGCCAGGCTGCTCTTGCCCGAGCCGCTCGGCCCCGTGACGACCACGAGCTTGCCGTGCGGGATGGCGACGTCGATGCCCGCCAGGTTGTGCTCGCGCGCGCCCGTGACCGCGATGGCGCGGTGCGCTCGCGCCCTGGCTCCGGCCCCGGCGCCCCGGGGCGACGCGCGCTGGTCGCGACGGCGCGCGGCGGCGGCGCGGGCCTCGCCCAGGGCACGTGCCGTGAGCGTGCCCCGGGCCGCGAGCTCGGCTGGCGTGCCCTCGGCCACGACGCAGCCGCCCTCGGCGCCCGCTCCCGGACCGAGCTCGATCACCCAGTCGGCTCCGGCGATCACGTCGAGATCGTGATCGACCACGACGACGCTCGCGCCCGCGTCCACGATCTCGCCCAGGGCCGCGCCGAGCAGGCCTACCTCCTCGGCGTGCAGCCCTGCGCTCGGCTCATCGAGCAGCACCAGCGTGCCGGGCACGGCCTCGTGCAGGGCGCGCGCCAGCCGCAGCCGCTGCGCCTCGCCGCCGGAGAGCGTCGAGAGCGGCTGGCCCAGGCGGAGGTAGCCGAGCCCCAGCCTGGCCAGGGGCCGCAGGGCGCGTGTCACCTGCGCCTCCAGATCGAAGAGCTCCAGCGCCTGCGCCACCGACATGGCCAGCAGATCGGCGGCGCTGCGGCCGCCCAGTTTCACCTCGAGCACATCCTCGCGGAAGCGCCTCCCCTGGCAGACGGGACAGGTCAGGCGCACGTCCGCCAGGAACTGCATTTCCACCGTCTCGGCGCCCTCTCCGGCGCAAGCCTCGCAGCGCCCGCCCGCGACGTTGAAGGAGAAGGCGCCCGGCCCCAGGCCGCGCACGATGGCCTCCGGCTGGGCCGCGAGCAGCAGGCGCATGCGGCTCCAGGCGCCCGTGTACGTGGCCGCGTTGCCGCGCGAGGTCCGGCCGAGTGGGGACTGGTCCACGAAGGTCACGGTGCGGATCGGCGTGGCGCCCTCGATGCGGCGATACGGTCCGGGCGGATCGACGTCGCGGTAGCCGCGCGCGCGGGCGAGCGCGCGGTAGAGCACCTCCTCGACCAGGCTGCTCTTGCCCGAGCCGCTCGGGCCGCACACGGCCACCACCGCGCCCAGGGGGAAGGACACGGTCACGTCCTTGAGGTTGTTGGCGCGCGCGCCGTGCACGCTGATGGCTCCGGTGCTCTCGCGCGGCACGCGCCGCGGCGCGGCGCAGGCGCCGAGCGCGCGGCCCGTCGCCAGATCGGTCCGGCCGGCGAGCCCCTGCGGCGGCCCGTCGTAGGTCAGGGCGCCGCCATCGGCGCCGGCGCCGGGGCCGAGCTCCAGCACCCGATCGGCCGCCGCGATCACCGCGGGATCGTGCTCGACCACCAGCACGGCGTTGCCGCGCGCGGCGAGCTCGCGCATGGCCTCGACGAGCGGCGGCAGATCGGCCGGGTGCAGGCCCACGGTGGGCTCGTCGAGCACGAACAGGGCGCCGGTGAGCGAGGTGCCCAGGGCGGCGGTGAGCGCGACCCGCTGCGCCTCGCCGCCCGAAAGAGTGCGCGCCTGCCGGTCGAGCGAGAGATAGCCGAGGCCGACCCGCTCCAGATAGCCCAGCCGCGCCACGAGCTCCGCGCGAGCGATCTCGCCCTGGCCGCTCGCCGGCACAAGCTCGGCCAGCCTGGCCCGCGCTTGGCGCAGCTCCAGCGCGTGCCAGTCGCCCAGATCGAGGCCGCCGACGCGGTACGCCAGCGCCTGGGGTGAGAGGCGCTTGCCCGCGCAGCTCGGGCATGGATCGTACGAGCGGTAGCGCGCCAGGAACACGCGGACGTGCATCTTGTAGCTCTTGGTCTCGAGCCACCGGAACCAGGCGCGCACTCCCGGGTAGCGCCCGCCTCGGCGCGTGCCCTCGCCCTCGAGGATCATCGCGCGCTGCCCCTCCTCGAGGTCGGCCCACGGGACGTCCAGCGGTATGCCCCGGCGCTCGCAGAACAGGCGCAGCGAGCGCCGCTCGCGCACGGCCTTGGGACCGCTCCAGGGCCGCAGGGCACGCCTCTCCAGGGACAGCGACGGATCGGGGGCGACCTTGTCCCAGTCGATGCCGATGATGCGGCCGAAGCCCCGGCACTGCGGGCAGGCGCCGAGCGGCGACTGGTACGAGAACAGCCCCCGCGGTGGCGGCGCCAGCTCGCGGCCGCAGCCGGGACAGCTCAGGCCGCGCACGCAGGGCACGCGCGCCGCCGGCCCGCCTGCGTCGGCCAGGTGCAGCGCGGCCCGGCCGGCGCCGCGCTCCCAGGCCTGCTCCAGGGCGGCGCCGACGCGCCGTTCCTGCGCCGCGTCGAGCCGCAACCTGTCGACTACCACGTCGAGCCGCCCGCCCGCCGCGAGCGCCTCGGCCGGCCGGAGCCCATCCAGATCCCGCGCCTGGGCGCCCACGAGCAGCCGGCGGTAGCCGTCGCGCAGGAGCTGCTCGCGCACCTCCAGGTACTCCTCGGTCCCGCGCGCGCGCAGCGGGTAGGTCACGACCGCGCGCCGCCCGCCGTGCGCCGCAAGCAGGGTGCGCGCGGCGCCGGCCGCGTCCCGCCGCTCGGCCGGCCGACCGCAGTCGGGGCACAGCGGCTCGGCCTCGCGGGCGAAAAGGGCGGCGAGGTACGCTTCCAGATCGGCCATCGTGGCCAGCGTCGAGCGCGAGCTCTTGATAGGCGCGCGACGGTCGACGGCCACGGCCGCGGCCACGGGATCGAGCTCGTCCATGGGCGGGCGCTCCAGCCGCTCCAGGAACTGGCGCGCGTACGGGCTGAAGCTCTCGACGAAACGCCGCTGCCCCTCGGCGTAGAGCGTGTCCAGGCAGAGCGACGACTTGCCCGCCCCCGAGACGCCCGTCACGCACACGAGCTCACCCGGACGCAGCTCCAGATCGAGCCCCTTGAGGTTGTGGGTACGCGCGCCGCGCAGGCGGATCGGGTGCATCGGGGGCGCCTAACGTAGCAGATGCGCGCCGGCCATCGCTGCCGTCACGGCGCGATGTCCAGGAGCCCGCGGTCAGAACCAGTCCAGGACCGCCAGGCCCGGAACCCGCTGGAACTCCTTGACGTTGTGTGTCACGAGGGTCGCGTTCTGGGCCACCGCGATCCCGGCGATGAGGTTGTCGAGCGGCCCGATGGGCGTTCCCGCCGCTTCGAGTTGCGCGCGAATGCGCGCCGCCGTCCGCGCCTCCTCCCGTCCCAGACCGAGTACGGTCACGAGCGACTCGAACTCGGACAACTGCTTGCGTCTTGTCCCCGGGTTCTGGGACTTGGCGATCCCCGTCTCGATCTCGTAGAGCGTGACGGTGGACACCGCGACCTGCCTCGGAGGAGTCGCGAGAAGCCGCTGCGCAACCCGACCGATGCCCTTGAAGTAGTAGATGAGCGTGTTGGTGTCGAGGAGGTGGATCACAGCGCCTCCCGCGGCGCGTCGCGCTTCGCCCGCGCCCGCAACTGCTCCGCAGTGGGGAAGTCCTCCCATGCGCCGGCGAGAGCCTTGACCGATTCGGGCCACTCGGATCGGGTGCTCTCCTGGATCACGCGCGCCACCCACTTGCTCAACGAGAGCCCCGTGGTCCGGGCAGCCCGGCGCATCTTCTGGGCGGTGTCCTGGTCCACGTAGACGGTTACCTGAGGCATATCTCACATATACGTCCAAGTATATGTGGTGTCAACGCACCGTGAAGCCGCATCCCGTCGTTTGCCGCCTCCCGCGAGATGTGCCAAGGAGCTAGAGTGAGCCTGCGTTGCGGCAGCGAGGAGGGGTTGTGCGCTACGATCATCGAATCGCGGTAGGTATGCTGGGGGCGGCGTTGAGCCTCGTGGCCGTGGCCACCTGCGGCGGCGACGGAGGGGTGCAGGTCGCGCCCGGGCCGGGTGCCGGCGGCGCCGGGCAGGGGGGAGCAGGCGCCACGGGGCCATGCCCGGCGGGGCTGGACGATTGCGGGGGCAAGTGCGTGAGCACGGCGCTCGATCCGCACAACTGCGGCGGCTGTGGCCAGAGCTGTGCCGAGGGTGAGCTGTGCTCGGCCGGCCAGTGCGGCATCGAGTGCCTGGGCGGCACCACCCGGTGCGGCAACCTGTGCATCGATGCCGACCTAGACCCCCTGAACTGCGGCGGCTGCAACAAGGCGTGCGGCGCCGGCGAAGTGTGCTCGGTGGGGACCTGCAGCGTCGAGTGCTTGGGCGGCACGACCAAGTGCGGCGGGAAGTGCGTCGACTCGAGCAGCGATCCGGCGAACTGTGGTAGCTGCGACAACGCCTGCGCCGAGGGCGAGATGTGCTCGGCGGGACCCTGCGGCGTCGCGTGCCTGGGCGGCACGACCAAGTGCGGCGATCTGTGCGTGGAGACCAACCTCGATCCGGCGCACTGCGGCGGCTGCAACAAGGCGTGCGGTGCCGGCGAGGTCTGCTCGGCCGGAGCCTGCGGGGTGGAGTGCCTGGGCGGCACGACCAAGTGCGGCAAGCTCTGCTCCGATACCAATCTCGACCCCGCCAACTGCGGGGGCTGCGGGGTCGTCTGCGGCCAGGGCGAGGTCTGCTCCCTGGGCAAGTGCAGCCTGGAGTGCGTGGGCGGCACCACGAAGTGCGGCAAGCAGTGTGTCGATACCGAGACCGATCCCAAGAACTGCGGGGGGTGCGGCAGCGCCTGCGCCCCGGGCGAGGCCTGCGCGGCCGAGAAGTGCAGCCTGGAGTGCGGGGGCGGCACGACCAAGTGCGGCAGCAAGTGTGCGAGCATGCAGAGCGATCCGGCCAACTGTGGCGCCTGCGGCAACGCCTGCGCCCCGGGCGAGGTCTGTTCGGGCGCAAGCTGCCAGCTCCAGTGCGCGGGCGGCACGGTCAAGTGCGGCGGCAAGTGCGTGGACGCGCAGCTCGACCCGGCCAACTGCGGCTCCTGCGGCAAGGCCTGCTGCCAGGGCGACGTGTGCTCGCTGGGCGCCTGCCAGCTCCAGTGCACGGGCGGCACGACCAAGTGCGGCAACGGCTGCGTCAACCTGCAGCT
>JACQWT010000481.1 GCA_016209145.1 Deltaproteobacteria bacterium | reverse complement strand
GGCATTCGACGCACTCGAGGTGGCAGTGGAGCTGGCGGGGGCGCTGCGCGCGCCGCTGGCGGTGCTGCGGCAGCACGACCGTGGGCTGGAAGAGCAGGCCAAGCAGGCCGTCAACAGCGTGGCCCTGTGCCTGGACGAAGGCCGGCGGCGAGCCGGCAAGGACCGGCTGCATCTGTTCGGCGTCGCCGCCGGAAGCGCAGCCGAGGTGCGCACCGCGCTGAGGCTGGCGGAGGCGTGGGGCTACCTCGGCCCGGAGGCGCTGGCGCCGGCCTACGCGCTGCTCGACCGCGAGCTGGCGATGCTGTGGAGACTGGCGCCGCCGCGCTAGTGGCAGACGGGGCTGCAGCCGCAGCCGACTATGAGGCGGGAGGCGTGTCAAGCCGGGGCTCTTCTCTTGCTGCCGAGCGCGCGTGGGGGCTGCCGCGTGCACCGACCGACCGCCGCCGGCGCCTGAGGCGGGGGGCCGGGAAGTGCGGGACCCCGAATGTCCCGCCCGGCTCCCCGCCCCTTCGGTGGGCGATGAGGCCTGTCGCCGGCTGCGGGCGGTCGCTTGCGGCCGAGACGCGGCGAGCGCGCAGGTCGGGCGCCGCGCCGCGGTGCTGCTGGTGCTGGAAGTAGGCATGGATATCTGCTCTTGGCCCGCGGTGACGCGGGCCGGTCGGGGGTGCTGGTTGCCATGGCGGGCAGCTACCGGAACGCGAAGGCGCGAGCTGTGCTTCAATCGACTATTCGCGCTGGGCAGGCCGCCTCAACGGGGCCGACGGCGCTCGACGCCGTCGCCCGCCCCCCTGGCGCTCACGGCGGCGCATCCTCCGTCACCCAGGCCGCCGCCACCGCGGCAAGCTCCTCGAGCTGCTCCAGGTCGCAGGTCCGCTTCTCGTGGAGGCGGTCGAGGTCGAGCTTCGTGTAGACGTGCGCCAGGACATTGCGGAAGCCGGCCCAGTCCTGCATGCCGGACGCGAGCGCGCCGGGGACCTGGCCGGCGTCAGCGAGGACCCGAAACGTGTCGCGGAAGTCCGCCGGGCGGCGCAGGCCCAGCTCGGCGATGCGCTGCTGGGCGAGGTCGATGCACGCCTGGACGGCGAGATAGAGCGCGTCGCGGACCATGTGGTAGGCGTCCCGGTCGCGCTCTACGGACTGCTTCGGGATGCTCTGCGCGTATCGCCGGAGGTCGGCAAGCGCGGCCCGGAGCGCCTCGAGGTGGGCGGAGGCGCGCACCGCGTCAGTCACGAAGCCCCCCGAGCGCGCAGGTCGGCGACAAGAGCGCGGTGGTAGCGGTCCCAGGCGGGCCGGTAGTCGAACCACAGGTTCAGGCTCTCCACCTCGAACCGCACGGCGACGACGACGTCCCGGACGTAGATGCGCCGGCCCGTCCGGATGGCCTCGCCGCGGAAAGCCAGCGCCGCGTCGCCAATCGCCTTCACATCGGGCTCGATGCCGCGTTCGGGCATGTTCTCGTAGATGCGGTGCTCGATCTCCTCGATGGCGACGGCGGGCCGAGCCGTGCCCGGGGCGAGGAGCACGGCGACGTCCAGGTCGCGGAACGGGCCGCCACGCACGAACGATCCGTGCAGCCAGGCCGCGACGACGCGCCCGTCGGACGCCAGCACCTGGCGCACCGCGGCAACGACGCGCTCCCGCGCCGGCGCGTCCAGGTCGTGCAGGCGCCGCTCCAGCGAGCTGTCCACCACGCTTGTCATTATCCACCATGCGCGCGGTGGGCTCAATCTAGCTGCGCTCAGGCGCCGGTGGACGGGCCAGGACGTCGGTTGCGCGGAGCTCCGCGTTTTGTGGAGTTGGCGAGGCGCGGCGGCGCGTGGTGACCACGTGCGGGCTCTTGATCCTGGCGGCGGCCGTGGCCTCGCGGTTGAACCGCTTGGCCAGCGCCGGAAGGAACAACTTCGGCAGATCGGCCGAGATGAACTTGACGGCCACCTGCATCTCGAGCGCGAGATGGTCGGCTAGCCACACCGTGCCCATCCCGCCCTCGCCCAAGGGCCGGACGAGCCGCAGGTTCGGCGTGACCATTGTGCCCGGTTGGAGCACCATCGCGAGAGCCCGAGGATACTCCCAACCTGAGGCTGCGGCCGCCGCAGGGCGAGCGCGGCGGAGGCGCCGCACGTCGCGCCGGCGGCGCGGGCGGTCGCGTTGGCGCAGACGCGGACGCAGAAGGGGGCGCAGCCGGAGCCGCAGCCGCAGCCGGAGCCGCAGCCGCAGCCGGAGCCGCGGGCGGCAAGAAGCGCTTGGCGTCTCTCAACAGCCTGCTACGCTCGCCCCCAACGGCGGGGCCCGAGGCCCGAGGCCGCCTCGGGCGCCATCGTGGGGAGCCATGCCATGAACCTGGTCACGGTACGCATCGAGAAGCCCGACAGCGTGAACGTCATCCTCGGCCAGTCGCACTTCATCCGCACGGTCGAGGATCTGCACGAGGCCATCGCCACGAGCGTGCCCGGGGCGAAGTTCGGCGTGGCCTTCTGCGAGTCCTCGGGGCCGCGGCTCGTGCGCCGTAGCGGCACCGACCCCGAACTGGAGGAGCTGGCCGTGCGCAACGTCAAGCAGATCGGCGCGGGCCACGTCTTCCTCGTGACGCTCGGCAATGTCTTCCCGATCCACGTGCTGCGCGCCATCAAGGAGGTGCCCGAGCTGTGCCGCATCTTCTGCGCCACGGCCAACACGGTCGAGGTCGTGGTTGCAGAGACCGAGCAGGGGCGCGGCGTGCTCGGTGTCATCGACGGCTCCGCCCCGCTCGGCGTGGAAGGGCCGAAGGAGATCGCCGAGCGCAAGCAGTTCCTGCGCCAGATCGGGCTGAAGATCGGATAGCCGACGCGCGCCGCAGCGAACAGGCCCGCGGGGGCCACCCGGGCCCATGATCGGGGGCAGCCATGCGCGGTCGCGGTCCCTACCTTGCCGTTCTCGTGCTCGGCCTGGTCGTGGCCGCCGTGCTGCTCTGGCCGCGGCTGCGGGGGCCGAGGGCGGGCGCGGGGCCGCGACCGGCCGGCTCTGCGCTGCCCGGGTCGGCACCGGCCGTCGGGGCGCCGGCCACAAGCGTGGTGGCCGGGGGAGGCGCGCCGGCAGCCGGCACGGGCTCCGCCGCGGACGCGCCCGCGCCGGCCGCCCCGGCCGCGCCGAGTGGGGGCGAGACCGACGCCGGGGCGCCCTGCCCGTCCGGGATGCTGCTCGTCGAGGGGACCTAATGTCCCTTCGTCGCCCACTTCTGCGCCGTTCCCTTCGGCCCCGCCGGGGGCGCCGAGCGGGAGGACGAGGACGAGAACGCGCAGGGGATGCGCCGCTGCCGGCGCTACCGGCCGGAGCTCGTCTGCGAGGGCCGGCCGGCCGTGCTGCGCTTCTGCATCGACCGGTA
The DNA here is from genome assembly GCA_016209145.1 of Deltaproteobacteria bacterium. Lineage (GTDB taxonomy): Bacteria > Myxococcota_A > Polyangia > Polyangiales > Polyangiaceae > JACQWT01. Next base: position 5,328 of record JACQWT010000481.1, on the reverse strand, counting down.
CGAGTACCCGAACATCGCCGGGGCCCGGCCGGTGGTCATGGTCGACTACTTCCAGGCCGAGCGGGCCTGCCGCCTCGAGGGCAAGCGCTTGTGCGAGGTCGAGGAGTGGACCTTCGCCTGCGAGGGGCGGGAGATCTGGCCGTATCCCTACGGCCTCGAGCGCGACGCCGCGGCCTGCAACTTCGACCGTGGCTACCGGCAGCCCGATCTCGGCGCCTTTGCCAGGCCGCACGAGGTCTCGATCGAGGTCGAGCGCCTGGATCAGCGGGTGCTGTCCGGCGCGCCGGCGCGGTGCACGAGCCCGTTCGGCGTCCACGACATGACCGGCAACGTGGACGAGTGGGCCCACGATCCGCGCGGCAGCCGCCACAAGCCGCCCTACGACACCGCGCTAAAGGGCGGCTACTGGGGGCCGATCCGCGCCCGTTGCCGGCCGCAGACGGGCTCGCACAACGGCTGGTTTCGCTTCTACCAGGTCGGCTTCCGCTGCTGTGCCGACACTCTCGACGGTCGGCCGGCACGCGAGCTTCTGCCGCGCACCGTCCGGCTGCCGCGACGGCAGCGGATCCGGGCACCTGGCGACTGAGAGCCAGGCGCATGCCTGGCATCCCCCTGCCGGGCACCGACCCCCCTTCCAAAGCGGGCGCGCTTGGACTAGCGTGCCTGGCGGTGGCCGATTCACGGGAGCCTTCCGACTGCCTGCACGTTCCCCCTTCTGGTCGTCGTGCTGCGCTCGGAGGGCGATACGCGGCTGCTTGCACCGGGGCCTATAGCTCAAGCGGTCAGAGCCCCCGGCTCATAACCGGGTTGTTCCTGGTTCGAACCCAGGTAGGCCCACCGGGGGCGCACCACTGACCACCCGTCGCGGGGCCGGCAGGAAGAGAGCCAACTGGTGAGCATAACCGAGCAAATCGCGGACTTGGAGCGGCTCGTCGTCGTGGACCGGACGATCCGGGAGCTCGGCGAGCAGATCGGCAAGGAGCGGCAGCAGATCGACGGCGTTCGCGCCGAGCTGGGCGAGCTCGAGACGCGGCTGGCGGCCGATAGCCAGAGCACTGCCGAGATGGACAAGACGCGGCTCGATCTCGTGCAGGAGCTGCGGCTCATCGACAAGCAGCTCCAGCGCTCCCGGGAGCGGTTGCAGCGGGCCCGGAACGAGCGCGAGGCCAACGCGGCCGAGCGCGAGCTGGACGAGCTGCGCAAGCTGCAGCGGGATCGCGACGAGGAGGTCAAGAAGATCACGGAGCTGGGCGAGCAGGCCCGCGCCAGCATGGAGCAGAGCGAGCGGCGCCAGGCGGAGCTGCGCTCCGAGCTCGAGGGCTCATCCGAAGGCGTGGCGCGCAGCGTGGCCGAGCTCGAGACCAGGCTCGAGGCCGCCCGCCAGGAGCGCAAGCTCGTGGCCGCGCGTCTGCCGGTGCGCCTCTTGCGGCGCTACGATAGGCTCAGCACGCGCCTGCCGGCGCCGGTGGCCGCGTGCCAGCAGGCGGAGGCTCTGCAGGGCACCTGCCTAGGCTGCCACATCCAGCTTCCGCCCGCGATGTTCCACCGGATGCTCTCCCGGACGCAGTTCGAGGAGTGCCCCAACTGCCACCGGATCATCTACTATCGGCCGGCGGAGCCGGAGGGCGGCGCGGGGCCGCCTGACGGCGAGTCGAGCTAGGGAAGCGCTCTTGAAGGCCTGCCGACAATGCCAGCGTCTGTTCGAAGAGGACGCCGGCTTCTGTCCCCAGGACGGCACTCAGCTCTGCCGCGCCGAGGATGCGCCCGTGCCGCCCGACCCCGCCGACCGGCGCATCGGCGCCTGCCTGTGCGGCGGGCGCTACCAGGTCAGGCGCAAGGTCGCGGACGGCGGCATGGGCCGGGTCTACCAGGCCCTCGATCTCGCGCAGCAGCGCTCCCGGGCGCTCAAGGTGCTCCACCGCGAGGTGGCCGCCGACGAGGTGGCGCTCGAGCGCTTCAAGCGTGAGTTCTCCTTCAGCGCCCAGTTGCCGCACGACCACATCGTGGAGGTCTTCGACTTCCAGAGGACCGAGGATCACAGCTACGCGCTGGTGATGGAGTACCTGGAGGGCGAGGAGCTGCGCATGATGCTCAAGCGCGAGAAGCACCTGCAGCCCGAGCGGATCATCCGCATCGTCAGCCAGATCGCCCTCGGACTGGGCGAGGCCCACCGGCGCAAGCAGGTGCACCGCGATCTCAAGCCCGACAACGTCTTCCTCTGCGGCCGTGAGGAGGGGGCCACGGTCAAGCTTCTGGACTTCGGCAGCGTGCGGGACAACACCGAGGCCGCCAAGAAGCTCACGGTGGTCGGCACGACGATCGGCTCGCCGTTCTACATGTCGCCGGAGCAGGCGCAGGGCCTGCCGGAGCTCGACCACCGCGCCGACGTCTGGAGCGTGACCGCCATTGCCTACGAGTGCCTGACCGGGCGCGTGCCCTTCGTGGGCTCGACCGGGCCGCAGATCCTGCTGGCCATCCTCGGCCAGGAGCCCCAGCCGCCGAGCGTCTCCGGCGCCGAGTACGGCGTGCCGGCCACGGTCGACGACGTGATCGTCGACGGCCTGGCCAAGGTGGCCGCCACCCGGATCGGCACGCTCGCCGAGCTGGCCGACCGCTTCGGCCAGGCCTACGGCCTGACGGGCACGCACGGCGAGTGGGCCTACACCCCGGAGCGCGAGCTGCGGGCGCGCATCGACCACGGCTTGCCGCAGCTTCTCACGCTGCGGAGCTACTCCGGCCTGAGCCAGCCGGGCGAAGCGGCCGCGCCGCCGAGCGTCAACTTCACCGACGACGACTTCGTTATGGGCGTTCCCACGGGCCCGCCCGTCGGCCTGATCGTCGGCGCCATCGCGGTGGTGGTGCTGGTCGGCGGCGCCGTCGCGGCGTACTTGCTGTTCTGAGGACGGGTCGTGCCACCAGCCAAGCAGCGCGAGGAGACCGCTCTCGATCCCGGCGATCCGGGCCCACTGTCGGCCAAGGAGGTCGCCCGGCGCCAGGAGGACCGCAAGGCGGATGCGCGGAGCCTGCTCGACACGGTCGCCGCCTCGGTCGAGCACAGCTTCCAGCGCTCCCAGCGCCTGCTCTCGTTCCGCGAGTACCTGGAGCTCGCGGCTTCGCACCCGGTGCGTCACGGTCGCTCGGCCGCACGGTACGTGCGCGACGCGTTCCAGCACTACGGCACGATCGTGGTCGAGCGGCCCTGGGGCAAGCGCACCCGCTTCCTGCTCTTCGACGCGCCCTGGGCCGCGCCGGGGGAGGCCGGCCGCGAGCCGCGTCTGGTCGGGCACGAGGACTTGCAGGGTGAGATCTACCGCTGCCTGTGCAACTTCGCCGGCGAGGGCACGGCCAACCGGCTCGTCCTGCTGCACGGGCCCAACGGCTCGGCCAAGAGCACGGCGGCGGCCTGCGTCTTGCGCGCGCTCGAGCACTACGCGACGCTGGAGGAGGGGGCCCTGTACCGCTTCCACTGGATCTTCCCGAAGCGCGAGACGGTCAAGGGATCGATCGGCTTCGGCGGCGGCGGGCCGAGCAAGGAGCCGGAGAGCTACGCCCACCTGGAGGAGAACGAGGTCGATGCCCGCCTCGTGATCGAGCTGCGCGATCATCCCCTGTTTCTCATCCCTGCCGCCGAGCGGCGGGAGCTGCTCGACCGCTGGTGGAAGGACGCCGCGGCGGCGGGCAAGCCGCCCGAGTGGCTCTACTGCGGCGAGCTGTCGCACAAGAACCGCCAGATCTTCGACGCGCTGCTCACGTCCTACCGCGGCTCGCTCCGGGACGTGCTGCGCCACGTGCAGGTCGAGCGGTACTTCATCTCGCAGCGCTACCGCGTGGGGGCGGTGACGCTCGGGCCGCAGATGCACGTCGACGCCGGGGAGCGCCAGATCAGTGCCGATCGCTCGCTCGCGGCGTTGCCGACGGCGCTGCAGGCGACGACCCTGTTCGAGGCCTTCGGTGAGCTCGTCGACGCCTCGGGCGGGGTGCTCGAGTTCAGCGACCTGCTCAAGCGGCCCATCGACGCCCTGCGCTACTTGCAGCTCACGCTCGAGACCGGCCAGGCGGCGCTGCCCCAGCAGACGGTGTTCACGAACGTCGTGATGATCGGCAGCGCCAACGAGATCCACCTCGCCGCCTTCCGCCAGCATCCCGAGTTCCCGAGCTTCCGCGAGCGGCTGGAGTTCGTGCGCGTGCCCTACCTGCGCAGCTTCTTCGACGAGGAGCGGATCTACGAGCTGCTCGTCGTGCCGCAGATCCGCCGCCACGTCGCGCCCCACGCCGTGCGTACGGCGGCGGAGTTCGCCGTGCTCACGCGCCTGTTCAAGCCCGAAGCGGGACAGTACGACAAGCCCCTGGGCGCGATCGTCGGCGGCCTCACGGCCGTCGAAAAAATGGTCCTGTACGCCGAGGGCAAGACGCCGGAGAGGCTCGGCGCCGAGCAGCGCAAGCTGCTCGCGGCCAGCGTGGCGCGGATCTACGAGGAGACGGCCGCCCGGGTGGAGTACGAGGGCATCGTCGGCGCCTCCCCGCGCACCATCCGCAGCGTGCTGCTCGACGCGGCCCAGAGCGATCAGTACCGCTGCCTCTCGCCGTTCGGCGTGCTGGACGAGCTGGGGGAGCTGTGCCAGCGCACGGCCGAGTTCGACTGGCTCCAGCTCGAGCGCCGCGATGGCGGCTATCACGATCACGCGGCCTTCCGCGAGCGGCTCCGTGAGCGGCTGACCGACCGGCTGGAGCTCGATCTGCGCCGCGCCAGCGGGTTGGTCGAGGAGGTCAAGTACGGCGAGCTGTTCCGCCGCTACGTCGAGCACGTCAGCCACTGGGTCAAGGGCGAGAAGGTGCGCAACCCGGTCACCGGCAAGGACGAGGAGCCGGACGAGAAGCTGATGCGCGAGATCGAGTCGCTGCTCGGCGTGCAGAAGGAGCGCGAGGAGCAGCGGCACGGGCTCATCTCGCGCATTGCTGCCTGGGCGCTCGACCATCCGGGCCGGGCGCCCGACCTGGAGGAGATCTTTCCGGGCCACGTGCAGAAGCTCGAGAGCACGGCTTTCGCCAAGCTGCGCAAGCCGTTCGCGCTGCTCCTGCGCGATCTGGTCGCGCTCTTGCGCGAGGAGGGGGGCGCGATTGGTCTGGACCGGCACGGCGAGGCCGAGGCGGCTCTCGCTCGTCTGGTCGAGATCGGCTACTGCCGCCGCTGCGCCCTGGACGCCGCGAGCGAGGTGCTGCGCGAGCGCTTCGCCGATCTGGTCACCTAGGAGCGTGTCGGGCGAAACCCGCCAGGGCTCGTGTGTGGCTGTGACAGCAGGTGGCCGACGGTGCGCAAGGCGTTGTGGC
>JACQWT010000480.1 GCA_016209145.1 Deltaproteobacteria bacterium | reverse complement strand
ACTGCCAGACGCATCACTCGCGCGTTGCTCATGCACCCGTCCAAAAGCCGGCGGCGTGCCAGCGGTCAGGTCGAGGCCGTGCGGGCAGCCGTGGCCGGTTGTAGCGGGCCCGCGATGCCGCGGCGTGGGGCCGGCGACGCAGGTACGGCCATACCACGCGCGGGCTGCGTCTGCGGCTCACGGGTGAAACCAATACGCCTGCGCGAACGGCGCGGGCAGACGCGACCGGCACCGCCCCGCGGCCGTTCCGCGCTGTAGCCCTAGGCGAGCCGTCCGCGGCGAGAATTCCACGCTGGGGCTTCGCCCCAGACCCCGCGAACGGGGCCCCAAACCCGTTCGCCCTGACCGGCAAGTCCTTGCCGGAACCGCATACTACCACCGCGCGCAGTATACCAACCCGGGGCCGAGGCAGCCGCGAGGTGGGGCAATGTAGGTGAGTGTCGCCGGCCTGGAGCTGATCCCCCGGTGGATCTTCGATCCGGCCTCCCTGCACTTTTCCGCGTTGGGTGGATCGGCCGGGAATCAGGCGACGCGCCGCCGCGCTGCTGCTCGCGCGAGTGCGGCACCGAGCCCAACGAGTAGGGCACCGATCGCGTCGCCGGCGTCTGCCAGAGCGCAAGATCCGGCGGTCGCCGGCTTCGGTGCAGGCGGGCTGGCGGCGGCGGCAGGCGGCGTGGGCGGCCTCGCGGTCGGCGGCGCGGGAGCGCTCGGTGCGGCGATGGTAAGCGTCGGCGTGGGGCTTGGCCCGGCGCTCGGCGGCGAAACTGGGGCCGCCGTCGGGACGGGCTTGGGCTCCCCCGCGGCCGGGCGGCACCAGAGCTCGGTCCACACCGAAGCGCCCGCCGTCCGGCAGCGCTCGCCGAAGGGCGTGCCGGCGTACCTCTTGGCGCAGGCATCGGGCTCGCGGAAGAAGCTCTCCCCGCATGCCTCGCAGATCTCGCCGGGCTTCTGCTGGCGCTCCACCGTGCACTGCTCGACGTAGCCGGGCGGCGGCGGGATGTCGGCGCGCGCAGCGCCGGTCGCGAGCGCGATCGCGGCGGCCGCGAGCACGCCACAACACGAGGAAAGACGGAGGAGCTTGTCCATGGCAAGACCAATCGTAACCTATGACTGGCCGCTGCGCTGGCGTTGGCGCGAAGCGGCCGGGAGATGCGGCGCGAAGAAGCGGGCCAGCTCGCGGTAGATCGGCCGGCGCACCTCCCAGGTGTGCTCGCAGAGCTCGTCGAGCCCCATCCAGCGAAAGGCGTCGAACTCGGCGCGCTTGCCGCCCGGCAGGGCGATCCCGGCGTCCGGATCCGTCAGCCGGCAGAGGAACCACTTCTGCACCTGCCCGCGGCCCGTCTTCTGCGAGCACGCGGCCTCGGGCAGCTCGTAGGCGAGCCACTGCGGGTGCTCGCGCACGATCTCGATGTCGCCCGGGCGCAGGCCCGTCTCCTCGCCCAGCTCGCGGATGGCCGCTTCGCGCGGCTCCTCGCCCACCTTGAGACCGCCTTGCGGCATCTGCCAGGCATCGGCCGAGCCGGCCCGGCGCAAGGCGAGCACCTGGCCGCGCGCGTCGACCACGACCACCCCCACATTGGCGCGGAAGCTCTGGTGCTTGCCCATGGCGCTCGCTAGTAGTTCGGCCAGTCGAGCTGCTCCATCTTCTCGAGCAGGTCGGTGTGCCCGGGGTTGGGCCAGCGCCACAGGTTGGAGAAGGGCCCGGCCAGGGCGAAGAAGTAGTTGAGCTCTTCGACCGTGGGATCGCCCTCGTAGAAGTCCTGGGCTGCCCAGATGGGCGCGCTCAGGCCGAGCTTCTTCGCGCCCTCCACGGCCTTGAGGTAGGCCTGCTCGCGGCCGATGGACCAGGCGTCCCAGTAGGTCTGCGGCAGGTGCATGTCGCCGCAGTGCGCGTCGAACTCGGCATAGGGGAAGCCGAGGTGGTAGTCGATCCAGCCGAAGCTCGAGAAGCCGAGCATCTTGTCGGGCTCGAGCTGGGAGCGAATGGCCTGGCACAGGTCGATGGCGTCCTGCTCGGCGCCGGTGCTCTCCCACTCGATCTCGACGTCGAGCACCATGCCCTTGACCCCCGCGATGTTGGTCTGCTGTGCGATCTTGGCGGCCTTGGCCGGCACGTTGCCCGGCCGCACGTAGTTCCACGCGAACACCCACATGTCACGCGAGGTGAACTCGGCCACTATCTGGGCGTTGAAGTTGCTCTCGTAGGCCGACAGATCCTCGCCGCTCTTGATGAGCACGAAGCCCACGCCGAGACTGTCGGCCTTGGCCGCGACCTCGGCCGGCGGCGGGGCGCTCGTGCCGAACTTCCAGATCCACACGCCCTTGCCGCGCGGAATGCTCGCCGGATCGGGCGCGCACTCGTCGGGCGTGCCGGGTGGCTTGGCCGCGCAGCCGAACTCGCACGGCGTCGACGCGGTCGTGGCGCCGGCCTGGCACTCGTAGAGCACGTTCGCATGGCCCGGCGGATCGAGCGAGCTGCCGCAGTACGTGCCGTCGCCGAGCGGCGCGCCGGCGCAGGGATCCGGGCCGGCGCCTGCCTCGCCCGCGCCCCGCTGCCACTCCCGCCTGGCGCCGAGCCACCCCACCCGGGCGGCGCGGCGGGCTCGTCGCCGCTGCCGCACGCGGCCAGGAGCCCGCCGAGCAGCAAGGCGGCGAGCGGGGCGGCAAGGCAGGCAGGCGGGCGCATGGTTGGAGTGGGGTGATCGGCCAGGAGCAGGCTACGCCAGGGCGGAAGGGCAGGGAAGGGGTGGCGTCGCGCGCGGGCGGGTTCATGGCATGGGGTCGGGCCACGTGCTGCCCGGGCCTACGCAATGACCCCTTGTGGCCGCCGGGGCCGGCCACAAGTCCGACCCTGCTGACAAGGTCCCGACTTTGTGCCGGCACGCCTCGCCACGATTCTGACGTGCGCCGAGGGGAGCCGCCGCGTCGCGGACGCGCAGTCGAGGCGGGCGCCGGCATTCGGTGATAGCGTTGGCCCATGAGCATCGTTCGCGCCGCCCGCGTCGCCGGATCCGGTGTGCTGCTGGCGGTGCTTGCCGGGCTCGGCTGCGGCGAGGGCGGCACGGGCGCACCGGCCGGCGGGGCCGCGGGCGCGGGCGCGGCGGGCGGCGCGGGAGCCGGTGCCGGCCCGCCGGCGTCGCTCCAGCACTCTGCGCTTGCCTGCCACACGGCCGAGCGCACGGCCATCCCCAAGCCCCAGGTGCACCTCGCCGGCTTCGGCCCGGCCGAGCCCGTGGAGGCCGTCAACACCGCCTGCCCCGACGACGCCCCGGAGATCTCGGCCGACGGCCAGCGTCTCTATCTGTGGTTCCAGACCTATCACGATGCGAGCGATCCGAGCGTCCAGTTCTTCGATGACACCGAGATCCGCGCCTTCTTCCGCGAGGGCAACGGCTGGCTCGGCCCCTACGTCTATCCGGTGGACCAGGGCACCGAGAAGTCGCTCGACGGCGAGGTCAGCCACACGTCGGCCGGCGACCGCGTCTACTTCCAGTCGCTCCGGCCCGAGAACATCTCGTGGCCCAAGTTCGACGCCGACGTGTACGCGGCCGACGTCGTGGGCGGCGTGCCGCAGCCGGCGGCGCTGCTCGGGCCGCCGGTGAGCACGCCTCAGCTCGACGGCGAGATGTGCGTGTCGCGAGACGGCCAGGAGCTCTTCGTCTCGTCCGATCGCGACGAGCCCGGCAAGCTCCGGATCTACCGCTTCTGGTGGGCGGACGGAAGCTGGCAGGGACCGGAGAAGCTGGGCGCCGCGGTCAACTCGGGCGCGGGCGACATGCAGCCGTTCCTCATGGCCGACGAGAGCTACCTGCTCTGGACCTCCCAGCGCGGCGGGTACCCGCAGATCTATCGAGCCGCCCGGCTTGGCGAGAACGAGTGGGGCCCGGCCGAGCTCGTCGTATCCGGGCCGCCGGTCGGCTCGCCGTCGCTGACCGACGACGGCAGGCTCCTTTGCTTCGCTGCTCTCGCCCCGGCCATGGGCGGCTTCGAGGCGGACGTCTACTGCGCCCGGGCCGAGTAGCAGCGGCTCGCGTGACCGTTCGTGATAGCCTCCCGAGCATGGTGCGGCTCTCGGTCGGCGCTTCCTGGCTGGTTGCCGTGGGCCTGCTCGGCTGCGGCGACGGCGGCGCGGGCGCGCCCCCTGGCGCCCCGGGCGGCGGCGCGGCGGCCGGCGCGGGTCCTGGAGGCGGAGGGGGCGCGGCGGGCGGCGGCGAGCTCGGCGGCGGCGGCGAGGGCGGTCTGGGCGCGGGCGGGGCGGGCCAGGGCGGCGAGGGAGGCGGCGAAACCTGCCCGCAGATCATGACCTGCGTGCACGAGTTGCCCTTCCACGACGAGCGCGACACGAGCAAGGAAGGCACGGATCTCATCGACGTCTACGATTGCAAACCCGGCGCCGACGAGTCCGGGCCCGAGATCTTCTACCGGGTCGACGTCGCTGCGCCGGGCACGCTCAGCGCCACCATCACCGACGGCGAGGACGTGGACATCGACGTGCACATCCTGACCTCGATCAAGGACGGCGAGTGCCTGGCGCGCGACGACGTGACCGCCACCGCCCCGGTCGAGCCGCCCTACGTCTACGTTGTGGCCGACACCTACGTGAGCAAAGGCAAGCCCCTCGCCGGGCCCTTTGCCATCGACATGGCGCTGGCGGCGAAGTAGGGAAATCGGCCACTTGGTGGCGGGCTACCGCATATCGGAGTGACTGCCCCAAGGCAGCTAGGAACCGGCTCAGCGCCCCACTTCCGCGAGGAACTGCGCCGGGTCCACGATCTGGATGCCACGCCACTCGCCCAGCGCGCCGAAGTGGCGCCGGTTGCCAGTCACGAGGTAGCGCGCTCGCCCGTCGAGGGCGCACGCCAGGATGTGGTTGTCCGGAGGATCGTCGGCGACGACCTCGACGACGCTGGTGACGACGACCGGGATGCGCAGGCGGTCGAGACGCCCAATGTACTCCTCCACGAAGGCCGTCGGATCTGGAACTCCGGCAAAGTAGCGAGCGAGCCTGGCCGTGCCGAGGACACGGCGGGCCTCGGCGAGGATGAGGTCGGAGAGCACGAGGCGAAAACGTTCGTCGTACACCACCAGGTCGAACGCCTGCCCCGGAGGGCCGAGCCTACGGATGGCGGCGGAGACCAGGACGTTCGTGTCGAGAACGACGCGGATCATCCGGCGCGCACGTCGCGAAGGGCCGCCTCGATATCCGCCTCGATCTCGTTGTCCGGCACTCCGGCACCGGCGTCGCGCAGCCTGGCGAGGAGATCGATCAGGCGCCGCCGGTTCTCATTCCAGCTTTCCACTTGCCAGGGCGGCACCACCGCGGCGAGCGGATGTCCGTCGCGCTCCACGATGACCGGCGTCTCGTCCGGCCGCACGCTGACGAAGAAGTCACGGACGTCGCTTTGGAGGGATGCGAGCTTGATGCGCCGCACGGGTCACCTCTACAGGAAGCGTACACGCGGCATGGCGCACGTCAACCTCCGCCCGACGCAGGTTGGATCGGCGCTCCCGCGGGCGAGCCAGAGCGGCCGGCACCCGGGGTGGTCACGAGGTCGGCGGAGGGCGCTGGCGCGGCTAGCGCGGGCGTGGGCAGCGGCCGGCGGGTGGACGTGGGCCCGGCCGGACTTGCACCGGGTCGAGCTTGCGGTCGGCGACGGCCTGGG
>JACQWT010000479.1 GCA_016209145.1 Deltaproteobacteria bacterium | reverse complement strand
GGCATCCCCACCTTGCTACAGCCGACTCGCGCCGGGCCCTCACGTACAGGAGTACGCTCGGGCCCGGCGCTGCGGGCGCGCTCGGCCGGCGCGGCGCCTCGGCCGCCGGCTGATTGCCCGCTCAATGCCTATGGCGCTGGGCGCTCGGGTAGCTACGTCCACGCGGCCCTTCGTTCCCCTACGGTCCGGCGCAGCGGCGGCGAAGCCCCTCGCCCCGACGTCCACCTGCGCCGCAGCGAAGGTCGCCCACGAGATCTTCTCGCCGAGCGGACAGCCGCGGATAGCCGGTCCAAGCGCACGCGCATCGTGAAGCGTCGCGGCAGGAGCCGTCGCGAGACGCGATCGGCGGCGGTCTTGGTCGCCCCGAGCTCGCCTCCAGGCCCTCGGTGCCGGCATGCGGCGGTCTTCGGGCAGGCGCAACCCGCGCGAAGTTGACCGCGCCACGCCGCCCGAGAGATCCTCGCCCCCGGGGTCAGACCCGCGCCCGCGACGCGGCGTAGCGCCGCCGCCGCCCCGGTGCCCTGAGCGGCTGGAGTCTCTCGCCGCACCCACGGTGATGCACGAGCGCCTGCACCGCGCACTGCTGGATCTAGGCGCGGCCCGGCACACGCCTAGTCCGCGTAGAACTCCTCGTCGGTGACGCCGTGCGCGGGATCCAGCTCCAGTCTGCGCCGGACCGCGGCGATCAGGCCCACGCCGAGGGCCCTCCCCTTCCCATGGCACGTGACCGTGGCCACCAGTCGCCGGCCGCCGATGCGCCGTTCCCAGAGCCGCTCGCTGCCCTTGCCCCGACCTGGAACCTCCGCGACGCCATGGCATCTCGCGAGGCGAAGGAAGTCCCGGTAGCGTAGGGCGCGATTTCCCATCGGGTCCGGTTCGTCAGCCCACGCTCCGGGAACCGCTACGCAGGCACCAAGCGCTCCTCGATGCAGGTGCGAGGGAGCCGCCCGGCCCACTCGCCGCCGGCCCCGGGCGCGGCGATGCTCAGGTAGACTCTCAGGCTCCGAGCCTCGCCGAATCGGCGCCACAGCTCCACGGGGGCGGGCCGGTAGAGTCCGGCTACAGCTCCGTGCTCGCGGGCGTCTTCAACCAGGAGGGCAACGGCGTCCATGAGACCGGTGCGAGCCTCGTCGGGGCAATCACCCTGAGCGACGGCATCGAACTCCAGGCAGTGTGCGAGCCAGGCATCCCCGTCGCGGTAGACCAAAATGTGAAGCGACAGGAAGAGATCGGCCTCGCCAAGGGGCGGGGCAGACTCCGGGGGGATCCGCCGGGACGGACGTCTTGGCATGGGCTCTTGTCTCCAGTGATCTCTAGCGAGCATACGCCATGGGCCGCCACGGCACCATGGCCGCGGAGCAGAGTACGCGCGCCCCGTTCGCCGTCGTTCACTTGATCGGGTTGATGATCTGCTGATTCAGCCCGCCCGGGTACGCATACGAGTCGTACGAGTCGTAGCCCACGACGATCACGCCGAAGGGCTTGTCGCCGTCGAGCTTGTGCACGCCGTCGGGCGTGGCGAGGCGCGCCACCTCCCACTGCGGCGGGTTTTTGCCGTCGTTGATCGCGCGGAACTTCGCCCCGTCGATGGGGTTGCCGTCGAGCTTCACCGTGGAGCCGACGGGCTTGGTCAGCACGAGGAAGTCGTAGATCCAGTTGGGCGGCACGAGCACCACGTAGCTCGACAGGAACTGCTCCACCGGCACCGATTGGGTCATGCACGGATCGCCGGCCTGCGGCGCCGGCATGCCCGTAAACGCGCTCGACGACATGTACTCCATGACGAGCACGGGCTTGTCGGCCTTGACCACGAAGTCGCCCGGATCGAGCGCCGTGCCCGACACCTCGAGGAAGAGCACCTTGCCCTTGTTCAGCGTCTGCGGCGACGGCGGCAGGCCGGTGACGGGCGGCGCGGCCTGAAAGCTTATCTTGGTGTTGTCCTCGCTCGCCAGGATGTGCCACTGCGTCGGCTCGGGCGTGCCCTGCTTGCGCACGGGAAGCCGGGAGGCCGCGTAGGTCTTGCCCCAGGTCTGCAAGCCGAAGAGCTGCTCCTCCAGGTGGTCGCAGCAGCACTGCTGCTGCGGAATGTTGGCGCACCAGTGCGTGGAGAACACGGCGATCGGCTTGTCGGCGGTGACGTACGTGCCGTTGAAGGAGTTCGTGCCCTCCAACTGGATGAAGTCGCCGGCGGCGAGCTTCATCGGGAAGGTGAACGCCTTGCCGGCCTGCAGCGCCGGGATCGGGCCTCCGGCCTGGGTGTTGACGGTCGGCGTGATGGTCACCTGCGTGCCGTCCTCGGCGCCGACGATCACGAGTTGGCCGTTTCCGTAGCTCGGCTTGCCCCAGCCCACGACGTAGTAGTACTGGTCGAGCGAGCTCGTCGGCAACAGCAGCGAGGCGTCGCTCGTGTACGAGGTCTGGCCGTCGATCGGCTGGAACTGGTAGGCGATGACCGGCAGGTCGGAGACGATGCGATAGGCCCCTGCGACCAGTAGCCCGGTGTAGTTGATGTGCCGGTCGGGCAGGTTGAAGATCTTCAGCGTGCCGGGCAGGACGGTGGCGCTGTCCTTCTTCTGCCAGACGTTGCCCGAGCGGACCTGCGCCTCGACGTTGGCCGCCTTCTTGGGGTCGGTGTTGGACACGACCACGGCGTACTGCATGGCGTCGTAGCCCTCGACCGGGTCGTTGTTCGCGTCCACGGCGTAGTAGACGCAGCCCACGGAGGAGCGCGTCATCTCCGCGAGCTCGCAGGGCGTGAGGCAGTCGGCGTCCACGACGCCGTTGCAGTTGTCGTCGATCCCGTTGTCACAGTCCTCGAGCACGCCCGGGTTGATGGCCGGGTTCTTGTCGTCGCAGTCGCCGTTCTTCTCGGTCCAGCCGTCGCCGTCGATGTCCTCGTCGACCAGGTTGTCGCAGTTGTTGTCGATGCCGTCGCCCGGCAGCTCGGCCGCCTTCGGGTTGACCGTGGGATCGGCGTCGTTGCAGTCGCCCGCGCAGGGCCCGAGGCCGTCGCCGTCACCGTCCGGCTCCTCCTTGTCCTTGAAGCCGTTGCAGTCGTTGTCGATGCCGTCGAGGCAGTCCTCCTTCGTGCCGGGATTGATGCTCGGATCCTGATCGTTGCAGTCGCCGCCCTCGACGCTGTAGCCGTCGCCGTCGTAGTCGCCGTCGACGATGCCGTCGCAGTTGTTGTCGATGCCGTCGCCGGGCAGCTCCTCGGCCGCGGGGCTGATGTTGGCGTCGGCCTCGTTGCAGTCGCCCTGGCAGGGCCCGAAGCCGTCGCCGTCGCCGTCCGGCTCGTTCTCGTCCTTCACGCCGTTGCAGTTGTTGTCGCTGCCGTCGTCGCAGATCTCGACGGCCCCGGGATGGATATCGGCGTTGGCGTCGTTGCAGTCGCCCTGGATCTCCGAGTAGCCGTCGCCGTCGTCGTCGGACGCCGGCCCGCCCGAGCTCGAGGCCGCGCCCGCCTCGCCGCCGCCGCCGGCCGCGCCCGCGGCCCCGCCCACGGCCGTCCCGCCGCCCGGCGCGCCGGACGAGGACGGCGTCCCGGTCTCGCCCGTCGAGCCGCACGCCACACCCAAGCACAAGGCCGCAGCGATGATGCTTGCCAGCCCGAGCGCCGCCCGCAGCGATGAGCGCATGGTCGCCTCCTCAGTGCCGCGCGTCCGAAGTTCGGCCCGCCTCGCCTCGGCGCGCGGCACTCGCCGGAGGGGGTTCCGGGGGAGGCCGGCGAGGGCCTCCCCCGGTAGGGCACGCGGGGAGGGCCCGCCGCTTGCGCGGCCGAAGGCCGCACTTGCAAGCGGCGTGGCCTTCCCCGCGAAGTGGGCCGTCCCGCCCCTTTTCCGCTCGACACTTGCGGGACGGCCCACTAGCGCACCTGGCACTCGAAGGTCGCGGTCAGGGTGTGCTTCTCGCCGTCCTGCAGGGTCTGGCAGGCCTCGCCGAACAGCTCGATCTTGGTGTGCTCCTCGTTCGTGTACCACCAGCCGTTCTGCATGCCCTTGTCCTTGGGCACCTCCTTGCCGTCCATGAAGACCTTGACGGCCTCGGGGTTCTGCGGGGGCTCTTCCAGGTCGATCTCGCAGGAGATGACGCTCACGGCGATGGTCTGCAGGGCCTTGAGCAGCTCGATCTGGTCGTTGGCCGGGTAGTAGCCCTTGGGGCCCTGGTTCTTGCCGCCCTTCTCCGCCATCGAGGTGAGCACCGCCTCGTACGCCGCCGTGCCGGCCAGGCCGATGACGAAGGTCGGGATGGCCTGGTTCACGGCCAGATCCGCGATCACCTGCAGCGTGTGCTCGTCGTCGAGGCAACTGTGGCCGAAGAAGCACTTCTGCGGGTAGTTGGTGCAGCAGTACTCGTTGCCGAGCGAGCAGATGCACCCGGGATTGGCCGTGAGAAAGTAGTTGCAGTTGGGACCGCCGTCGGTGGCAAGGACGATGAACTTGGGCGACTCCTTGCTGCCCAGGGCCTTGAGCGACGCCGACGCGTTGTTCAGCGCCGCCGCCGTGGGCGTACCGCCGGCGGGCACGGCCTTGGTGAGCTGGTCCATGATGGAGTGCCAGTTGTTCGTGTCCACGGCGACCTGCGGCCCCGAGGTCGAGCACTCGTCGCCCGCCGGGTACATGAGCAGGCCGAAACGGATGGTGTTCTCGTACTGCTTGAGCATGAGGTCCACCGCCGCGTACATCTCCTGCCATCGCGTCAGCCCCGGCGTGGCGCCCGGGTCGTTCATCGACCCGGAGCGGTCGATCACCAGGTAGACCTCCGCCGGCGGCGCCTGCTGCAGCGTGAAGTTCTGCGGGTTGCAGCCGGAGGTGCCGTCGGATTTGCCCGCGTCGAACTCCAAACCGCCGCCGGTGCCGGTGTTCGTGGTCGTGCCGCCGCCGCCGCCCGTGCCCGCGCTGCTCGTCGAGCTCGCCGTCGGGCCCACGTCCCCGCCGCCCCCGTCCCCGCCGCACGCCGCCCACAGCGTGCCCGCCAGAGCCCCTGCCAGCACCAGTGCGCCGCCCTTCGTCGCGTCCATGTCTGCCCTGTCCTCCGCCGGTTGAAGCCTACCCCTCTAGACTACCGAGATCGCGACAAGACCGCCAGGGGCTACTCGCAGCCCTGGAGCCATGCTCTACTCCTGAGACAACACTTCAGCTCCCGAGTCACGTGGACAAACTCGAGCTCCACTCCTACGCCGTGAGCCTCATCTCGCACGGCGGCGCGCGCGGCCGGCCGGGGGCGATCATCCATGCGCGCTCCGGCACCGCGGCGGGGCCGGCGGCCGACGTGTACCTGCGCTTCTATCGGCCCGACGTGGTCCCGCCGTCCAACCGCCGCGTGGTCGGCGAGGACGGCAAGCTCATGCTCGTCGTGGCCTACCCCTACGAGCAGCTCGCGGCGGCCGTCGACCTGCTGCGCCACGAGAAGCCCGTGTACTTCAGCTTCGACGAGCGCCGCGAGACCGGCTATCTCGCTACCGGCGACGAGCCCGTGGGCGAGGGCGAGCAGGACGCGGACTTCGGGCGGGCCTAGTGCCAGAGCCCCAATCCCGCGCCCCAGCCGAAGTAGCGCACCGTGGCGTCGAGCGCCCCGCTCACGCGGAAGGTCGTGTCGTCGTCGAGCAGGCCGAAGACGCTCCACTCGATGGGGATGCGCAGATCGAGGCCCGCCGTCCCGTGGATGCGGGGCTCGACCTCGCGGAAGCGGCTCGGCTCCAGGTAGCCGCCGGCCCGCACCACCACGTAGCCGGGGATGGCCTCGGCCTCGACGCCGAGGCGCGGCTGCACCGTGACCTCCTCGCCGCTGCGCTCGACCTTCTGCTCCAGGAACGATTCCAGGCCCACACCATCCGCCGTGGCCATGGTGATCTTCACCGCGGCGCTGACGAGCAGCTTGGCGCGCGGCATGAGCCGGTAGCCGAGCAGCCTCCGGCTGCGGTCCTGCTCGCCGGCCCGGTCGAGATCCGCGTCCTCGGCCTGGGCCGCCTGGTCGTCCTGCTCCTCGAGCCGATCCTCCAGCGCATCGATCGCGTCCTCGGACTTGCCGCCGCGCTTGGCGCCTGCGATCGCCCGCTCGGCCGCAGCGGCCCGCGCGCGGCGCGCCTCCTGTGCCCGTGTCCGGGCAAGCGCGTAGAAGCTCCCCCGTTCCCCGTGAGGGTTCGTCCAACGCCAGTTCAGAGGACGCAAGAGCTGGAAGGCCACGCCGGCCTGGATCTCGGTCGGCAAGGCGAGGCTGCGCGGCAGGTAGTAGCCGCTGCTGACGTAGGCGCCGTCCTTCTGCACGCAACCGGCCGCGGCGTTGCACTCCGGCAGCGAGTCGGACTGCTGCGCGCCCCAGCGCACGGCCGCGCCGGCGCGCAGCGGCAGGTATGCCGGCGCCCAAATCGCGCCCGCGTGGGCGGAGCCGCCCGTGACCTTGGCGATCTGGCGCTCGGCCTCGGGCACGTCCCAGGTATGCTCGACGCCGACGTCGTTGATGCCCGCGCCGAGGCCGAGCACCAACTCGCCGTCGAGAAGCGCGCAGCCCAGCAAGAGCAGGGTGCGGGTGACGTTGACCACGAGCGTGCGGTCGGCCGCGACCTTCGAGCCCACGCGGTACTGCTGCACGTCGATGTTCGCACCGAGGGCGAAGCGGCCGAGTTGCAGGCCGCCGCCGCCGGTGGCGAAGAAGGCGGCGCTGTTGGCGTAGCTCTCGTCGCCGTTGTTGTCGTAGTCGAAGTCGGTCACGCTCGCCGGCAGCGTGAAGCCGCCGTCCAGATCCCAGTCGAACCACCCGGCGCTCCAGGGCAGCCGCTGGGCCACCGCCGCCGGGTTGTAGCTGTAGCCGGCCACGCCCTCGGCGATGGGTGTGTAGGCGCCGGCCAGGCCGACGACGCGCGAGCCCGCCAGCACGGGCCCGTCGTACAGGTCGATGGTGTACTCCGAGGTCTGGATGGGCTGCCCCTGCTTGCCGAGGGGACCTGCCGCCCACGAGACGCGCGCCACGACGAGCGCCGCGACGGCGGCCGCCCACGCCGCTCTCACCATACCACGCGCGGGCTGCGCCCGCGGCTCAAGGGTGGAACCGATACACCTGCGCGAACGGAACGGGCAGACGCGACCGGCAACGCCCCGCGGCCATCGCGCCCTGTAGACACAGGCGTGCCGTCCGCGGCGAGAATTCCACGCTGGGGCTTCGCCCCAGACCCCGCGAACGGGGCCCCAACCCCGTTCGCCCTGACCGGCAAGTCCTTGCCGGAACCGCATACTACCACCGCGCGCGGTACATCACTCGCCCAGGCTCCGCCTCACCGCCGCGGCGAGCTGGGCCGTGCCAAAGGGCTTGCGCAGCAGATCCACCGCGGGCTGCTTCAGGGCGGCCTGCAGCTTCTCGGACACCACATGGCCCGTGCAGAAGAGCACCGGGAGCTCGGGGCGCCGCTCGCGGATGCGGCGAAATGCCTCCTCGCCGTCCATCACCGGCATGATGAGATCGAGAATCACGAGCGCCACGCCGTCCTCGGCCGCGACGAGATCGACCGCCTCGGCGCCGTTACCCGCGCCGCGCACGCGATAGCCGAGCTGCTCCAGCGCCTGGCTGGCGCGCTTGCGCACGGCCGGCTCGTCCTCCGCCAGCACGATGGTGGCGCGGCTCTCGGCCGCGCGCAGAAGCCGCTCCGGCACGGCCGCCGGCTCGCTCGGACGGGCCGACGCCGGCAAGAAGACGCGAAAGCAGCTCCCCTTGCCCGGGGCAGAGTCGACGTGGATGTGGCCCTCGTGGCGCTCGACCACGCCACGTACGATGGACAGGCCCAGGCCCGTGCCGCCGGCCGCGCCCCGCCTCGTCGTGAAGAAGGGCTCGAAGATCCGGGCCTGGACGTCGTCGCTCATCCCGCAGCCCGTGTCCCGCACGACCACCTGCACGTAGGCATCGCTGCGGAAGCGCTCGGGAACCGCCGGATCGGCGCAGGCCGAGCCGGGCCGCGTCTCGACGCGCAGCACGCCCCCGCCCTCCATGGCCTGGCAGGCGTTGATGCATAGATTCAGGAAGCAATGGTGCAGCTCCGCCGCGTCGGCGAGCGCGTGCGGCAGCGCCTCGTGCAGCGACTGCTCCAGGCGGATCCCCTGGAGCAGGCCCCGCGAGATCAGCCGCAGCACGCGCCCGAGGATGGCGTTTGCGTCGAGCGCCAGGTGGCGGGCCGGCTGCTCGCGACAGAAGCTCAGGAGCTGGCGCGAGAGCTCCGCGGCGTTGTCCGCCGCAACCTTGATGTCCGCCAGGCACTCGGCCACGTCGCTCTGCTCCGGGGTGAGCTGCTCCTCGGCGTAGTCCGCGCCGCCCCGGATGACGGTGAGCTGATTGGCGAAGTCGTGGGCAATCCCGCCGGCGAGCGAGCCCACGGTCTGGTCGCGCTGCACCTTCCTGAGCTGCTCGCGCAGCTCCGCGCTCTCCCGGCGCGCGTGCTCCTGCTCGGTGAGATTCAGGCTGCACAGCTCAATCGTCTCCGCGCCACCGGGCGACGCGCGCAGGGAAGCGCTCAGGAGCACGAAGGCCGGCGGTCCCTCCCGGTCCCGCAGCACGACCTCGACGTTGGCGACCGCACGCTCTTCGCGCAGCCGCCCAAGGATGTGATCCCATAGCGGGGGGTCGGCAAACACCTCGCGCAGAGGCCGATCGAGCAGCTCGTCGGCGACGCCATGGCCCAGGCACACCGCAAAGGCGGGGTTCGCCTCGATGAGGCGGCCGGCGTGGTCGAGCCGCGCGATGCCCACGTGAGCGTGGTGAAAGAGGTCCCGGTAGCGCTGCTCGGAGCGCTGCACGGCGAGCGACGCGCGGCGGGACTCGAGGGCGCGCTCGAGGAGGTTGATGAGCTCCTCGTTCACCCAAGGTTTTCGCACGAAGTGCCAGATGCGGCCGGAGTTGATGGCGCGGATGATCCTCTCCGCGTCGGTGTAGCCGGTAAGCAAGATGCGCACGGCGCCCGGGTGCTGGCGGTAGGCCCAGCCGAAGAAGTCGATCCCGCTCTCGTGCGGCATCCGGTCGTCGGCCAGGATCGCCGCGACCGGCTGGACGGCGAGCACTTCGCGGGCGGCGGCGGCAGAGCGCGCCCTCGCGATCGGCCAGCGCCCGGCCAGCAGCAACTCCAGCGTGTCGAGCACCATGCTCTCGTCGTCCACGAGCAGGATGGTCTCGCCCCGTGCTTCCTCGGTGTCGTAGGATTCCATCGTCGGCAGCCCCCGGATCGAGGCCGCCTGGCGGCCCCCCGGCTCTGGCGGCGATCCTAGTGCGGACCGGAGCGCGGGGAAAGGATGTCACCATGCGAATGATGAGCAACTCCACCTGGCTGCGGGCGCTGCGCCGCGCGCTGGCGGCCCCGGACGAGCTGCCGCTCGAGGCATGGCTGGAGGAGGCGGCGTGTGCCGGCGTGACGTGCGCCGCCGATCCGCTCGCGCCCGCCCTGGCGCCGGCGTCGCGGCTCGCGGCACAGCTCGGCGCCCTGGGCCTTTCGGCCGGCGCGCGTGGGGCCACGGTCCTGGAGCTCGCCTTGCTTGTCGATGCGCTCTCGCCCGAGGCGCCACCCGATGCCCGCGCCGCCCTGCGCGTGCGCCGCGCGCTGCTGCGTGCGTCGGGGAGCCCGCTCGATCACGCCGCGGCCCTGCTCGACGACAGCGGCCGACTCCACCTCGCCCTGCTCGGCCGGCCCGCGTGTGCCGCGCTCGTGCGCGAGGCGGCGATCCGGCGCGTCGGGCCCAACGCCGGCAGCCTGCTCGGCGAGCTGGAGGCTCGGATCGGACGGCTCCAGATGGCCGGGCTGGCGGTCCTCGCCCGCGCGCCCGCCCCGGTGCGGATGCTCGCCGAGCGGATCGAGCGCGCAGGCACGCTCGGCCGCCGCGGCCTCGCGCTCGGCGGGGGCTGCCGGGCGGCGTGGGACATCAATCGCTCGGGCCTGCTCGGCCGGGCGAAGCTCGTGGGCGATCTGTTCGGCCCCCTCGTCGCGCTCGAGGCCGCGGCGCAAGCCGGCCTCGACGTATGCGCGCCCCTGCGCGAGGTGGCCGCGCGCCGCGCCGGGGACGGCCTGCGCTACTTCCACGACTTCCCGGCCATGCCCCACGACACCGACGACGCCGCCGCGCTTCTGCTCGCGGCCCGGCGCTGCGGCGGGGCCGGCGTCGTGCCGAAGGACCTGCTCCACCAGGCGCGGCGCGTGCTGCGAGCGGCCACCGGGCCGGGCGGAGGGATCCACACCTGGGTCGCTCTCCCGGACGATGACGCCACCGCGGCGCCCGAGCGGTGGCTAGGCGAGCACTGCGCCGGCGTGGCCGGCCGCGTTCTGTGGGCGATGACCGGCCGCGCCGCGGCCCGGTCCGGCAAGAGGCTGGCGCAAAGCGCCGCATGGCTCGCCGGCCAGGCGGACGCCGACGGCGGTTTCAGCGGCGTTTTCTACCCGAGCCGGATCGTGACCACCGGCCTCGTGGTCCAGGGCCTGGGCGCGGCGCGATGTTGGCTGCCGCCCGAGGCCGAGGCCGCCCTCTCCCGGGCGCTCGCCTGGCTCGGCGCCGCGCAGGCCGCGGATGGATCCTTCGGCGCGGGCGCCCTGGAGACGGCGAGTGCCGTGCGCGCGCTCGCGCAGTGCTCGGCCCTGGACGCCGCCACGGCCGGCGAGGCCGCGGCCTTCCTGGTGCGCTCGCAGCGCTGGGACGGCTGCTGGCCGCCGGACGATCACTACTTGACGCCCTACCCGAGCAGGACGGTCGGTCCGGTCGGCTCGGCTTGCGTTTCCACCGCGCTCTGTCTGTGTGCGCTCGCGGCTGCCCGCACCGCGACTAGCGCGGGCTTCGCCCGCAACCCGATGGTGGAGCCGATGCGCCCCCGGGAACCGAGCGCGCCCACGCCGGCAGCAACGCCTCGCGGCCGTTCCGCGCTGTAGCCGCAGGCGAGCCGTCCGCGGCGAGAATTCCACGCTGGGGCTTCGCCCCAGACCCCGCGAACGGGGCCCCAACCCCGTTCGCCCTGACCGGCCGGTCTTCTGTGCCAAAGCGCATCAATTCTCCGACCTGGTAGATCAACGGCGCGGCGGCGTGACCGGCAGCTCTACCACGAAGCGGGCGCCTTTCCCGGGCTCGCCCTCCTCCCAGATCCGGCCGCCGTGCTGCTCCACGAAGGCGTAGCACAGGGCCAGGCCGAGGCCGGTGCCCTCCCCCGGCGGCTTGGTCGTGAAGAACGGCTCGAAGATGCGCGCGTGGATCTCCTCCGGCACGCCCGGCCCCGTGTCCTCGACGATGACGGCCACGTGCCCTTCTGACCGGCACTCGGCCGCGATGCGGATCTCGCCGTCGGTGCCGATGGCGGCCGCGGCGTTGAGCACGAGGTTGGTGAGCGTTTGCGTGACCAGGGCCGGGTAGCCGTCGATGAGCGGCACGTCGCCCAGCGAGCGGCTTACCTCTATGCGCCGGGAGCGCAGCACGGAGCCGACCAGCCGCAGGGTCGAATCGACGACCGCGCCGAGATCCACCGGCTGCACGCCCTCCGCCTCGGGCCGCGAATACTGGCGCAGGGCCGCCACGATGTCCGCCGCGCGCCGCGCCGCCTCCAGGCAAAGCCGCGCCATGCGCGCCTCGCGCGGCGGCTCCCCCTCCCCCGTGCCGGGCGAAAGCCGCGCGGCCAACTGGTCGGCGCTCGACAGGATGACTCCGAGCGGAGTGTTGAGCTCGTGCGCCACGCCGGCGGCGAGCACGCCGAGCGAGGCCATCTTCTCCCACTGGTAGAGCCGCACGCGGGCGTGCTCCAGCTCGGCAGTGCGATCGGTCACGCGCTGCTCCAGCTCCTCGTTCATCCGGCGGATGGTCTCCATGGCCGTGGTGCGGCTCAGGGCGAGCGCGAGGCTGGAAGCCACGGAGTGCAGGACGGCGACGTCCTCGCCGGAAACGACCTTGCGGCCGGCGGGGCCGGCGCACGCGAGCAGGCCGACGAGCGCGTCGGGAGTGTGCAGCGGCAGGAGCAGATCGAGCTGGGCCTCGCCCATCCACCGATCGACGAGGCCGGCACGCCAGCCGCTGTCGCACAGGTGCGGCCCATCTATGATGGCGACCTCGTCCCAGAATTCGGAGTGAGAGGGCGGCAAAAGAGCGCGCGGCGCGGATCGCCCTTTCCCGCCCGCGCCCTGCGCCCAGGCCCGCTCGGCGCAAAGCCCGTCGGGCGCGAGCGCCACCACGGCCCGCGGCACAGCCATGGCGGCGCACACCCGGGAGACGACGCGCGTGGCTGCCTCCTCGGGCGAGTCGACCAGGGCGAGATCGTCTGGCAGGAGCGCGAGCGCCCGCCGGTAGTGCCAGCGGTTGCGGAAGAAGATCCGGTCGAGCCCGCTCTCGATCCGCGACTGCATGGGCAACAGCACGAAGCCCAGCACCAGCGCGGTGACGAGCACCGCACCGAAGCCCGAGCCCCGCGCGTGCGTGTCGGCGATCTCGCCGGCGAAGGCCGAGAGGCCAAGGGCGTAGACGAACAGCGCCGCCGCCGTGAGCACGGCGCCGAGGATGGTGCGGCGCACGACCACGTCGATATCGAGCAGCCGGTAGCGCAGCACCGCCACGGCCACGCCGGCCGGGATCGCCAGCCCGCCCAGGGCCACCAGTTCGTCGGTCGGATCCCCGCCGCCGAGACCGCCCGCGATGTACGGGATGCGCGCCACGAGCCACACGACCACGGGTACGGCCAGACCCCAAAGCATCCACTGGGCTTGGAGCCGCTGGATCGGGCTCGTGACGGCGAGCTGGGTCGTGGCCACGAGCGCCAGGGCGGCGAGGGCGAGCACGGCGGTCGCCGCCAGCACCGCCCCCCACCACGCGCCCGACAGCTCCAGGCCGAGGGCGAGCGCACCGAGGACCATGGGCAGGCCGAGGCCGAGCAGCGTGGTGTGCCGCCCGAGCCGCCAGGCCGGGAAGATGGCCGCGAGGTGCAGCAAGGAAGCCGCCCCGACAACAAGACCGAGCCGATTGACGTCGAGCAGGAGCACCGCCGCCACAGGCGCCACCGCGATGCCGCGCGCGGCATTGACCATGGTGGGAAGGAGGCAAGCGGCTACGGCCTGGCTGAAGGCGAACAGCGCCCACGCCGCGCGGCGGTCCGGCCGGCGCAGCAGGACCAACAGGCCGATGAGCGCGATGCCGAGAGCCGCCAGGACCGGCGGTAGGACAACGCCCAGCACCGAGCCCGGCGCGAAGCCGAGCACGGTCACGGCAAGAAGGCCGCGGCGGCCATGCGGCCCGGCCAGCTCGAGCGCGGCGCTGTCCCTGCCCCCCAGGGCCTCGTGCAGGGCTGTCTGATCGGTCAGCCAGTCATGGAGCTCGGCGCTGCTGCCGAGATACATCGCCTCGCGGACCAGGCTGGCGGGGCGCAGAGGCACGCCGGCGATGGCGCGCACGCAAGCCACCACCGGCTCCCGCGACCAGCCGACCCCGGCGGCGGTAGCGGCCGGAAGCTCGACCTGCCACGGGCAGACGGCGCCCCGGTCGATCTCCACCTCGAGACGAGGCGAACCGCGCAGCGCCAGGACACACAGCCCTACGAGGGCCGCGTCCAGGACGAGGGCCAGAACGAGCGCCGCGCGAGCAAGCCATGGCCCGCGGCGCCGCTGACGGGAGGCAGTGCCGCTCAAAGCGGCAGCGAGCCTAGCAGACCTTCACTGACGGATCGTCAGGCTTGCTGCGCAGGTTGGCCGTGAAGCTCTCGACCATCTCGCAGGCATCTTCCTCGGAGAGCTTGATGCCCCACTTGGCGGCCAGGTTGCGCACCCCGCGCGGGCAGCCGCAATCCAGGACCTTCATCGCGTCGTACATGTTCCCGACGCTGCTGTAGGCCTTGGCGACGAACTGGTCGCGAGCACTCTTCTTTGCCATCTGACTACTCCTTCCCTGGTTGTGGCTCTGCCGGCCGGTCCCCGGCGGTGCGCTTCCAGCACAGCTCGTCGGTCCCGAACAACGGCGCTCCGCGGGTTAGCACGGCCGCCTGGCAGCCGCCACAGACATCTCGGTCCTCGCACCCGGCGCAGCCATCGTGCTCGCGCGCGGCGAGCCGGCGGGCTTCCGGCCGGCCCAGGGCCCGGGCGATGAAGCCGCCCGTCCGCCCCGGCTCCAGGCGGCCGAGCGGCAGGCGACACGGGTGGCAGGGGCTCAGCGTGCCGTCCGCCTGCACGCAGAGCCGGCCGCGCCCGGCGTTGCACTGCCATAGTTTGCCGCTCTCCACGCCAAGCCGGCGCAAGAGGGGGTTGATGGTCGGGCCGTCGACTATGGTGACGTCGGCTCCCGCGCGCAGGAGCAGAGCCACCTGCCGCGCGGCCTCCTCTTGCCCGCGCGCTCCGAGCGGCCGGCCCACGGTCTCGCCCGCGGCCGGCACGCCGCTCCCAAGGAAGAGCGGCCAAAGCACGAGCCCGGCCGCGCGGCCGAGCGCGGCGCCGAGCCAGGCGGGCCAGCGCCCGATGCCGTACTCCAGGAGCTCGGTCGTGAGGATCGAAGCCGGGGCAGCATCCACGCCGAGCGCAGGCGCGCGGCGCAGAACGCCCAGCGCGCGCTCCTCCACGCCGGGACCACGAGAGCGATCGTGGACGCCGGGTAGGCCGTCGAGGCTGACGAGCAGGCGCACTTGCAGCCCCGCGGCGCCAAGCCGGCCCAGGGCCGCCTCGTCAAGCAAGGTGC
>JACQWT010000027.1 GCA_016209145.1 Deltaproteobacteria bacterium | reverse complement strand
TTGCCGGTCAGGGCGAACGGGGTTGGGGCCCCGTTCGCGGGGTCTGGGGCGCAGCCCCAGCGTGGAATTCTCGCCGCGGACGGCTCGCCTAGGGCTACAGCGCGGAACGGCCGCGGGGCGGTGCCGGTCGCGTCTGCCCGCCCCGGTTCGCGCAGGCGTATTGGTTTCACCCTTGAGCCGCAGACGCAGCCCGCGCATGGTATATCCGTTCACGGGGTCTTGCGCTGGCGGGCAACGACGGCTCGCCGGGTCGGCCGTGATCGCGGCCGAGGCGCCGCGAAAAGGGGCGGCCCAGGGCACAGCGGTGCTAGGATTGGCCCCGCGGCGCCTTTGAGCTTGCGCGAGGCGCTCGGCCAACGACGGAGCCATGGCCGACGAGGATCTCGAAAAGACCGTGATGCTCGGCGACTCGGGCGCAGCCCGGCCGGAGGAGGAGGATCTGGCTGCCACCATCGCCCTTCCGGACCACTCGTCCGTCGCGCAGATCCGGGAGCAGATCGCGATGCGCGAGCTCGTCCAGTCGCGTCCCGGTGCGGGCCGGCCCCCGCCGCCTCCGCCCGGCCGCGGTCTGCCGCCGCCCGCGCTGCGGCCCGGACCGCCGATCGCGGCGGGGCCGGGCGCGCGGCCCGGGCCGGGCCCCGGCGTCCACGCGGCCATGGCGCCCATGCCCATACCTGCCGGACCGGGCGGGGTACGGCCGGCCGCCGCTTCCGGTATGCCCATGCCCGGCATGGCGCCCGGCATGGCGCCGGGCATGGCACCCGGGATGGCGCCGGGCGGGATGCAGGCAGCTCTGGCGGCGGGCGGGGCGGGCACGGCCCAGGGGGCGGGTGGCGTGCGGCCCGCGGATGCAACGCAGAGGGCCATGGCGCGGCCCGAGGCCGCATCCAAGTGGATCATGGAGCAGGCCGACGTGCCGGCGAGCGAGGGGCCGCGCGGCGTCGGTTTGCTTATGGCCATCGCCATCCTGTCCACGCTCTGCGTGCTGGGCCTGGGCGTGGTGTTGGTCCACAAGATCCGCGGCCCGCATCCCACGAGCTTCCAGATCTCGGACGCAAGCCCGACCGGCAGTGGCGCCGCTGACGCCGCCGCCGTCACCGCGCCGCCGACGGGGAAATGAGCGAGGCCCTGCGGACGCGGGGGATCGAGCCGGGCGTGCTGTGGCCGCGCGCGCTGGAGCGCGCTGCTCGCGCGCTGCGCTGCGGCGCCTTGCGGCCCATCCCCACCGAGCAAGAGCGCGTCGCGCAGGGCGGAGTGCGGTTCGTCGTGCGCATGGCGCCGAGCCTGAGGGGCAAGGCGGCCGCGGCCGGCCAGGGCCGGGCAGATCCATTTTCTCCGTACGATCCCGACCTGTTCGTCGCCGACCTGTCGAGCACGCACGTCTGCCTGCTCAACAAGTACAACGTCATCGAGAACCACCTGCTCGTGGTGACACGGGCGTTCGAGGAGCAGCTTGCTCCCCTCGCGCGGGCCGACTTCGAGGCCCTGTGGCTGTGCCTGCGCGATGTGGACGGGCTCGGCTTCTACAACGCCGGTGAGGCGGCCGGTGCCAGCCAGCGGCACAAGCACTTGCAGCTCGTGGCGTTGCCCCTGTCCGCCGGCGGTCCAGGCATCCCCATCGAGCCGCTGCTGGAGAGCGCGGGAGAGGGTGAGCCCACCGGAGCGGCCGCGCGGCTTCCCTTCCGCAATTGCTTCGCCCGCCGCGACTTCCTCGCCGCGGGCTCGGCCCCGCAGGCCGCGGCGCAGGCGCACGAGATCTACGGCGCCATGGCGGCCGCCCTCGATCTTGCTGCCGGCGGCCGGCCCTACAACCTGCTCGTGACGCGCCGTTGGATGCTGCTCGTGCCGCGCTCGGTCGAGTCCTTCCAATCGATCTCGGTCAACGCGCTAGGCTTCGCCGGCGCGCTGCTCGTGCGCGACGCGACGGAGCTCGATGCCGTCAAGCGGCATGGGCCGATGACCGTGCTTGGGCGCGTGGCGCTCCCGCAGCGGGAGGCCGGCGGCAGGGAGCGGTAGCCTGCCCGGCCCGCGGGACCTACGGATCGAGCACCTTCAGCCCCAGATCGTGGTGGTACACCGACCGGGCGATGGCCACCCGGCCGCTTGGGCTGACGGCCATGCCCATGAAGTAGTAGGCATGGACGTTGTCCACCGGACCTGTGGCCTGCGTCCAGATGTGCTGCCCGTTGGCGTCGAGCGCGACCACGACGTTCTCCGCGTTCGGCGCACCGCAACCCAGATCGGCCGGCGGATTGTTCCAGTCCTGCCCGAGCAGGGCGCGCCAGAGCACGCGGCCGGCGGCGTCGGCGCCGACTTGCTGGGCCTCGTCGTCGTCACTGCCACCGAAGCGCCGGCTCCACACCGCGGCGCCGGAGGGTGAGAGCCTGGTTACGAACACGTCCCGGGCGCCTGCGCTCAGGAGCGGCCCGCACCCGAAGTCGACCGAGCCGGTGAAGTCGCCGACGAGGTAGATGTCATCCGCGCCGCCGGTGGCCACGTCGATGGCAGCCTGCAAGCCGGCTTCACCGAAGCTCTTGCTCCACAGGTGCGTGCCGTCGGTCTGGAGCTTGGCCACGAAGACGTCGGCATCGGACGCCTTGAGCGGGGCGCCGCCGAGCTCGGCCGACCCGTCGAAGCTTCCGGCGATGACCATGTGGTCGAAACCGTCAACGGCAAGGCCGGCCACGGTCACGTTCAGCCCGCTGCCGATCCGCTTGCTCCAGACGACCTGCCCGTCCGCGTCGAGCTCGGCGGCGAACACGTTCGAGGGAGCCTGGCCCGCGAGCGCCACATTGCCGAAGTCGATGCCGTCCTCGAAGGTGCCCAGGACGACCGCGTGGCCGGAGCTACTCAGGGCCACGCGTTCGGCACGCTGATCGCCCGCGCCGCCGAAGCGCTTGACCCAACGCAGCAAGCCGCCGGGTCCGTAGCTCAGCGCGAAGGCATCGAGCCCACCGGCGCTGGGGATCTCGGCGTTCTCGATGACGAGCGTGCCATCGAAGCGACCGACGAGCACGGCGTTGCCCTGGTCGTCCACGACGAAGTCCGCAGCACGCTGCACGAACGTCTTCTTCTGGTCCGGATCCCACTCGTCGCCGAAGTAGCGGGCCCAGAGGAAAGAACCCGGCGACGCCATGCGGGTGATCCCCCACTCGCCGAGCTCCCACGCGACCCCCGGAGGAGGCGGCATGTAGGGCATGCTCCCCGCGAGCCAGACGTCGCCGCCGGGACCAATCGCAACGCGGGCCTCGTACCAGGCGGGCGCGCACTTGTAGTATTCCCAGACCGTCTTGGGCGAAGCGCAGACCGAAGACGGCCCCGGTTGGAAGGGGCACAGCCCCGGGGATCCCGGCGCCCCGCCGGCGCCTTCGCCCCCTTCGCCGGCTTGACCACCCTGGCCCGTGCCAGCTCCTGCCGCGCCGGCGCCTTCGCCCCCTTCGCCGGCTCGACCACCCTGGCCGCTGCCAGCTCCTGCCTCGCCTGCGCCGCCTCCGCCGGCTTGACCACCCTGGGCGGCGCCAGCCTGCGCCGCGTCGCCGCCTTCGTCGCTGCCGTCGCTGCCGGCGCCGGCAGCGGCGGCGCCACGGGGATCGAGAGGCATCGGCGGGCCACAGCCCATCGTCGAGATCAGCACGAGCAAAGACGCGACCGCAGCGCTCTTCCTGGCGTTGGCTGCGGCGCTCCGTTCAACGTTCGACTTCGCGTTCATGGCGCCGCCTGTCGAATGCAGGTCGCGTGCCATGCCAGCGCGAGGCCCAAGTGCGGGATCTCGCGTGCAAGCCGGGGCCGGTCCCCCGGTGACGGCCACAGGCTGTCTCATGTGGTGGCCACATGTGACAGCGCGCCGCTCGGGGCGGCCTGCCCTCGACGTTTCGCTGCCTTGCCGATCGGCGCGCTCCTTGCGTTGATCGGCAAATGGCGTCGGGGGCGGCGGGGGCTGCGGCGGGCGGCCGGCCCGACGGGTGGGACGCGCGTCAGGCAGGTTCGGGGCGCTGGCCTCGTGGCTCATACCATGGTATGACCATGCCATGGCAAACGCTGCGAAGATCGCGATTAGCATCCCCCGAGCCACGCTGGTCTGGCTCGAGCACGCACGCCGGCGCCTCGGCAAGCCGCGCAGCGCTCTCGTGACGATGGCCGTCGAGCGGTGGTTGTCGGAGCACGAGCCTGATCCCCTGGACCGGGCCTATGTCGAGGGCTACCGGCGTCAGCCCGAGAGCTCCGGCGAGCGCGCCGCGCTCGCTGCCGTGGCCGCTGCCGCCGCCTCGACCTGGGAGCCCTGGCCGTGAACCGCGGGGAAATCTGGTGGGCACGGCTGCCCCAGCCCGCCGGCCGCCGCCCGGTCGTGCTCGTCTCTCGGCCGTCGGCGTATGCCGTGCGTGCGTCGGTCACCGTGGTCGAGATCTCGACGCACATCCGCGGCATTCCCTCCGAGGTGGCGCTCGGCCGTCGCGAAGGGCTGCCGCAGCGCTGCGTCGCGAACGCGGACAACCTGGCGACCATTCCGAAGGCGTGGCTGGAGGGGTGCATCGCAGCCCTCGGGAAGGAGAAGGCGACCGCTCTGGACGCGGCGCTGCACTTCTCACTCGGCCTAGCCTGATGCCGGCGCGGTGGCAGTCCGTACAGTTCTCGACCAGAGGGACCGACGCGGCGAGGGCCAGCACGAGGCCGCCGGCGAGCGCCAACGCACGAGCGGCCATCCGCGCTCGTTGCATCCCGATCCGTTGCTAGGGAAGGCAAGCCATCATGATGCAGACCCCGTCAAGCGGGGCGCAGATCCCGCAACTCGCGTTGCAACAGTACATGCTGCCGCCGCACACGCTGTCGCCGCAGGGCTTCCCGCCCTGGCCGTTGCCAGGCCCGTGGGCGGGCGGGTTTGCGGCGATCACGCACTGGTGGCCGCGGCATACCGGCTGATCGCAGGGAGTGGTGATGCAGTAGATGGAACCGCAGTCCTTGTCGATGCTGCACTCGAAGCCCTCATCCGGCACGCAGATCTGGTTGCAGTTCGGGAGCTGCTTCACTCGGTAGCCATCGACGCACATGATCGCGATCTCCGGGCACAGCCTCGGCTGGATCGCGTCCGCCGCCTCGCCCATCTGCTCGGAGCCATCGCTCTCCACAGCCAACGCGCAACCCGCCGCCGACGCGAGCCCGCCGATCAAGAGCAGGCCGCCCCGAAGTACCGTTCGTCCCAACATGGTCTCCACCCTTTCGTGTCGTGTTGTTGCAGCGCTCCGATCGTCCGGAACCGTGTGCGCCGAGGTCGCACTACGTACCACATGGTACGCAGAGTTACAAGCGTCGATTGACCGCGGGAGGCCGCACAGGTGCAGAATCCGCACCCCGGGATGCTCAATTCGCAGGTTGAGCTGTCCCCCGCGCTCCGAACATCACGGCATTTCGGCCACTTGCAGGCGGCACGGTCCCTGCTTTGGCATGATCGCAACAACGCGAACCGCCCCCGTCATCGGGGACAGCTTCCGGAGCACTACGACCATGAAACAAGATCTGCGTACCGCGAACCACCACCTCATCGGCTCAGCCGCGCTGCTCTTGCTGCTCGGCGCCAGCGCGTGCGCCGCCACCGACCAAGCGCAGGCCGGCCGTCCGGACGACGTGGCCGCCGCGCCGGACGAGCTTGGCGCCCAGGCCGATCTGCCGCCTCCTCCGCCGGGGCCGCCGCAGTGCGAGAGCGAGAAGGACTGCGCGAACGCGTGCCCGCCCGGCTCGAAGGCGTGCACGTGTCACGCGACGCCGTTCGGGGCGAAGACGAAGATCTGCCTGCCTGCGTGCCAGAATAGCGGGGACTGCCCGAAGCTCGGGGGGCCGTCCTTGAAGTGCGTCGACGGTGCATGCGCACCGCCGCACGGTGGGCCGCACGGTGGGCCGCAAGGCGGGCCTCCGCCCGGGCTGCCGCCCAAGTGTGAGAGCGAGAAGGACTGCACGGATGCGTGCCCGCCCGGCTCGAAGGGCTGCACGTGGGGCTGCCGCCCAAGTACGAGAGCGAGAAGGACTGCACGGATGCGTGTCCGCCCGGCTCGAAGGGCTGCACGTGCCACGCGACGCCGTTCGGGATGAAGATCTGCGTGCCCGTGTGCCAGAGCGACGGGGACTGCCCGAAGCTCGGGGGGCCGCCCTTGAAGTGCATCGAGGGTGCGTGCGCGCCGCCGGGGCCACCCCCCCAGGACTGAGCGCCACCCGCCGGCCCGCGCGAGCGCCGCGCGGGCCGCGCGTGCCCTCGTGCTACGCTGGGACGCCATGGCGAGGACAGAGCGAGGCTTGCGGCAGGCGACGCGCTGGGGGCTGCTCGGCGTGGCGCTGCTTTCCGCCGCGGGCATCATCGTCTCAACCGCGCTCGGCTACTTGGAGGCGCGCGCGCTTGCGCCGCCGTTGGCCAGAGGCCAGGCCGAGGCGTTCATCCGCACCTTGCGCGAGCGAGCCCGGCCGGAGCTGGGAGCGCCCGGCCCGCAGATTCTGCAGGGCCTGCTCGATCGACATGCCGCGGACGGGTTGCGCTACGTGGCGCTGCTCGACCGCGGCGGGCGCGTGCTCGCCGCGGCGGGCGAGCCGCTGGCGGGGGGGCGCGCTTCCGTGCCAGCGCCGGGTGAGCTGCTCTCCGGCCCGGGCTGGGTGCGCGTGCTCGCTCCACCGCCACCGCCCCCCGGGCC
>JACQWT010000497.1 GCA_016209145.1 Deltaproteobacteria bacterium | reverse complement strand
CGGGGACTACGACGGCGACGGCTACACCGCGGCGGGCGGGGACTGCGACGACGGCAATCCCGCCGTGCACCCGGGCGCCAAGCATGGTCGGCGCCTTCATGGTGGCGCCGAGCGGCAAGGACGGCGACCCCAGCATGGTGCAGGCCGTGCCGGCGGAGCAGTTCCTCTCGCAGTACGTGGTGCTCGTGCCCAGCACCTGGGTCAACGACTACCTCGTGCTCATCCGGGAGCAGGGCGCCACGGTCTCCATCGACGGCAACCCCGTGGGCGGCGGCTGGGTCAAGATCGGCAACAGCAAGTACGAGGCCGCGCGCGTCAAGGTCAGCGACGGCGTGCACAAGCTCGACGGCACGAAGCCCTTCGGGGTCATCGTGCTCGGCTACGACGACTACGACTCGTACGCCTACCCGGGCGGGCTCAACCAGAAGATCATCAACCCGATCAACTGATCGGCCGCAGGCACAGCTCCTCGTGTCTGCGGGCGATGAGAGAGGCGAGCTCGACCAGCGCTGCGACATCGCGTTCGGTCGGAAGCCCTCTGGTCAGCACCGGACCGAGCAGCTCTACCTTGAGGCTCGGCACCAGCGCGCCCAGGGCCTCCACTACCTTCCCGCCCCAGCCGTAGGAGCCGACGATCGAGAGGAACCGGGCCTTGGGCCGCACGGCGTTGGCCAGAAACGCCGCGTAGGCCGCGGCGGGGTGAGGGCCGCCCAGCACGGTCGGGGTGCCGATCACGATCGTCGCGGCATCGACCAGCGCCATGGCGAGCTTGCCGAGATCCGCACCCGCGAGGTCGATCTGCTGCACGCCGACGCCGCGCTCGACGAGAGCCGCCACGAGCGCGTCCACCATCTTCTTCGTGCTGCCGTGCATCGAGACATAGGGCAGGGCCACGAGGTTCTTGGGCTCGCCGCTTGCCCAGTCGCGGTAGGCGTCGAGGATGAAGGCCGGCCGGCCGTAGATCGGCCCGTGGCTGGGCGCGATGGTGCGGATCGCCAGGCTGCCGAGCCTCGCCAGGTTCCGCTCGATGGGCTTGCGGAACGGCATCATGATCTCGGCGTAGTAGCGCTTGGCGGCCTCGTAGACGCGCGCCTCGTCCGTGGCGTACAGCTCGCTCGTGGCCAGGTGCGAGCCGAAGAAGTCGCAACTGAAGAGGATCCCGTCGGGCTCGAGGTAGCTCACCATCGTTTCGGGCCAGTGGACCCAGGGCGCGTGGATGAGCTTCAGCGTCTTGTCGCCGAGCGAGAGCTCTTGCCCGTCCTCGGCCACGTGGAAGCGATCGTCGGCCAGCCCCAAGTGCTCGACCAGCATCCCCTTGGCCTTTGGCGTGCAGACGACCTTGGCCTCCGGATAGCGCCCGAGGACCATGGGAATGGCGCCCGAGTGGTCCTGCTCGGCATGGTGCGCGACGACGTAGTCCACGCGCGTCGTGGCTTCGAGCTGCGCGAGAAGCACGGGCTCCATGCTCGGATCGACGGTGTCGAGCAGGGCGGTGCGCTCGCTGCCCTCGACGAGGTAAGCGTTGTAGCTCGTGCCGTCGGGCAGGGGGATGAGGGCGTCGAACAGGCGCCGGTCCCAGTCGACGGCGCCGAGCCAGTGGATGCGGTCGGCGATCTTCCTTCTTCTCATGGCCATCTCCGCGGCGCTACTCGCGCAGCCAGAAGCTCCAGACGGTGTCGACCGACACGTTGCCGGCCAGGCCCCACTGCTGGCCGAGCGCACACGTTCCGTAGCGGGCGCTCAGGCCCTCGCTGTCGGGCTCACCGGCGTTCGGCGCCGCGCCCAGGAAGAGCTCTCCCCAGCTCCAGTGGCCGTTGCTCAGGGCCGGCACCGCGCCCGACAGATCGGCCTTGGTGGAGACCTTCACGCTCGGCAGGTTGAAGGGGCCGATCAGGCTCACGCCGGCGATACTGTAGCCCTTGTTCCAGAGATCCCAGTCTGCGGGATTCATGCCGAAGTGGTAGCGGCGCACCGCGTTCTTGGGGTTGGTGATCCGCATCAGCGCGCCGGGCGCGACCAGCGGCTTGAACTTGCGCAGATCGTGGTTGCTCAGGACGGCGGCCGGATCGGTCGGGTCGCCGTGCGGCTTGATGAACCAGTCGTCCGACCAGGCGCCCCAGGCGTTGGTGCACGGGTAGCCCTGCATCGTGCGCAGGTTGGCGATGAGCGTCCAGCCGCCGCCGTCGGTGCTCATGTCACAGTAGGCCTGGAAGGCCGCGCCCGGATCCTGTCCGCTCGGCTCGATCAGGTACTTGCCGTCGCCCTTGGACTGCTTGGCGTCGAGGATGGCCCGGCAGCTCTTGAGCGGGCCCGCCTGCTGGCAGGCGCCGGCGACGCAGCCCTGGCCCTGGGGGCACGCCTTGCCGCAGCCGCCGCAGTTGGCGGGATCGATCTGGGTGTCGGCGCACTTGTCGCCACACTTGGTCGTGCCACCGGCGCACGCCAGGACACACACGCCGGCCGAGCAGCTCTGGCCCTGCGGGCAGGCCTTGCTGCAGCCGCTGCAGTGCGCGGGATCGAGCTGCGTGTCCACGCACTTGCCGCCGCAGTTGGTGCTGCCGCCGCTGCACACGAGGCCGCACTTGCCGGCGGAGCAGAGCTCGCCCTGCGCGCAGGCCTTGTCGCAGCCGCCGCAGTTCTTGGGATCGATCTGCGTGTCCACGCACTTGTCCCCGCACTTGGTCGTGCCGCCACCGCAGCCGGGGAGGCACTGCTCGGCCGAGCAGAGCTCGCCCGCCCCACAGATCTCCGCCGCAGTTCTTGGGATCGCCCTCCGTGTCCACGCACTTGCTGCCGCACTTGGTCGTGCCGCCGGTGCACACCAGCCCGCACTTGCCGGCCGAGCAGATCTCGCCCGGGCCGCAGGCCACGGCGCAGCTCCCGCAGTTGGCGGGATCGAGCTCGGTGTCGACGCACTCGTTGCCGCACTTGGTGGTGCCGCCGGAGCACTTGACGGCGCACTGGCCCGCCGAGCAGACGTCGCCCACGCCGCATCCGTTGCCGCAGCTCCCGCAGTTGGCGGGATCGAGCGCGGTATCGACGCACTTGCCGCCGCACTTGGTGGTGCCGCCGGCGCACTCGGGCGCACACTTGCCGGCCGAGCAGAGCTCACCCTCGGAGCAGGCATGATCGCAGCCGCCGCAGTGGGCGGGATCGAGGTCGGTCTGCACGCAGCCGCCGCCGCACGCGCTCGTGCCGCCCGGGCAGCTCAGGGTGCACTTGCCCGCAGCGCACACCTGGCCCTCGGGGCAGGCCTGGCCGCAGCCACCGCAGTTGGCGGGGTCGACCTTGGTGTTGGTGCAAGCCTCGCCACAGCGCGTGCCGCAGCCCCCGCAGACGAGCGCGCAGGCGCCGGCGCTGCACGTCTCGCCGGTGGCGCAAGCCTGGTTGCAGCCGCCGCAGTGGGCGGGATCGCTCTGCGGATCCACGCAGGCGCCGGCGCAGTCGATCCGCGGCGCGCTGCATGTCGGGGTGGTGGTGGGCGAGGTGTCGGCGTCGCTGCCGCTGCAGGCGGCCAGCGCGGCGACGGTGGCGGCGAGGGCGAAGTGTGGGCGCAGGGGGCTCATCGGTGCGGTGCTCCTTGGACGCGGAGCAGGATGCACCGCAGGCTGTGCAGGAGGCAAGGGTCGTCGTGCGGTCCAGAGAAGCACGGGAAGGTTCTTGCCTGCCCACTGCAGCCGCAGCCGCAGCCGCAGCCGCAGCCGACTCAGACGCAGACGCGGCCGCAGCCGTTGTTGCAGCCAGCCCGTGGCAGCGAGCGGGCACGGGCGGTATCGTCCCCTCTTGCGATGCAGCTCGGGCCCGCTGGCGGCGGGCCCCAGCCGTTTCGCCAAGCAGGCAGGTGGTCGCAAGTGCTATCCTGCAAGGGAGGACGTGGGAGTGTACAAAATACCGTTGTTGCTTTCCCCGCAGCCGGAGGGCGGTTTCACGGTCAGCTCTCCAGTGCTTCCTGAGTTGGTGACCGAGGGTGACACGGCCGAGGAGGCGCTGAGCAACGCCCGCGACGCGCTGGCGGCCGTGATCGAGATCTACGAGGACCAGGGGCGCCCTCTTCCATCGGGGCTCAAGCAGGACGTCAGCGTTGGTCCGGTCTGGCTCGAAACCCTGGTCGCGCCGTGACCTATCGCGAGGTGGCCAGGAAGCTGCGGGCGCTGGGCTGTAGGGAGCTCGTCCGCCGTGGAGCCGGCTCACACCGGAAGTGGGAGGACGCGGCGGGGAGCCGGGCCACGGTTGTCCCCGACTGGGGCGGGCGAGATCTGAAGCTGGGAACGGTTCGGGCGGCGGTCCGCCAGCTCGGGCTCGACTGGGAGCACTTCCGGCAAGTCTGAGAGCGTAGCGGCGGCTCCAGCCGGCTTCGGCGGCTGTTGCAGTAGGCGTCGAAGGCGTCGCCCGGATCGCCGCC
Organism: Deltaproteobacteria bacterium; assembly: GCA_016209145.1. GTDB lineage: Bacteria > Myxococcota_A > Polyangia > Polyangiales > Polyangiaceae > JACQWT01. The sequence continues at coordinate 1,776 of JACQWT010000497.1, read as the reverse complement.
CGTGACATCGAGCTTGTAGGTGCCCCCCGGCACCCGGATCGGCGTCCAGCGGGACCCTGCAGCTCTTGAAGTGGCAGCCATCGTTGATCACGACGTCGCAGTCGTCGTCGACCGCAGCCGCAGCCGCAGCCGCAGGCCGCAGCCGCAAGCCGCAGCCGCGGCCGCAGGCCGCAGCCGCACGCTCAGCGGCGCGAGAGGCGCGAGAGCATGCACATGGCCCCTCGGGTGATCTTCCGGCTCCTGCCCGGCTCGCTAGCGGCTACGACCGTCCGGCTCGGCACGGCGACGCTTGGGGCGGGGAGCTTCGGGCTGCTGTTGCCGGCCGATCCCGCGTCGCCACGGCGATGGGGTCGTCGCGCTCAGCGCCGGGCTGGCCTCGGCGTGCTCGGATCTCATGGAGACCGGCGAGCATGTCGTCGACCTGCCCATCGGGCCTGCGAAACTCGCGCGCGATCTCGTCGCGTACTTCGACGTGCCAGGTCTTGCTCCAGTAGGGCATCACAACTCCTCCGGCGATACGATGTCCACGGCGCCATAGCCAAGCGCAGCATTGACCGCCTGGACCAGCCGGCGCGTCCTGAGCCGCACGAGGTGCTTGAAGTTCCACAGTCTAGCCCAGCGGATGGGCCGAGCAAGCGGTCTGCCTCGCGACCGGGGCCTGCTGGCGCCGGCCCTCAGGCCGGCGCGCGGCCCGAGGCCGCTAGCCGCAAGCCGTTGCTGGCGCCCGGGACTGGTCAAGCCCGCAAGTTGCAGCCAGGCCGCCGTCGGCGGCCTGGCCGCCCCGGAGCGCTCGCTCAGCTTCGCCGTGACAGCCGCGACAGCATGCACATGGCCCGGCCGAGCAGCTCACGGACCTCGGCAGCCTGCGCTGCGCTCACGCGGCGCTCCAGCCCGAGCACGAGCACGGCCGTGGCCGACTCGCCGCACGAGGCGCGCGCGCTCGACCAGAGCGAGGCCTGGTTGCCGCCCTGCGCGTAGTAGCCCTCGGCGTAGCGCCCGAGCGCGCTTCCGAGCGCGCGCTTGAGCTGGTCGCCGGCCGTGCCCCGCGAGAAGGCCACGCCGGGCCAGCGCATGACCGCCTCGTAGGCGGCCAGGAGCACGCGGTGCGCGTCGAGCCGCTCGTGCGGGAACCAGGTTCCGTAGCCTTCGGGCAGTGGCTGCGGTGCGACGGCCGAAGTGGCTTTGCTGGGGGCGCTGGGCTCGCCGCTACGGGCGCCGGCGGTGGCAAGCGGTGCGTTCGAGCTCATGTGGGACCTCCTTGTTGTCGGGCCGGCGACGCGCCGGCCTCGCCCGACCGGGGCCGGCGCGTCGCCGGCCGGCCGAGGAGCCGGCAGCGAACGCGCCGCTTGCCGAGATCTAGCGGCACCGAGCGAAGAGGCTGCTGACGAGCCCGCGGGAGCTGGTCGGCCCCGAGCCTTGCGGAGGGCGTGACGGCGCGGCCCCCAGGGCGCGCGCTCCTGCTCGACTGGCCTCACCTGCCGCGCAGGCGCGACCGACGCGGCGAGGGGCCGCCGAGGTGCCCGCAGCCGGAGCCGCAGCCGCAAGCCGCAGGCGTGCCCGCAGCCACAGAGCAGCAGTGCAACCCTGGCGGCCGTTAGCGGCCGTTAGCGGCCGACACCCCTGCGGCGCGAAGAAACCGAGTGGTTTCGCGTCGCCGTCGCTGGCACGGCGCGTGCAAATGCAGCCGCTACCGCACCAATGCCGTCGCCCTTGCACGAGTACCTGCGGGAGCTGCTGCGCAGCAAGCCCGCGCTTGCCGCCGAACTGCTCTGCCGC
>JACQWT010000496.1 GCA_016209145.1 Deltaproteobacteria bacterium | reverse complement strand
TAGATGGTGTCGTGCGGGCTCCCGATCCGGTCCACGCGGCCGTGTCGCTGCACGAGCCGCATGGGGTTCCACGGCAGGTCGAAGTTGATGATGTGCCGGCACTGCTGCAGGTTCATGCCCTCGGCCAGGATGTCCGTGGTGATCAGCACGTCGAAGCGGTCCGCGTCGCGCCCCTTGGGCGCTTCCATGGACCTTGGTGCGAAACCGAAAACCGCCTCGTCGCGCGTCACGCCGCCCCACGTCCGACCACCCGAGACACAGGCGATGCGGCCGCGATAGGCGGCAAGGTCCTTGCGGCGCGCGATGGCCTTGACCAGGTGCTCGTAGATCCACTCTGCCGTGTCCTCGAAGAACGTGAACACCACTGCCTTGCGCCGGTCGCGCTCGTCTCCCCGGCCCTCGCGCTCGGCCTGCGCGGCAATTCGGCCGAGCTCGTGGTCGAGCGCGTGAAGCTTGGGGTTGTCGGCCGTGGGCAGCGCCTGCACCGCGGCGAGCAGCTCCGCAAAGAGCTGTCGGTCCTGCTCCACCGCCGCCCGCAGGCCAGTCGCGTCGTACTCGGCCACCGGATCCCAGGTTGCGTCCCGCACGAGGTCCTGCCAGTCGTCCAGATCCGACAGATCCTCGATCTCGGCTAGCCCCCGACCGCGCAGCACCCTGCCCTCGTCCAGACCCTTGAGGAACGCCTCGCAGCCGCGAACCAGGGTCTGCAGCGTCTGCTCGAAGGCGAACTGCGAGGACTCGAAGCGCTTCAGAATGCCGGCGCGCAGCAGGCCCACGAGCGCGGCGGTCTGGTCCGGGTCCGCTGCCGGCGACTTGCGGTAGCGGTTCGGCGCGTAGCGCGCCAGGGTGAGCTGCGGATGGCCTGACGAGGGCGCCAGGGCGTCGCGGATGCGGTCGAAGATCCCCGGCAGCGCCGCGTCGAGGTCGTAGCTCACGGGCAGCACTACGGGCTTGGGGAACCGGATTTGCACGCTGCTGCCATCGGCTGCGCGGATGGTCTCGTTCGGGTAGTAGCGCTTGACGAAGTGCCGCGTCCGCCGGACGGTCGTGGCGTCGAGCACGTCGAAGAGCGCGTTCGGGTGCAGGTCCTCCGGGTCGTGAGCCGCGATCTGGCGGAACTGCTTCAGCAGCGACGGGATCCCCCGATCGGCGAAGACGCCATCGTTGTCGAGGAAGTAGCCGAGCAGGGTGTGGAGGTCCCAGACCGAGTTGTTGACGGGGGTCGCGGACATGAGGACCAGCCGCTTGCGCGGCCGGCCGCGCAGCAAGGCGCGCAGGGCGCGCGAGCGCAGCGCCTCCGGGTTGCGGCAGGCCTGGGCCTCGTCGACGACCACGAGCGCGTAGTCGTTCGGGTCGGGCCGCAAGACCGCGCCCGAGCCGCCGGCGTCCAGCCGCTCGTCGCGCTGGAGTTGCTCGAAGCTCACCACCTCGGCGTCCCTGAGCATGTAGCGCGCCAGGAAGGCCTCCCACGGCCCGTCGCGCAGCGCCGCGGGAGCCACGACGAGCACGCGCTGGCGGTTGTGCTTGAGGGCGATGCGGATGAGGTCACCGGCGAGGAAGGTCTTGCCAAGGCCAACCTCGTCGGCCACGAGGACGCCGCCAAGCTCCTGCAGGATGCGCTCGGCACGCCAGACTCCGTCCCGCTGGAAAGCCGTCAGGTTCAGCTCGGACGTGGTCTCCCCTGCGTGCAGGTCGCGACCGAACAGCTCCCAGAGCACGCGCAGGTAGACGAGATAGGGCTCGTGGGGGACCTGCCGCGCCTCGTAGAGCGCAGCCAGGTCGTAGGGCACGGCCTCGGCCCACAGCCGCTCGAACCAGGCTGCCACCTGCGAGACCACATGCGGCTGGTACTCACCGAGGTTCAGCTCGAGGTTGGTTCTCAGGCCGGCGAAGGTGAAGTTGGACGAGCCGACGAACGTGCCTTCCTCCCCGCCGAAGATGTACGCCTTGCCGTGCAGGAAGGCACTCTCGTAGCGACGTACTTCCACGTGACCGGAGCGCAGGAGCTCGACGAGGCCCCGCAACCCGGCGTCCTCGGCCGGCGCGAACGGGATGCGATCCCGGTCGCGGCGCAGCCCCTCGTCGTGCTTGCCAAGCGCGTCGCGCAGGCGCCCCTGCTCGAAGCGCGGGCCGCGGGGATCGCCGGGCATGCGCAGCGGCACCGCGGGCGGCGGCGTTGGCTCGGCGCCGAGCAGCAGCTTGACCCCATGCAGCCGGGCGAGGCGGTCGGCGACCAGCGCAAACCCCTGCGGGTTGAAGTACCCCGAGGCGACGCGAAGCTCGACTGGGGCCTTGAGCTTCGCCGACAGCTCGTCCAGGTAGCCGTTGAGCGCGCTGGCCAGCGTGTTGCCGCCGGTGTTGTCGATGAACTCGGGCTTCATGGTGCGACCTTGCCCCGCCAGGCGTCGAAGTGGCGCAGCGTTTCCCGGAGATCCTCCTCGAACTCCCAGCCCTCGTGGAAGGTCTCGAACACGTGCCGGAGCTGCTTCTCCTTCAGCCCGTAGAGGTGCGCTACCACTGCGTCGAGCTCGTGCACCATGTCTGCCTTCTCGTCCGGGGACAGGGCGCCGTGCTCCACGCCGACCGCGCGGGCGAAGGCGGCGAAGCGGCGATCGGGGCAGGCGAGGCGGCCGGCGAGCGCCACTGCGCGCTTCCAGAGCGGGCTCGTGCGCGGCGGGCGGGGGACGGGGAGCGCGTTGAAGACGTGGTAGTTGAGGTGGATCTCGACGAAGCGCCGCGCGTACCAGTCGAGCGGGTGGCTGCAGAGAACCCCGAGCAGATACGCCTGGGCAAGCTCGTCCCCGCGCGGCCAGAGCAGGTAGGGCGCCGTGTTGGTCAGGAACACCTGGCCGGGCAGGAGGGCCGCGCGAACGGTGCGGCTGTCGGTGCTGCGCGAGATGTCGCGGAAGGCGATGCGCGCTCTCTGGCACGGCAACGTAGCCTCGCCGTGGGCGTTCGGGTCGTACCCGGCCCGAAACTCACCCCAGGGCGAGTCCTTGCGCTTCAGGCCCGCGAGGCGCCTTCGCTCGAGCTCGGGCAGGGCGATCTCGGGGTTGGCCCAGCCGTAGTAACTCCCCGTGTCCGGCTCCCAGATGTCGAACGACTCGCCCTTGAATACCGGCCAGAAGCCCGGCGGGCAGGCGGTGCTCATCACGTCGATGTAGCCCTTGCCGCTCCTGTACTTGTCGTTCGTCGCGTCGAATTCCCGGTACGGACGGGCGCGCCAGGAGCTGGGGACGTTGAGGTCGAGGCGCGGGAAGCGGCGGAGCTGTGCGAAGACCTCCGCAGAAGCCTCGGTCGGAAGAAGCGGCAGGGCCGCGGTGTCGGTCCAGCCGAGCACGTCCTGCTTCGAGAAGCACGTGCCATCCGAGTCGGACCGGCCGCGGAAGCGCGCCTCGGAGGTGTAGGGCCCGCGCAGCGGCACGGCGTCGCCTGGCGAGGCGCTGCGCTTGAGCGACGCGAGCGCGATGGTGTACTGCTGGTGCACACCCTCGAAGACCCAGCCGGCGGCGTTCTGGAGGAACGTGAGATCCGCGAAGTCGCCGCGTCGAAAGAGCTCCCGGCGGAACTCGGCGCTGCCCATCGCCTGGAACACGACGCGAGGGAGCACGACGCCGATCCGGCCTTCCAACGCGGCGAGGCCCCAGAACCGCCAGACGAATGCCTTGTACAGGTCCGGGTCGCCCGTGCCCATGCCGGGGAAGCCGGCGCAGAGCAGCACCTTCCTGAGCGCGTCGGCCCCCTCGTGCTCGCGCTGGTACTCCTGGCAGAGATCCTCTCGCGTGCGCTCCAGTTTCTTGATGGCCCGCTCGCGCTCCTGCCGGGGGATGCCCTGGAGCCCCGGATGGTGACGGCCCCAGAAGCGGTCGCGCTCGAGCGTCACCTCCTCCCAAGGGGGGTTGCCCAGGATCACGTCGAAGCCCGGCCGGTCGCGCAGGAACACCTCGGGGAAGACGGCCGGAAAGTGGGTCGGCGGGATCGCGCGGAGCGCTTCTCCCACGCGGCGCTGGAGCGCCGGGGCGAGGATGGTCTTCAGCGCGGCATCGCCGTCGGTGGTGTGCTCGAAGTCGCATCTCAGCGAGGGATCGATGCGGGTGGCCACCACGTAGTCGAAGACAGCGCGCAGAGGCTCGACCTTCTTGCGCGCCGCGGCTGCGGCCTTGCGCGCCTGCTCGATCTCGGCGCGGTCGGCATCCGCGATGCGGCCCAGGCGCGCGAGATCCTCCTCGGCCGCCCCCAGCAGATCCCTGACGCCCTTGCCGAACAGATCCCCGCCACCGAGCGCCTCGGTCGCCTCCTCGATGGTGGCGACGCCGACGAGGGAGTTGCCGCGCACCAGGTTGCGGTCGAGCAGCGAGAGCGGGAGCCCTGGCACGAAGGTGTGGATCCAGAGCGACAGCCGCGCGAGCTCCACGGCCATGGGGTTGAGGGGGGCCTGGGCGACGCCCAAGCCGCCGTCGTGAGCGCGCACACTGTCGAGCAGGTGGAGAAGCGGCGCTGGCGGGATCAGTACCGCCGCGACTACGGCTCGCTCACCGCGCTCTACCCCGACGACCGGCGCAAGGTGGAGACCTACTTCAAGAGGCCGCCGAAGCGCGACCGGGACGAGGGCGAGCCAAAACCGTGAGCGCCAGCGGCGACCGGCTGACCGGGGCGATGGCGTTCCGTCATGCGCGGCCCGTTATGGAGCTTCGCAGCTTGCGGCGTGGTTTCGCGCGGTTGGCCTGGCCGGTGGGCGACGTTCCGGCACGCGAGGACCTGTCGGGGGGCGCCGCCGGCCGTCCTGAAACGCAACAACGGGTCACGGGCCGCCCGGCGCGGCAAGATCGAATACGATCTTGGGGCCATGGGAGGCCCGCGCGGCAAGATCGCTCTCGATCTTGGCGCAACAGGAGGCCCGCGTGGCAGGGTTGATCTCGATCTTGGCGCAACAGGAGGCCCGCGTGGCAAGATCGAGTTCCATCCTGGCCGGCCGCCCGCCCGAGCCGACGCCCCGGCGGTGCGGGAGGGCCAAGGCTGCCCCCGTTGCGGCTCGGGCACGGCGGCGCTCGATGCGGCACTACCGCTTGAAGTGCGAGCCGAGGCGCGACCACGCCATCGGCTGGATGGCCGCCCGGTGCGGCCAGCGCCGTCCGGGCTCGGTGGACGGCGCCGTGCGCGTTGCCCGCGGCCAGCCACTGCTGGCGACCACGCCGGCATGCCCGTATCTGCGGCAGTCAATCGTCCCCACGTCGCCCCCGGCGCCCGCCCCTAGCTCCATCCCGGGCGTCAGCCTACCGGAGCGCGCGGTCGTACGAGCTTAGCGGAAAACTTGGCCCTTGTCGGTCGCCAAATGGACTTATGCATGTGTGACGGACGCAGAGCGCATCGCGGAGCTGGAGAGGGAGAACGCCGCTCTTCGCGAGGAGGTGGTGCGCCTGCGCAAAGAGATCGAAGAGTG
>JACQWT010000495.1 GCA_016209145.1 Deltaproteobacteria bacterium | reverse complement strand
GGAGAGCGACGGGCAGCGGAGGAGCCGGGCCGGGGGGCGGCTCGGCCGGCGGCGGTGCAAGCGGCGGCGCTGGCGGCGCCTCCTCGGCCTTGGGCGCCTCGGCCGACGCCGGCGGCGGCGGCTCGCCCGCCCCCTGTGCGCGGGCCGGGGCGGGCACCAGAGCTAGCGCCAGGGCGGCGCTCGCGCCGGCGGCGCACAGGAAGAACAACCGGGGGGAGATCGGGTAGCTCACGGGAACTCAGTTGGTGGCGGCTTCGTTGTCTTCTTTGGTGCGCGGCACGACGCAGGCGGCGTTGGCCGCGATGACCTTTGGCGCGCAGGCATCGTCGGCGTCGCACACCAGATCCTCGCCGCAGCGCGTCTCGATGGTCCAGTTGAGATCGCCCCCCGAGAAGTGGCGCAGCGTGCCCGTGACCGCCACGAGGGCCTTGCCCCTGTGCCCGGGCGGGTCGAAGCCGCCGGCGGTGCTCGTGTTTACCAGGATCTTGCGCAGGTTCTGGAAGACCTTGTAGTTGCCCCGCTCGGCGTAGGCGCTCCACTCGCTGCACTGCGGGTCCTTGGCGCACTGCTCCGAGCAGGCACCCTCGAGCTGGGAGTAGTAGTCGACCACGCCGTCACCGTTGAGATCGCAGCTCGAACGGGTGGCAGCGAACTTGAAGGTCGGCTCGGGCTCCATGCTCACGAGCTCGGCCGGCTCCGGGCCGAAGTAGGGGCTCACCGCGTACCCCTCCACACGCACCAGCCCCGCTTCAAGCCGCTCCATCTGCGCCTCGTCGTCGATCGTGGCGCCGTCCAGGACCACCGGCTCGGGCACCCGGCAGTCCTTGGGCTCATAGATCGGCTCGATCACGTACGACGGAAACGACAGCTCGGTGAAGCCGAAGAACTCGGCGGCCGTGCCCGCCAGGTAGGTGAGCCGATCGCAGATCCGCATGTTCTCGGGCGTATTGAAGTTGTAGGCAAACAGGTGATTGTATCCCTGCTCGTCCGGGTCGTGCAGATCGGTCACGAAGAAGCCGCTGCTCGAGACGCGCGTCACCACGAGGTAGTGCGGCTCGCCGGCCAGAACTTCGACCGCCACCGACGGGTAGGGCGTCTCGGACGAGCGTCCCTGCACGTCCGCGATGGCCGGCAGGGCGTACGCCACCGGCGGCGAGACCCCGGTGCGCAGCGTACTGCCCTGCTCGCCCATGTCGTCGGCAAAGGCGCACCCGGGATCGGCGGGGTAGTCGGTTAGCCCATCGCCGTCGTCGTCCACCCCGTTGGCGCACGCGGGCGTCAGGCCGGGCGAGGCGGGCTCGTAGCCGAGATCCTGCACCCAAAGCCGGCTCGGTCCGAACACCGCTGTTACCGACACCTCGGCCTCGGCGCGGCCCGCGGCCACGGCGAGGTTGCGGTCGGGCGGACGCTTGGACTCCGGATCGAGCACGCGCAGCACCGCCCCGGGCTCGACCGAGACGCGCACCAGCCCGGCGAAGCTCGCATCGACCGCGCCGCTTCCGTCCAGAGCCTCTATGGCGAAGCGCCAGCTCTCCTGCCGGTCCCCTGTGTTGGCCGCAAGCGGCTCCTCGGGCGTCGGCGGCGTCTTGCCGTCCACCTCGGTCACGCTCACGCGGAAGCCGCCCGGCTGCTCGATGCCCGAGCCGCCGGGGCCGGCGCACCCCGCCGCGAGCAGGGGGCCGAGCAATGCAGCGGTCCTGGCACGCTTCACTTTCCCACCATACGGATGCGCCCATCCGAGAAGTTGCCGAGCGCGCGATCGATGCACGCCAGGAACTTGCACTGCTCGCCCGCGCCGGCACAGGGAGACAGCGCGGCGGCGCACTGCGCGGCGATGCTCTCGTTGGGCGCGTTCGCGCACACCCGCCGCTGGTAGCGCGCCACGTCGTCGCGACAGCGCGCCAGCACGCAGGCGCCGTGCCCCTGGCCCGGCGGCCCGCTCTCGGGCCGCGCGCACTTGCGGCCCGGATCGCTCGTACAGATCTCGGCCTCCAGCGTCGCGTCGGGGCAGGCGCAGACGAAGCCCTCGCCCAGCTCCTTGGTGGCGCAGTCGGCGTCCGTCTCGCACGCAGCGAGCTCGCCCTGGGCCACCGCACCGCAAGGCTTGCCGCTGCGCAAGTAGTCGATCAGCGCGTCGCGCTGCTGCACCTTGGTGTCGAGCTGCGTCGTGTTGCGCTGCAGCACGCGGTAGCCGCTGCCGCCGCCCGCGAGGTAGTTCGACGTGGCGAGCTCGTAGCTCGACATCGGATCGATCGGCTGCCAGCAGCTCAGGGTGCTGAGATCGCAGGCGCCGAGCAGGCCCGCGCAATCGGCGTCGCTGCTGCACGCCGCGGGTTTGCCGTTCTTCCCCAGGGCGGGGCCGATGTAGATGTGGGTGGCCTTGCCGGGAGAAAGGTCTGGATCCGGATCCTGCTCCATGCAATCGAGCACCACGCGCGCGCCCGCGATCTGGGCCTGCGAGACACAACCGCGGCCGGACGAGCGGCGCGCCACGTAGTCGAACAGCTCCTGGACCTCCTTGCCCGAGAGCTGCATCTTGGTGATGGAGTTGTCGAAGGGAAAGATGTTGAACATCTGCTCGACCTCCACCGGGCCGGGCACGAGGTTGGCGCGAATGCCGGTGGTATTGGTGAGCGAGAAGTCGGTCTGGATGCCGAGGCGCAGCCACATCGCCGTGGAGATCAGGTTGCCCAGGGGCGAGTCGCCGCTGTTGGTAGAGAAGCGCGGCGAGCCCTCCGGCGCATAGCCCACCAGCAGATCGAGGGTGGTGAGCAGGTCTAGGCCCTGCGCGTACGGCTCCAGCTCCCGGCGCACGATCGGATCGTCCGGCACCGTGGCGCCGACCGGGAAGAGCTGGTAGTCGTAGGAAACCAGCTCGAAGCCGTTGACCCTATCATCGTAGACAAAACCCGGCTCGAAGTCGCGCGGGTCGTCGGAGACGACGAGGTCGAGCCGGCCCACGTACTTGGCGAAGGCGCCGGAGTGGGCGAGCACCACGGGACGCGGCCAGCAGCGGCGGCGTTCCTTCTTGCTAGGCTGCTCGGGATCCTGCGGGTCGGCCGAGACCATCTCCACGTAGTGCTGGCCCTGGTCGTCCACGAGCCCACAGTCGCGCGCCTTCTTGGGTGGCTGCAGCACGATATGATTGTGTCCGCCCAGCACCACGTCGATGCCGGTCGTGTGCGCGATGAGGCGCTGGTCCTCCTGGATCCCGAGGTGCGAGAGCACGACGACCAGGTCGACCATCGGCCGCAACAGGTCGACGTAGAACTGCGCCACCTCCGCGGTCTGCAGCGGCAGCACGCCGAGCCGGTTGGGCTGGTCGTAGATCGAGGAAAGGCTCGACAGGCTGCCCATGCCGATGACGCCGACGCGCAGGCCGTCGAGATCGAACACGGCCGTGGGCTGCGCCAGCGCGCCCAAGGGGGAGGCGCCGGGGCGGCTCGGATCCTCGAGCAGGTAGTTGGCCGCGAGCGCCGGGAAGCTCGCCCAGCGCTGGAGCTGGATGCCCAGGTTCAGCGCCCCGCGGTCGAACTCGTGGTTGCCGACGACCATGGCATCGATGCCCATCGCCGCCAGGGTGCGGATCTCGGGCTCGCCACCGTAGTAGTTGAAGATGGGCGCGCCCTGGTAGACGTCCCCCGAGTCCAGGTGCAGCACGCGCCAGGCCCGCGCGCGCTCCCGGCCGATGATGTGCGAGATGCGCGCCGCGCCACCCACCTCGACCACCGCGTCGGTTTCGCCCAGGCCCAGCTTGGAGTCGATCTCCCCGAGCTGCAGGGAGTACGGGAAGAGGCGCGAGTGGATGTCGGAAGTGTGCAGCAGCGTCAGCCGCACCTGGCCGTGCAGCCGCTCACCCTCCGACGAGCCGCAGCCCGAAAGACATCCGGCAGCCGCAAACAGGGCCACTAGCGGCAGCAAACCAAGCACGCGCCCGGCAGCCATCGTGACGCCGACGCTAGGGGCGCCGGAGCGGACGCGCAAGGCGAATCGTCGGGCCGTAGCGACTCGACACGCCGCCACAATCCCGATAGGAACCGAGGAGCCGACATGGACGAGCCCCACGCTGCTCTTTGCGCCGAAGCCCAGCTTCTCTCGGGCCTGCGCGTCGTCGAGCTCGGCGGCGGCGGCATGGCCGCCGCTCTGGTGGGGATGCTGCTCGCCGAGCAGGGAGCGGAGGTGGTGCGCGTCGCCTCGCCGCCCGACGCGGAAGCCGACCCGCTGCTCCACGCCATCCTTGGCCGGGGCAAGACCGAGGCCGAGCTCGACTGGCGCGAGCCGGCGCAGCGAGGCACGCTGCGACGGCTGCTCGCCGGCGCGGACGTCGCGATCCAAGGCCAGCCTCCGGTCCCGGGATCGCGGCCGGCGCTCGACTTCGATGAGCTTCGGGCCGAGAGCAACCCGGGGCTCGTGAGCTGCTGCGTCCGGCCGTTCCCGACGTTCGATCCCCGCGCCCAGCTTCCCGGCTACGAGGCCGTCGCCGGCGCCGCGGGGTGCCTCTACGGCAAGCCCATCGGCCTGCCGCGCTATCACGGTTTCCCCGTCGGCTCGGTGACGGCGGCGCTCTACGGCGCCTGCGGGATCATGGCCGCCCTGCTGGCGCGGGCGCGTCTGGGCCGGGGGCAGCACGTCGAAACCTCTCTCTTGCACGCCAACCTGGTTTCGCAGGTGCTCCAGATCTTCATGCGCGCCGGCGTGCCGCGGGGCTTCGTGCCGCTCAAGATGGTCGGCTCGCCGGCCATGCGCTGCTGGGAGTGCCGCGACGGGCGCTACATCTACCTGCACATCACCATGCCGGCGCACAACGTGCGGATCCTGGATCTGCTCGAGCAGGCCGGGCTCGGCCCGGACGTGGCCAGGCTTCGCGCCGTCATGTCGCCGCAGACGCTGCGCGATCCGAGCCAGGTCGGCAGCATCGCCGAGGCCGACAAGCTCAAGCAAATCTACGAGCAGATCTTCCGCAGGAGAACGGCCGACGAGTGGGAGGCTCTGCTCGGGCTCGAGCTGTGCTGCATCAAGGTGCGCACGAGCGACGAGTGGCTGCGCGACAGCCTGGCCGCCGGCATGTCCGACGCCTGCCGGCTCGAGGATCCGGAGTTCGGCGAGCTGCTGGGCCCGGGGCCGCTCGTGACCTCGCCCGAGATCGCGACGCCCCTCCGGCCGCGCGCCAGGGATCCGGAGCTGTGGCGGCACATCCTCGCGCGCTGGAGCTCGCGGCCGTCCCCTCTGGCTGACGGCGCGCCTGCCACGCCGGCGCCTCGGCCGGAAGCGCCGCTGTGCGGGATCCGGGTCGTGGATCTCTCGCGGGTCATCGCCGGCCCCTGTGCCGCCCGCGTGCTGGCGGAGCTCGGTGCCGACGTGCTGTCCATCCAGAGCCCGACGAGCCTCGACTGGGCGCTGTCGTTCCACCTGCTCTTCAATGCCGGCAAGAAGTCGGTGACCCTGGATTTCACCACGGACGCCGGCAAGAAGCGCCTCTGGGCGCTGCTCGGCGCCTACCGGCCCGACGCCTTCATCCAGAACTACCGCCACCTCGACATCGCTCGTGCGGCAGGCGTGGATCCGGATGCAGTCCGGCGCCGCTTCCCCGAGATCGCCTACGTCCACCTCAACGCCTACGGCAACCACGGGATCTGGAAGGACCGTCCCGGCTTCGAGCAGGTCGTGCAGGCAGTTTCCGGGATCCAGCTCGCCTATGCGCGGGGGGGCCGGCCCAGGCTGCTGCCTTCGCCCGTCATCGACATCGGCTGCGGGCTGCTCGGCGCCTTCGGCGCGCTCCTCGCGCTGTATCGCCGCCGCAAGACCGGCGCCGGCGCGTTCGTGACCACGCACCTGACGAGCGTGTCCGTGCTCTTGCAGCTTCCCGAGATCGCCGCGCGGCAGCGGCAGGCCTGCTACGAGCGCGCGGCGGCCCGGGGCCTCCCCATCGAACGCCGTCCCGACGAGGAGATCGCCGCCGCCGTCCTCACCAAGTTGGGCGTCTCGGCCCTCCTGGCGGGCCCCCGTCGCGATCTGCGCAGTTTCCTGGCCGAGGCCGGCATCGCGCCGACGGGCGGCAACGCCGAGGAGCGCGAGATCGAAGCGGCCGCGCGGCACTTCTCGCCTCTGTCCCTGCTCCAATGGCCGCGCGCGATCCGCCGGGCCGGGGTCGCCGGAACGGTGGCCCTGCTTCCCTGCCCGAGCATGCGTCGCCTCGTGCACGACATACGCCGCTACGACCCGCGGCCGCGGCCTTTCCTCCATCTTGCCGCGTATCCGGGCTGCCCTCGACCCCTGGCGTTCATGCGCAGCCCGATCGGCCTGTCCCTTTCGCCTCTGCCCGACATCTCGCCCACGCCGGTGCGCGGTGCCGACACCGCCGCGGTGCTGGCGCTGATCGGCGAGCCCGCTCGGCCGGGCGCCGGCGTCGTCCCCTATCCGTCGAGCAAGCCGCTCCTGGTGTGGCTGGCAAGCCTGGTGCGCTGGGGGTACTTCGCCTGGAAGTCGGGGAATATCTAAGTGGCGCCCGCCGCAAGTTCAGTGACGTATGGGCGGCGGGCGCCACTTCGCGGGAGGGGCCCTCGGCCTTGCAAGCGGGGCAAGGCCGAGGCCCCTCCCG
>JACQWT010000026.1:22077-25192 GCA_016209145.1 Deltaproteobacteria bacterium | reverse complement strand
AGCACGCAAGCACAATCGGACAATAGAGAGCATTTACATGCCAACAAAACAGCAGCGATATTCTGGCTTCTGAACGAGAAAGAGCCCTGATTTCGCGCGAATGCGCGAAATCAGGGCTCCAAACTCGCCTGGAACTTCAGGCTAGGCTGGCGGCGCTGTTCTTCACATCCACCCGCAGCACCCACGCGTGGCGAAGCGCCAGCACCGAGGCTCTTGCCAGCGCCCGGTGCGTTCCCTTGCCACGCCGGCACGCAAAGCTCTGCGGCGCCATCCGCCGCTCCAGCCCCGGCAGCGTCTCAGCGATCAGCAGGTGCTGCACCACGCGGTCCGCAAACGGGAGAGCGAAGATCAAGCGCGGCTTGGGATCCTCGATCCAGAACGTGCGTCCCCGGCCCACCCGATACTCGCCACGCAGCAGCCGCTCCGCGAGCTGGCGGCAGTGACAGTCCACGTCCACCATAAAGCGCGCCACGTTGCCCGCGCTCCTCTTGCCCCGCGCCGCCACGCGGGCCAGGGTCCGCAAGCGAAGCGCCAGCTCCTCCGGCTCCCAGCCGTTCAACATCTCAACATCTCCGATTCCCATCCCGAACCTGCCATCCTTCTGGTAACTTCTCACGCGATGCGCGTCTCGTGTGGGCCCCAGCACTGGATTCTTGCTCTCGTCGGCTTCTGCGCCCTGTGCCTCTCGTGCGTCCGCCCCAGCCTGCCTTCGTCGGTGCCCCACCCGCTCCTTGGCCAGACTATCGCGCCCGTCCGCGAGAGCACGCTCGACGGCCGTCTCCTGGCTTTCCCCAAACCCGGCTCGGTCACCGTCATCGACTTCTGGGCCACGTGGTGCCGTCCCTGCCTCAAGATCATGCCCGCGATCGAGCAACTCTGGGCCGAGCAGCACGGCGCGGGCCTCGAGGTCGTGGGAGTCGCGGTCGACGACACCCCGGGGCTTGTGATCCAGGCGATCCGGCGCCTCGGCGTCACGTACCCCAACGTCCTCGACTCGGCCGGCCAGGTCCGCGGCGCCTTCAAGGTGGGCGAAGATCTCCCCCAGAGCTTCGTCATCGACCGCCGGGGCAAGGTCCGCTTCACCAGTCGCGGCGGTGCCGACGGCGAAACCGACCGGATCCGCGCCGCCGTCATCACGCTTCTGGCCGAAGAGGCACCATGATCCCCCGAGTCTTCTCAGCTCCGCTCCTGTTCGCCTCTGCGCTTGCCCTTTGTGCCTGCGGCGGGGGCAGCCCGATCCACCCCGAGACCCCCACCATGGAAGGCTCGGGCGATGACCAGATCACCACCTGCAAGATCGCCCAGGATCCTCTCAACCCCTTGATCGTGGAGTGGCCTGGCACCAGCAAGGTCGATCTCGAGATGGCGAGCAAGCGCGGGGTCGTGGTGGTGAGCTATGCGGGCTGCGTGCTCAAGATCCTTCCTGGGTGCCGGGCGCAGGGGAGCTACGAGTACACGGCCGTCACGCCGGCCCGCGAGAGCGTCAAGATCGCCACGGAGAACGAGCTCTACGCGAACCTGCCGCTCGGGGTCGCCACGCTGAAGGGGGAGCTCGCGCAGGGCGCGAGGCTGGAGCTTGCCTACGTGGCCGTGGGACAGCGGAGCGCGTCGAAGGCGCCCGCCAGCCTGGGCGGCGAGTGCGCCGGGGCTACCCACTATGTCCGCACGCTGACCGTGGGGGCGTTCTCGCTGGAGACCGTGACCGGGAGCTCCGTGGGGGGTGGAGTGGCCGTGGCCGGCGTGGAGGCGGGCGGGGGCTCGAAGGAGTCGCGCCGTCATCTTCGCGGCTCGGGCGACATGGACCTGTGCGGGGAAGCCGCAGACGCCACGGCCAGCAGCGCCTGCTCCGCCGTGCTGCAGCTCGGGCTCGCTCCCCTGGGCGGATCGGGTTCCGGCATGGCGCTGGCCGGGTTCGGCGCCGGGCTGGGCTCCCTGTCCGCCGTTCCCACCGTGCAGAGCGTCCCCGACCTCCCCGTTGCCGCGGGGAACCTGGCTGACGTCGATGTCGAGTTGCTCACGGCGATCCAGAACGCGAAGCGAGCCGACAGGAGCGGATCGGTGAGCCCCGACCAGAAGGCCGAGGCATGGGACGCGCTCGCCAGGTATCCCGGAACCAACCCGATGAAGGTTCAGGCCGAGGAGCGCCGCGACGCCTGGAGGCAGGTGGCCGAGGCCCGCAAACGCCGGGAGGAGCAGGTGGCGAAGGCCTGCACCCAGTTCGTGGAAGACAACAGCAAGCTGTACAAGCTCCTCGCCCTCGACGACGAGGTGGTGAGCGCGTCCCAGAAGTCGGCGTACAGGAGCGAGCTGGTCCGCACCTATGCGGGCTGGAAGGAAGCTTCGCCGGACTGCATCGGCAGGGGCCTGGCCTCGTTCGCACCGGGCCCGCCCCGGGAGCAAGCCGCCGAACCGCAACCGACCCGACCGCCCCGGGAGCAGGCTGCCGGCAAGGAGGTCCGGTCCGGCAGCAGCACCGCCGGCGTGGTGCTCTCGGTGCTGGGGGTGGCGTCCCTGGCAGGAACAGCCACTTTTGCGGGCCTGAATGTCTCGAACAACAACGCCCTCGACCAGGGGGACTTCGCAACCGCGTCGGACATGGAGAGCGCCCGAGACACGGGAAGAATCTTCAACGTCGGCTTGGTCGTGTCGGCGGTGGCCGGCGTGGCGCTGCTGGGCGTCGGGATACCACTGTGGATCAGTGGGGCGAACAAGCAAGACCCACCGTCCTCCAGCGCAACACTGCGCCTCGCGCCAGCCGGCGTTCTCCTGGAAGGAAGGCATTGACCGGGCGCCTCGACCTGCCGGTACACGCCCGAGGAGTGGGGCCGCTACCGGAAGTGGAAGTCGAGCGTCGCCGGCGCGGCCGAGCGGATAGATGAAGCACAAGAATAAGGGCTCTTCGGCGAAAGTCGGCCTGCATGATCTCGCGATGTTTGGGTTAGCGCGGCTTGCCGGGCTGGGGTCGCGCAGGGGTGTCAGGCCAACGGGCAGCGCCCCGCTCGGCGCCCGTCACGGCACTTGCATCGCGGGATCGACGGCGCGTCCCGCCCGCGAAGCGCCGCGCCGGGCGCCGGCCTTGCCGTGTGGATGACTCCGGCCTCGGGCCCGCCCCATA
>JACQWT010000026.1:0-22032 GCA_016209145.1 Deltaproteobacteria bacterium | reverse complement strand
CGAGCGCGCCCGGAGGCCCGGCCCGGAGCGTACTCCTGTACGCGAGGAGCCGGGCCGAGGACGTAAGCCGGCCGGCGCGGATGGATCGGTCGCCGTCGTTGCCATCGTCAGGTTCTCGGCTAACACCTATGCGGGCCCGCCCCCTCCGACTTGGGGCCGCCCGTCTCGTTTGAGCGCGGCAATCACCCCGACTTGCGCCGACGAGCGGAGAAACCGCGCCTCGCGGTGAGGGTCGGCGTTACGCGACATGGTGGCGTCCGAGGGCGTTGCGCAACTCGGACCCGCCCGCGAAGCGCAGCGCCGGGCGCCAGCCTTGCCGTGTGGTTCCTCGAAGCGGATGACTCCGGCCTTCGGCCTCCGTCGTTGTTCTCGGGCTGCCGTCCGGTGCAGCCGGACGGCGCTCGCGGCGGCAAGGGCCATCAAGCTCGCCTGCGACCGTCCGCGCCGCCGATCGCGGCTAGCCGCACGGAATCATTCACCCCGACTTTCGCCGAAGAGCGGGTATTCTCACCCCGGCAGCGCACGGTGCCGTCCGCGAGAACCGCACAGGTGTGCGATTCGCCGGCGGCGATGGCAACGGCCACGGGGCAAGATCGCGTATGGTCGTGCCGTCATGAAGAACACCTACAAGTGCCCCAAGTGCGGCTTCGGCCGCATTCTTCACATCGTCCAGGTAGCTGACTCGGACGGCGAATCCGTCTCGCGTCCGGCGAAGATCGCGCGCCTTGTGCAGCCGGTCAGCTTCTTGGGCGTGCAACTCGATCGCGCCGTGCTGGCTGGCGACCTCGAGGCCGGCGTCTGCCGCCGTTGCGGGTACACGGAGCTGTACGTCAAGGATCCGGCGAGCATTCCCGTCGACGGGCGAAGCGTGCGAGAGTTCGTGGCCCCGGGGGGCGGCTGACGGCCGGGTCCGCGCTGTGGCGGACTTGCAGCTCGTCGTGCCTGCGTGGCGTGATATGTTGGAAGACCCTGGTGCTGCCATGGTGGCTTTGCGCGTTCGGCTCGCGGCGCTCGCCCTGGCCGTAGTTGGCTGTGGGCGCAGCGAGCTCTTGGTGTCCGAGGAAAACGGGCAGACGGGGCAGGGAGGAGCGGGAACCTCGTCCACCTCGGGCTCGGGCGACTTGACGCACACCACGAGCACGTCCACGAGCACGTCGTCCACAAGCAGCACGACCACGGGCGCGGGCGGCACGGACCCCGGCCCCGGCCTTTCTGGCAGCGGTTGCGAGGGGAAGGAAGAGGGGCGGGCAATCGCGGTCGATGCGAGCGGCAGCGTGTTTGTGGCAGGGCAGTTCACGGGCGTGCTGGACTTCGGCAACATCGCGCTGGACAGCGGGGAGTACGGGGCGGGGTTTCTGGCGAAGCTCGCCTGCGGGCTGTGAGTGGTGGTGCCTGTCGCTCGCCACAACGCCGTCCTCGCGGTGTTCATTGACGAAAACCTCGCCCCGGATGCTCGCCTGGGATGCGGCCGGCCGGCCCGAACACCGCGTTGGGCGCAGGATGCTGCTCGGCACATCGCCGGACGAAGTTGTGGCGAGGGACAGGGTGCGGCAAGCCCTGGCTTCGCTCGCCGCCGCGGCCCGGTATGCGCTAGGCTGCCGCCCATGATGCAGCCGGGAAGTCTTGGGGCAAGGGCAGGGGGGATCGTGGCGGCCGCGCTGGTGGCGTCGGCGTGCGCCGACTACGAGCGCATGGCGCGCGAGCACATCGAGAAGGAAGGCTGCGGGGACGTCGTGCTGACCAAGGGCACGGACCGGGGCGAGTTCACGTTCGAGGCCAAGTGCAAGGGCGAGATCTGCCGCGGCACCGTGCGGGTCAAGGGCTCGGCGCAGGCATCGAGCTTCTTCCTCACGAAGACCTGCGGGCCCGACGAGAGCAAGTGCGGTCCGGGCAACGGACAGGTGTGCTTCGACGTGGGGCTCAAGTACGACCGCGCGGGCCCGGAGCACGACGCGGCCAAGGCCGTCGCTTTCTACCAGAAGGCGTGCGACGCAGGTCACGCGGACGGCTGCCACAACCTGGCCGTGAGCTTCGACAAGGGTGAGGGCACGCCGGCCGATCCGGCCAAGGCCACGGCCGCCTGGGCCAAGGCGTGCGAGGCCAAGCGCGCTGCCTCCTGCCTTCTGGCCGGCAACCGCCACGCCGCTGGCCGGGGCGTCCCCAAGGCCCCGGCCAAGGCCGTGGCGTTCTTCCGCCGCGGCTGCGAGGCGGGCGACATCGGCTGCTGCAACAACGTGGGCGTGGCGCTGTGGTACGGCCAGGGAGTGCCCAAGCAGCGGGCCGAGGCCGTGGGCTTCTTCGACCGAGCCTGCAAGGCCGGGGACCGGGACGCCTGTGGCAACGTGGGAGTCGCGTACACCGACGGTGAGGGCGTCGCCAAGGACGTCCCGCGCGGCGTGGCGCTCCTGCGCGAGCAGTGCGACAAGGGCCACGGCCGGAGCTGCCGCAACCTGGGCCGGATGCTGCGCGACGCAGAGGGAGTGCCGCGCGATCTCCCCGGCGCCGTGGCCCTGCTCCAGAAGGCATGCGATGCCAAGGACGGCCCCGGGTGCAACTCGCTCGGCTTGATGTACGAGCAGGGGCAGGGCCTGCCGCGCGACCCGGCCAAGGCGATCGCCACGTTCCAGCGGGGCTGCGACGTCGGCGAGCAGGGCGACAGCGAGCTCGCCTGCCTCAACCTCGCGCGGCGCTTGCGCGACGGCAAGGGCGTGCCGCGTGACGCCGAGCGCGCCAAGGGGATCTTCGACCGGATCTGCGCCGGCGGGCTGGAGATCGCCTGCAAGGAGCGCCAGCAGATGCGCTGAGCCCGCGGCGTGCCGCGCGACCGGCGCGCCATGTCCATGTCGATCCTGAGAACCCGGCCGGCCCGGACGCCGGGGGCGTGGAGACGTCGCCGCGCGTGGCCCTGGCGTCTGGCGCGGTGGCGGCGAAGGTCTGCGGCAGCGGGTAGCCGCCCGGGATGTACCGGGGGATGAGCAGCAGCGCGTCCTGAGCGTTGGCCGGCTGGCAGGCGTCCAGCACGGCAGGTTGCGACCGCGCGGCCGGACTCGGCCCCGCGCGGCGCGCAGGCCCTTGGCGCCAGAGCCCAACGCGCAGGGCGACACGCCCCCATCGGGGGTCGAGTTGCCCGAACGCGGCAAGTCACGGGCGGATACGCACCGTATCGAGGGCCCAATTGCCGCAATCCGGCAATTCGAGGGTCGATGCGTCCCCATCGGAGGTCGAGTTGCCGCGACGCGGCGCAAGACGGCCATTGCGGAAGCCGCGTGCGGTGTGGCGGGCGCAATCCGACAGGCCGCGGGCGGCGCGCGGAGCCGTCCACCGGCGATGCCTTTCGTCGCCCAGGCACAGCTCGGCCGCGGCCAGGCCAGCTCCGACGGCGCGCCGTGGCGGACTGGGACGAGTCCTCGACCGGCCGCCGCGCCTTCCAGCCGTGTAGCCGAGGGGTCCGACTGGGAGGCTTTGCCACCACTTCCTGATCTACTAATCTGGGCTCTGTGCGCGCTGTGCGCGAATTCTAGCAACGACCCGCTAAGACACCAGAACGCGCGGGTGGCTTTGCGCCCTGCGGGCGCTACGGCCAACGAGTCCCCAGCCCCCGGACGAACAAATTGAACTAGGAACTAGAACAGGAACGCGAACACGGAACGCGGAACAACCTGCCCGAGCGCCGACGAGGTTCCCAGTTCGCGTTCCCGTGTTCCGTGTTCCTAGTTGCTAGTTTTCTGGGCGAGCCGCTTGTGGGTACTGTCTGCCGCAGCCCCTACCGCGGTCGGGTTTGGGCACCTAGCGGGTCGTTGAATTCTAGGCGGCCTGCCGCAGCAACTGCTGGAGGGTGGCCGACCTTGCAGCACTGAGGGCCGCGGTGAGCGCGTGGCCCTTGGCCGTGAGTTGATAGCGGTGCGTCTTGGGGATCTTCCGGACCAGGCCGTGTGCCCGGAGCAGGCGAAGCTGGCGACCCACGCGCGCGGCGATGCGACGGACCTCGGTGCGATCGGCGCTGGCGGTCTCGGGATGCAGGAGCAGCCGGATGTGGCGGTTGCGAAAGCCGGCGGTGGCGAACTCTCCGCGTGAGACGGCGGCGAGCAGTGCGACATCGGCGGGGTCGCCGGTGCGCAACGCACGGACGCGCTTCTCGCGCCAGGTTGTAGGCCGGGCGACTTGGTCGAGCAGGGTCGCGAGCGGGGTGGAGTCGTCCACGACGGACAGCGCGTCGAGGTAGCGCTCGTTGCTGCGCTGGCAGACCTGCGCGCGGCGATGCAGGTCGGCGACGCCCTTGCGGATGGGCCGCCACGCGAGCTTGCCGTCGGGTTCATCATGGGCAGGGCGGAACACGAGAAAGTCGTTCGGGTTGCCGAGCGTCGTCTCGACGCGCAGGACGCTGCCTGCCTTGTCGTACATCTTGATGGAGTTGCCGTTCGCCCAGTGTTTCACCCGTAGTGCCTCGGCACGATCCTTGAAATCAGTGCCGAGCGGACCGGTGAAGTTGCCATGGGCCTTGCGGGCAAGAAAGCGCATCAGGTCGGGGCTACGGAAGTGCAGCAGCGCGTGGCGCACGAGCGGGGGGTAGAGCGATGCAAGGGCGGCGGGGTCGCGGAACATCAGGTCCGTCGCCCACTCGCTCTGGTAGGCCGTCCAGTAGTAGCTCATCGGCCAGAGCGCGAAGATCTCGTCGTGCAGGGGGTTGACCAGCCGCGCCACCTGCTCGAGCACGGCGGGCCACTCGGTGTCGAGTTGATCGTCGAGCAAGTGCTGGGCACGGGCGACGTCAGCCACCCAGAGCAAGGTGTTGTCGTGACGTCGATGGGCCACACCGAGCTCGACCAATCGTCGGGCGAGCCACTCACGGCCGTTGACGCAGACCTGCACGTTGAAGGGAAACCAGGTCTGGATGCGGGCGTTCATGAAGCCGAATCGGGGATGGATCCGGTACTGGTAGACGTGCAGACACTTGCGAGGCCGCAGTTGGAGGGCTCGCTCGTTCGCGTCCGACGGGCGGCAGAACACGAAGCTCATGCACGGCTCGACGACCGAGAACGCGCAGACGATGCCCTGCTCGGTCGGCTGTTCGGCCAGTACCGCGCGCGCCAAATCCTCCTTGCTATCGGTACTGGAGGGCAGGTACCGGATGGGGCGCCCCTGTTGCAGGGCCTCGGTGAGCGCCGCGTCCTTCACGCGCTCGCTGGTTCGCAGTGCATACTGTTTGAACTCCGCGCCCCGGACCGACACCTTCGACAAGAACGTCTGGATGCCGTACTTCCACAGCAGCGGCTGGAGCGAGCCGCGAAAAACGATCCGGTCGAAGCCGGAGAGCACCCCGGTGACGAGCGAGCGGTATCGCGCTAGGAACTCCTCCACGGCGTCCTCCTTGGGCATGCGGTTGGCTGGAACCACCGTCGTACCCGAGGAGAGACGCCGATTCGACCCGCTGCCGTTGGGTTGCGGGCGCTGGCCCGCGCTGGTCTACTACTCCGTAGAATCGTCGCGCCGCGCGACGGTTTCTCTCCGCCCGCTCCTGCTCCCGCTCCCGAAGTGCGGAAGTCGGGAGCGGGAGCGGGAGCGGGAGCGGGTCGGACGGAGTTGGGTTGCGGGCGAAGCCCGCGCTGAGAAGCTACCGCGCCCTGCCACCACGTGGCGCGCGACCCAGGACCGCGTAGCGTGGCTGGTCAGGAGGCGGGCGCGTCGGCACCGCCACCATGCCGGAGGGCCGATCATGCTTCGGGCTGGGAACGCCACGGGCGTCTGTTGGGCCGTCACTCTGTTGGCCGCGTTGGGATTGGCGGCGGACGGCTGCAAGAAGAGCGAGCCGGGGCCTCCGGCGGGTCGCATCGACGCCGGCACCGGCGCGGGGGGCGAGGCCGGCGCCGGGGGCGGCGTGTCTGGCGGGGGTGGGGCTGCCAAGAAGGCCAAGGGCAGCGCCTGCGCCGAGCCAGGCGAGTGCGAAACCGACCACTGTGTCGACGGCGTCTGCTGCGAGGAGAACTGCGCCGGGCTCTGCGAGGTGTGCGCGAAGAAGCTCGGTGCGTCGAGCGACGGCACTTGCACGGTTGCGTCCAAGGGGGTCGAGTGCCGCGCGGTGGCCGGCGACTGCGACGTGGCGGAGCTGTGCGACGGGCAGTCGGCGGAGTGCTCAGCCGACGGGCTCGTGCCCGACGGCCAGCCGAGCACGGGCGAGGCTTGCAGCCCCTACCTGTGCGACGGCCTGACGCCGACCTGCCCGGGCGGCTGCGAAGGCCACGAGGACTGCGCTCCAGGCTAATACTGCTACGGCGGCCAGTGCGCCAAGAAGCCCGACGGCGAGCCATGCAGCGCGCCGGGCGACTGCCTGAGCGGCAACTGCACGGACGGGCTCTGCTGCGACCAGGCGTGCGGCGGCCCGTGCGCCGCGTGCAGCCAGGCCAAGACGGGCGGCAAGGGCGGCAACTGCACGGACGGGCTCTGCTGCGACCAGGCGTGCGGCGGCCCGTGCGCCGCGTGCAGCCAGGCCAAGACGGGCGGCAAGGACGGGACCTGTGCGCCGGTGAGCCCGGGCACCGATCCTGACGGTGAGTGCGCGCCGGGCGTGTGCGACGGACTGGGCGGCTGCGTGAAGGGTAGCCATCTCTGGAGCACGCGGCTCGGCGACAGCGACATGCAGATGGGGAGCGACGTGGCCGTCGATGGAGTGGACAACGTGCTCGTCGCCGGGTGGCTTTCCGGGACTGCAGACCTCGGCGGGGGACCGCTGGAGAGCGCGGGATCGTGGGACGTGTTCGTAGCCAAGTACGACAAGGACGGCAAACACCTCTGGGGCAAGCGCTTCGGAGACGCGAGTAAGCAGATGGGCGACGCTGTTGCTGTCGATGCCGGGGGCGACGTGGTGGTGGCAGGGCACTTCGAGGGCAGCGTGGACTTCGGCGGGGGGCCGCTCACCAGCGTGGGCGGCTACGACCTGTTCGTCGTGAAGCTCGACCCGAACGGCAAGCACCTTTGGAGCAAGCGCTTCGGCGCCGCGGGCTATGAGCAGGCCCCCCAAATCCGCGTCGACGGCGCCGGAGCTGTGCTGCTGACGGGCTTCTTCGAGGGCACGGTGGACTTCGGCGGGGGGCCGCTGGTGAGCGCGGGGTACGCCGACATCTTCGTGGCCAAGCTGGACAAGGATGGCAAGCACCTCTGGAGCAAGGGGTTCGGCGCCGATGGGCAAGACACGGGCGATGGCATTGCGGTCGATGGGACGGGCAGCGCGCTGGTGACGGGCGCCTGCCAGGGCACCGTCGACTTCGGCGGGGGGCCGCTTCCGGGGGCGGGCGGCGACGACGTCTTCGTGGCGAAGTTCGACAAAGACGGCAAGCACGTCTGGAGCAAGCGCGCCGGGAACGGCCAGAACCAGCGCGGCCTCGCCCTCGCGCTCGATGCATTTGGCAGCAGCGTCGTCACGGGCTGGTTCTTTGGCGCCATCGACTTCGGGGGCGGGCTGCTCGTGAGCGCGGGCGGCTACGACATCTTCGTGGCGAAGCTGGACAAGGACGGCAAGCACGTCTGGAGCAAGCGATTCGGAGACGGGAGCGAGCAGTTCGGCTTCGGCATCGCGGTCGACGGTGCGGGCAGCGTGGTCCTCACTGGCCAGTTTGTAGGCACGGTGGACTTCGGGGGCGGGCCGCTTGCGAGTGCAGGGGCAGAGGACATCTTCGTCGCCAAGCTCCACAAGGACGGCAAGCACCTCTGGAGCAAGCGCTTCGGAGATGTGAAGTTCCAGTCCTCCCGCAGCATCGCCGCGGACGCCTCCGGCAACGCGCTGGTGACGGGCGCCTTCGGCGGCACCGTCGACTTCGGCGGCGGGCTGCTCGTGAGCGCGGGCGGTCACGACGTGTTCCTGGTGAAGTTCGGGCCTTGACCGGCGCGGCGGGCGCTTGAGCGGCGCGCCAGAGCCGAAGTATGATGCGGCTCGATCCGCCAGCGAAGGCGGCTCGCTCTGGTCACCGCCCATGCGCCCGTTGGCACGGGCTGGCGTCCGCTGGTAGGGATCAAGGAAGAGCCCGGCGCCGCTGCGACCCGGCCCGGGCGCGGAGGGCAACGAGCATGCCCACAGGGCAGAAGCCTACCACGGCGAAGCGGCCAGTGAGCCGGCGCAAGAGGCCTGCGGCAGCGACGGAGACAGAGCGGCCGGGGACATCGGCGCGGCCGGCGATGGAGCCGGACTGGCCCGACGATCCGTGCGTCTGGTTCGTCCCGCCGCTCAGTCTGGCCGCACCGCCCGGGGAGGGGCAGTGGTCTAGCGACGACCGCATCGGGCGTGCGTACCAGACGGCAAACCAGTTGCTCCACCTCCTCCGCGTGTGGGCAGCGAACCGCAGCAATCCGCACACCGCGGCGCTCCTGGAGCGCGCCGTGCGAGCTGCCGAGGCAGCCGACGCAGCGTTGGGCGACCGCGACACGTACCCCGCCACCAGGCGAATCGGGCAGGTGATCCAGCAACTCGACTTCGTACGCAACGGCCACGTGCCACCCTACGAGAAGGATGCAGCGGTCTTCATCGCCAAGCAGGCCGCCGCCAACGATCCAGAGCTGGCCACGATTCCCGTGGATGCATGGCGTGACGCGATCGGGAAGTGGTGTGGCGAACTGCCCCCGCCGCGCGGGAACGCGAGGCGCACCCCGCGCTACGATTGGCGCCAGATCGTGCTCGACTTGCTGCGCCCACACAGGCTCACCGGAGCGGACTCGTGTAGGGCAATCGGCGAGCGGCGCAGGCAGTCCCGTCCTCCATGGCCGTAGCGCCATAGCGACAATGGCGGAACCGTGTTCGCTTGACCGGGCACGGTTGCATGCCGCAACTTGCTCGCTATGCGGGACACGAGCAGGGAGCAGCAGATTGCCGCGATCGTCGCCAGCGGGGCTGCATCGCGCCGGACTGTTGAGCGTTGGTGGCTCGGCGCGGCGACTACTCGCCCGGCCGTGCGCGCGCGCATTGAGGTCGCCGTCGCAACGCTCGGCATGGTGCGGCTTGCCGCGAGCGAGGCCAAGTCCGCGAGGGGGGCCGCGTGAGCGCGCCCGCTGCTGCCGTCCCGCGCGCAAGGCGTCCAGCGCGGCTCCGGTCGCGGCCGCTCACGGATGAGTTGTGCGAGACACTGC
The DNA here is from genome assembly GCA_016209145.1 of Deltaproteobacteria bacterium. Lineage (GTDB taxonomy): Bacteria > Myxococcota_A > Polyangia > Polyangiales > Polyangiaceae > JACQWT01. The sequence continues at coordinate 12,921 of JACQWT010000026.1, read as the reverse complement.
GCGCGGAGCGGCGCGCGTGCTGCATCCTGGAGCAGCCGAGCCGGCCGAGCCTGCCGCCGCCCGCGAACCTCGACGGCGAGCGGATCTGCCTGGACGCGGTGCTCTCGGGCCGGACGACGCTGGCGGAGCCGGGCTGGGAGCCCCTGGACCTCTTCTCCCCAGCGCACCAAGCGATCGCGCTGGAGCCCGTGCGGCTCGACTTGCGGGAGCACGCCGACCCGCTGCGCCTGCTCGCGCGGCGGCGCCGGGCGATCGGGGAGATGCAGTTGCTCGACGCGGCATGGCGCAGCGACCTCGAAGCTGCGCCGGGCGCCGTCTCGCCGTGTACGCCTGGGGCCGGCCGCCGTCGAGCAGAGCCGGGGGGGGGGTCGGGCGCACCCTGCTGCCTTCCACACCGATGCCCGCAAGCGGCGCGCTCCCCCTCGCTCCCACCGCTGCGTCGGCTAGGATGGTGCGTCTCGTGGTCGCCCTCCCCGAGTGCTCCGAGCAGATCGCCACCCTCGGCGATGCGCAGGCGTACTACCGCGCGAAGCTCGTAGGCGCGCACAAGATCACGTGCCACGGCCGGGCGGTCACGATCATCTTCGAGGCGCACGCCACGCACCTGTTCTCGGTCGAGGCCGACGACGCCGCGGCGCTGCCCGAGCAAGATCGCGTGCCGAACGGTCGCGGTGGCGTGCGTCGCTTCTCGGTCGACCGGGCGCGGCTCATGGATCGCGTCCTGCCGGCGGTCAGCAGCTACACGGTGTCGGTGCCGGGGACGGGCCCGCGCGGGCGCGAGAAGCGCATGCTCCACGGCGCAAGGCTGTCCTCGGGCATGTACCTGCGCGTCGTGCTTCGCCCGGGGCCCGGTGATGCCTTCACGTGCGCGTCGGCCTATCCGGTGACCGAAGCGGTCTGGCGGGCCATGATGGCGGCGAAGCGCGCGCGGTTCCCGCCCTGAACAAAAGACAGCCCCGCGGACCGAGATCCACGGGGCCAGGCAACATCACCGGCCGCGCCCTGTCAGCCGGCTGCCCTTCCGGCCGGTGGGCATTCCGACCGGACGTTGCTGCGGGCCTTCACTCAATAGCGTAGCCCTTGGCGCCCCTCCTGACAACCTCGGCGAGCGGCTGGCCGTGGCGCTCTGTCCGCCCCCACGAAGCACTCAGGATGCGGCGACAGCCTGGCGAGCAGGGCATCCGGTCAGATCGGCCTGGTTGCCTAGCCTGCGTGGCCTTTCGTCCGAGGACGTTGCGCCGGCCCCGGGTTGACGGACGCCAGCCTTCCGGCGCGGCCCGCCGCCGCGTATCCTCGCAGCGACCCGCCCTGCACAGACGGCGGCAACGGACGGAAGGAGGATGGCGGTGGCAACCCGGTATCGACTGGCGCTTGGCGCCCTGCTGCTTGACGCGCTTCTCATCGCGGCCTGCTCCGGCGGCTCGTCCACGGCCACCGGCACCACCTCCGCCGCCGGCGGGGCTGGGGGGCAGGCGCCCTGCCCCGGCGGGCTGAGCGACTGCGGCGGCACGTGCGTGAGCACCAGCCTCGATCCCGCCAACTGCGGCGGCTGCGGCAAGGCCTGCTCCCCCGGGCAGATCTGCTCGGCCGGCACGTGCGCCACCGTGTGCGGCGCCGGCACCACCCGTTGCGGCGACTACTGCGTGGACACCAAGCTCGATCCCCTGCACTGCGGCGGCTGCAACCAGGCGTGCGGCGCGGGCGAAGTGTGCTCCGCCGCAGAGTGCGCGACCGAGTGCCTGGGCGGCACGACCGAATGCGGCGGGCAGTGCGCGGACACGGCGCTCGATCCCAAGAACTGCGGCAAGTGCGATGCAGCGTGTGCCGAGGGCGAAGTCTGCGTGGACGGGCAGTGCGGGCTCGTGTGCACGGGCGGCACGACCAAGTGCCTCGGCGCTTGCGTCGATACCGACACCGATCCCGCCAACTGCGGCGGCTGCGAGCAGAGCTGCGGCGCGGGCGAGGTGTGCTCGGCCGGCACGTGCGGCCTGAAGTGCGGAGGCGGTGCCACCAAGAGTGGCAGCAAATGTGTCGATCTCCAGCTCGATCCCGCCAACTGCGGCGGCTGCGGCGTCGTGTGCGCGCCCGGCCAGGTCTGCTCCGCCGGAGGGTGCGCCCTGGAGTGCGTCGGCGGGACGACCAAGTGCGGCGGCGAGTGCGTCGACACCGAGCTCGATCCCAAGCACTGCGGCGGCTGTGGCAAGGCCTGCGGCGCGGGCGAGGTCTGTTCGGCCGAGAAGTGCGGCCTGGAATGCACGGGCGGCACGACCAAGTGCGGCAACAAGTGCGTGGACACCGCCAGCGATCCGGCCAACTGCGGCGGCTGCGGCAAGGCCTGTCCCCAGGGCGAGATCTGCTCGGCCGGCGCCTGCGCGCTGCAGTGCGGCCCGGGAACGGTGAAGTGCGGCGGCAAGTGCGTGGACGCCGCTACCGACCCGGCCAACTGCGGCGGCTGTGGCAACGCTTGCGCCCAGGGTCAGGACTGCGCGGGCGGCGTCTGCGTCCTCGCGTGCGCGGGCGGCACGACCAACTGCGGCGGCAAGTGCGTGAGCACCACTACCGACCCGGCCAACTGCGGCGGCTGCGGCAAGGCCTGCGCCCAGGGTGAGATCTGCTCGGCCGGCGCCTGCGCCCTGGTGTGCACCGGCGGAACCACCAAGTGCGGCGGGAAATGCGTCGATACTCAGCTCGATCCCGCCAATTGCGGGGGCTGCGGCAAGCCGTGCCCCCAGGGACAGGTCTGCTCGGCCGGCACCTGCTCGCTCGAGTGCGGCGGCGGCAGCACGAAGTGCGGCGGGAAATGCGTCGATGCCCAGATCGATCCCGCCAACTGCGGGAGCTGCGGCAAGCCGTGCCAGCCCGACCAGATCTGCGCCGCGGGAGCCTGCAAGTGTCTCGACGCCAAGACCGCGTGTGGCGGCAAGTGCGTCGACACCGGGCTCGATCCCGCCAACTGCGGGAGCTGCGGCAAGGCTTGCGGCCAGGCCGAGAAGTGCGAGCAGGGCGCCTGCAAGCCGGTCGTGCAGAAGACCTGCCGGGCCATTCTCAAGGCGGGGCAGTCCAAGGGGGACGGCGCCTACAGCATCGATCCCAACGGCGGCGATCCCGGGGACGCGATCGGCGCCTGGTGCGACATGGACGACGACGGCGGCGGCTGGATGCTGGCGTTCTCCAACGCCAACAACTGGGCCAGCATCAACGCGGCCAGCATCAGCTCGGTGAGCCAAGGCGGCAACACCGTGTTCCGCTGGTACGACTCGCGCTGGGGCTTGAAGGCCGTCCAGGATCCGAACCGCCTGGGCAAGGCGTGGGACGAGAAGGATCCGCTCACGCCCGAGGCCGTGGGCGCCATCGACGTCAAGAAGTACTACCAGCTCGGCCTCTACCAGCTTCGCTTCCAGTTCGTTCAGGCGAGCCCCCCGGAGGCCGCCTCGGGCTGGTGCGACACGAGCGGCGCCACCTGGGACCTGAGCGCGGGCATGGGCCAGCGCTACCAGTGCAAGAAGTCCGGGCAGGAGGGCTCGGGCCACAACCTGTGCATCAGCGGCCTGGGCCTGGTTTGCGACGGCAGCGGCTGGAACAACGGCTGGACCATGGACCTGGCGCTCGGCGACCCGGGCTGGGACTACGCCTTCCAGTGCTCGCCCAACCACATCAGCCCCGAGTGCTGCAGCACCAAGGAGTACATGGTCGCCGGCTGGAAGGAGCAGTCCCACCAGAACAACGTCGCCGGCCAGAACTACCAGGTGCGCATCTGGCTCCGCGAGCCTTGAGCCCGGCCGCGCTCCGTCAGAATCGCCCTAGCACGCTGGCCGCCGGCCCCCAGAAGCCCTGCGCGTCGCCCTGGTAGAGCCAGCGCGGGCCGACGCGGATCTCGGCCGCCCCCAAGGCGACGCCCAACCCGACGCGCAGATCGAGCAGCACCGGCCCCACCTCGAAGAAGCTCAAGGTGGCCGCCGTGTCGATGGCGAGCGGCTCGTGCGGGTAGATGCGCAGATCGAGCCCGGCATCGAAGGCTGGCGTCCATGCCTCGCCGTGCAAGAGCGAGCCGCCGAGCAAGAGGTACGCCTCCAGGGAATCGACCGCCGGCCCGAGCATGTTCGCCCCGAGCGCGGCGCGCACGACATCCAGGTGATCCCAGCCACCGTCCTCCGGGAGCTTCTCGTAGAAGTGCTCCCAGCCCCCGCGCACGACCACCGGGCCGAGCCAGAGCGTGGCGGCGAGATCGTGGGCGTAGACGACCGGCTCGTTCAGGGCGCGGTAGCCCTGGATACCGATCTCGCCCCAGCGCATGCGCCGCTCGTCCGCCGGGCGGTAGACGCGGCGTTCCTCCTCGCCGTTCTCGTCCCGCACCACCATCGGCTCCAGGTAGAGCCGCTCGCCGCCGTACGGCTCGGCCGCCACGCGGTGGGGCGGCAGGAAGCAGGCGAACGGCAGGGGCGGGATGAAGCAAAGCATGAGCAGCGCGAGCGAGCCGTCTCCCGGCTCCACATCGCCGGCCGCGCCCTCGCCAGAGCCGGTGGGCTCGCCCTCGTCGCCGGGCGAGGAGCTGCCGCGCTCTTCGTCCGCCTTGCCCTTGTCGTCCTTGGACTCTCCCGCGTCGCGCGGCCGGTGGGCCTGCTCGAAGCGGTCGAGCGCCCCGGCGCGAGCCGGGCCGGCGATGCCGAGCGAGCCGGCCGCGAGTAGCGCAAGGAGGCGACGCACGCCGCTAGGCTATCATCGCTTGGCGCCGGCTCGCCAGCCGGGCCGCGGCCTCAGACGGCAGCCGGCTGCCGCCGCAGGCTGCCGCCAAATCAGGGTTCACTCGGCGGCGGACATGGTCGCGCAGACGCGGTAGGCGAACCCGGCCGCAGCCATGCCGATGACCGCGGCTACGACGCCACGGGTTCTCGATGCCATGGGTAGCATCTCGCTTTGGAGGATAGCACCGGGCAATCGCTCAGGCGTAGGTGCCCGGCGCGACTGGTTCGAGGCGACGCACAGGTTCTGTTGCGCGCCTAGTCGTCCGCCCGCTTGACGTTGTAGACACCCTTGCCGGTCGCGATCAGCCGCTCGGGATTGCCGGTGGCGAAGAGCCGCATGTCTACGACCCCGACCCGGTTGCCGAGCCGCTGCACCGTCCCCTCGCAGCGGAGGTCGGCGAGCGGCCCCGGCCGCAGGTAGTCCACCCTGAGGTCCACCGTCGAGACCGAGTCTCCGTCGTCGACCTGGGTCCAGACCGCGGCACCGCCACAGGTGTCCAGGAGGGCGCTCAGCACGCCCCCGTGGAGCGCCGGCACCATGGGGTTGCCGACGAACTCCTCGCGAAACGGGAGATCGAGCGCCACGAAGCCGTCCCGCACCTCGCCCACGCGGATGCCGAGGAAACGGTTGAAAGGGATCTGCTCGTTCATGAAGCCGACGATTCGCTGCAGTCGATCGTCCATCCGGGCACCGTAGCCGCAGCGGAGCGCTCGCGCCACACTGCCATCGCGTCGGACGATCCGGCCGGCAAGCCGGGTGCCGCGCGCACCTCCGGTACTGGGACGAGGAGCTCGGCTCGACCGGGCTGCCCGATCGTGCCGTGGCCGAGGCCGGTCCCGCCCTGCCGCCGCGGCCCGGTTGACACCCGCCCCGCAGACGGCTACAGCCTTGCTTCCACCCGGTCGATATCCAAAGGATTTCCCTCTTGTGCGAGCTCGCGGCCGAGCCTGCGAGGCGCCGTCATGCTGACCTATCTCCCGCTCTTGTTGCTGTTCGCCGCCGCGGCCCTGGTCACCGTGGGCGCGTTCGTGGCGGCGAGCTACCTCGGGCCCAAGGCCCCCAACCCGGACAAGGAGAGGCCGTTCGAGTGCGGCAACCCCTCCGATGGGGCGCGCCTCTTGCGGCCGAGCGTCAAGTTCTACTTGACGGCGCTACTGTTCGTCGTCTTCGACATCGAGGTCGTGATGATCTACCCCTGGGCCGTCCAACTGCGCTCGCTCGGCTGGACCGGGCTGGCGACGATGGCCTCGTTCGTCGGGCTGCTCGCCGTGGCGCTCATCTACGTCTGGAGAAAAGGGGCCCTGGAATGGGAGAAGTGACCAGCAGTCGCGGCCGCCCCGGGACAGGCGTGCGCGAGGTCGAGGTCCTGGCGCACCCGGGCTACTTCACCACCCAGCTTGCGGCGGTGCTGGGCTGGGCCAAGAAGTACTCGCTCTTCCAGTACCCCTTCGTCACGGCCTGCTGCGCCATGGAGTACATGGCGCTGGCGAGCCCGCGCTTCGACATGGCCCGCTTCGGCGCCGAGGCGCCGCGCTTCACCCCGCGCCAGAGCGACTTGCTCTGGGTCGTGGGCACGATCAGCCAGCGCCAGGCGCCCGTGCTCAAGCGCGTCTACGACCAGATGGCGATCGAGAAGTGGGTGATCGCCGTCGGCGCCTGCGCCTCGAGCGGCGGCTTCTACGACAACTACGCCACGCTCCCGGGCATCGACAAGATCCTGCCGGTGGACGTGTACGTGCCCGGCTGCCCGCCACGGCCCGAAACCCTCATCGACGGGCTGCTGCTCTTGCAGGACAAGATCAAGCGCGGCGACCGCACGCCGGGCGTCGTCAAGCCCCGCATCGATCCCGTGGCTCTCGCGGCGCGCGGCGCCGCCAGGCGCGCCCCGGCACGGCGAGCGGCGGAGGACGAGCCATGAGCCAGAGCGTGCTGGACCTGTTGCGGGAGCAGTTCGGCTCCGCCATCGTCGAGACTCACTCCCAGTGGGGCGACGACACCGCGGTCGTCCTGCCCGAGCGCTGGCGCGAGGTGGCGCGCTTCGTGCGCGACGAGCCGCGCGCCCGGATGGACATGTTCATCGACTTGACGGCCGTAGACTACCTCGGCCGGCCGGGGCCGCGCTTCGAGGTGGTCTTGCACCTGCGCTCACACGAGCTGGCATACCGCCTGCGCTTGAAGACGCGCGTGGGCGCCGCGGACGGCCGCGAGGCCAGGCTCGATTCGCTGTGCGACGTTTGGGCCGGCGCCAACTGGTTCGAGCGCGAGTGCTACGACATGTTCGGGGTGGAGTTCACCGGGCACCCCGACCTGCGCCGCATCTTGCTCTACGAACAGTTCCAGGGAGCACCGCTGCGCAAGGACTACCCGGCCGGCCACACCCAGCCGCTGGTGAAGTACCGGGACGACGCCCCGGCGCTGGAGCCCCCTTTCGGCCCGGACGAAGGCATGCCGTTGGGCCGCAAGGTGCCGGCGGGTGTCCCGTGCCGGAGCTCGGGCGGCGCGCCTGCTCCCCTGCGCCCCGAACCGGAGGAGCCCTGAGCCATGGAACCGCTGGACGTCGATCTCGACCGGGCACAGCTCGCGGTTCCCACCGACACGATGCTCCTTAGCCTGGGGCCCTCGCACCCCTGCATGCACGGCACGGTGCGGGTCGTGGTGCAGCTTAGCGGCGAGACGATCACGGGCGCCGACGTGCAAGTGGGCTACCTGCACCGCGGCTGCGAGAAGATGTGCGAAAGGGGCACCTTTGCGCAGTGCCTGCCCTACGTCGACCGGCTCAACTATGCCTCGCCGCTGCTCAATGGCATCGGCTTTGCGCTGGCCATCGAGAAGATGCTGGCCGTGAGCGTGCCCCTGCGCTGCCAGTGCTACCGCGTGGTGCTGGGCGAGCTCGCGCGCATCTGCGACCACATGGTCTGCCTCGGCGCCATGGCCATGGAGCTCGGCGCTTTCACGCCGTTTCTCTACTTCTGCAAGGCGCGCGAGTTCATCTTCGACATCTTCGAGGAACAGACCGGCGCTCGGGTCACGCACTCCTTCGCGCGCATCGGCGGCATGGCCAAGCCTCCGACGGACGACTTCGCGGCCATGGTCCGGGCCTCTGTGCCGAGCGTCTTCGCGCTCATCGACGACAGCGAGAAGCTCCTTGTCAAGAACCGGATCTTCATCGATCGGACGCGGGACACCGGCCGGGTGAGCGCCGCCCGGGCCCTCGGCCTGGGCTGGACCGGACCGGCGCTGCGCTCCACGGGCGTGCCCTACGACGTGCGCAAGAGCCACCCCTACCTCGTCTACGACCAGGTCGAGTTCGAGGTGCCGGTGGGCACGAGCGGCGACAACTTCGACCGCTTCGCCGTGCGGCTGGAGGAGATGCGGCAGTCGCGCCGGATAATCGAGCAGGTGCTCCGGCTCATGCCCACCCAGGGACCCGTCGACATCGACTGCCCGCGCGTGACTTTCCCGCCCAAGGAGGAGGTCTACGGCACGATCGAGGGCACCATCCGGCACTTCAAGCTCGTCGTGGACGGCATCCAGGTGCCGGCGGGCGAATGCTACTCGTATTCCGAGGCGGCCAACGGCGAGCTCGGCTTCTACATCGTCTCCGACGGCAGCGGCACGCCCTACCGCGTGCGCGTCCGGCCGCCTTGCTTCGCGGCGGTGCAGGGGCTCGGCCAGATGCTGGTGGGCGGGATGATTCCCGATGTCGTGCCGAGCTTCGGCTCGCTCAACATGATCGGCGGGGAGTGCGACAGGTAGGACGCCAGGCTCGCGCAGGAGACCCGAGGTTTCGATGGCTGACGGCTCGATCACCATAGATGGTCGCGAGATCCCCTTCGACCGCAGCGAGAGCATCATCGCGGCCGCTACGCGGGCCGGGATCCGCATCCCCCACTACTGCTGGCACCCGGGCCTGAGCGCGCCGGCCAACTGCCGCATGTGCCTGGTCGAGATCTTGCCGGCGCCGGGGCGGCCCGTGCTCATGCTGGACATCCTGCGCTGGGACCCCGAGGCGGGGCGCTACGAGCGCGTGCGCAAGCCCAAGCTCATGCCCGCCTGCCAGGTGCTCTGCGAGAACGGCATGCAGGTCAAGGCCGACTCGAGCGAGCACGTCCGTCAGGCGCGCCGCGCGGTGCAGGAGATGCTGCTCCTGGACCACCCGGTCGACTGCCCCATCTGCGACCAGGCCGGCGAGTGCGCGCTGCAAGACTACTGGCGGGAGCACCAGCACGCGAGAAAGCGCATGCTGGACGAGCCCGTGCACAAACCCAAGCGCGTGCCGTTCGGCCGAGCGGTGGTGTACGACGCCGAGCGCTGCGTGCTGTGCACGCGCTGCATTCGCATCTCGCGCGAGCTGGGCAAGGATCCGGTGCTCGGTCTGCGCGAGCGGGGCCACCTGAAGGAGGTGGTGCTGTCGCCGGGTCGCGAGCTCGCGCACGACTACTCGCTCATGACCGCGCACGCCTGCCCGGTGGGAGCGCTGACGGCGCGCCACTTCCGCTTCAAGGCGCGCGCTTGGCTGCTGCGCTCCGGACCCACCATCTGTCAGGGCTGCGCCACGGGCTGCAACGCCCACCTCGACTACGACCCGCGCACGGGCACGCCCTTGCGCTACCGACCCCGCACGAACCTCGAGATCAACCGCTACTGGATGTGCGACGAGGGCATGCTCTCGTACGCGCGGCAGAGCGAGGCCAGGCTCTGTACCGCGCTCGTCGGCGGCGAGGAGGCCAGCATCGACGAGGCGCTGGCGGCCGCACGGGAGCAGTTGGGCGGCCACGAGGCACACCCGGAGGAGATGGCGATCGTGCTCTCGGCGCAGCACTCCTGCGAGGACAACCTCGCCTTGGGCCGGCTCGCCCGAGGCTTCCTCAAGGGGACCGGTGTCGCCGCGGGCACCCCGCCCTGGCGCGCCGACGTGTTCCTCTCGCGCTGTCCGGACGGGCGCGGCGATGACGTGCTCCGGAGCGCCGACAAGAACCCCAACACCGCGGGCGTGCGCCGCGTGCTGGAGATGCTCGGCGGCGCCGCCGGCTACTGCCCGCGGCCCTTCGCGGAGCTGGTCGCGGCGCTCGCACAGGAGAAGTACCGCTACGTCATCAGCCTCGGCGCCGAGCTCGACGTGGACGAGGCCCAGGCCAAGGACCTGCTGAGCCGCACCAAGGCATTCGTGGTCATCGCCAGCCGCGAAGGACCGCTCACCAAGGCGGCCCACATTGCCCTGCCGGCGGCAAGCTGGGCGGAGGCCGCGGGGACGTACGTCAACCGCGACGGGATCGCCCAGCGCGCGGCGGCGGTGCTGCCGCGGCGCGGCGTCGCCCGGCCCGGCTGGGAGCTCGTCCACCTGCTGGGCCGCGCGCTCGGCTATGGGGTGGGCCTCGGCTCGCGCCGCGAGATCGAGCAGGCCATGACCGAGAGCGCAGGCCCGGGAGCCGTCCCGGCCGAGACCGGCGCGGCGGAGGTGCGGGCATGACGAGCGCAGCCATCGTGGTCATCGCGGTCAAGATCGCCTTCGTCTTGGCCTTCATGCTCCTGTTGGCAGCCGTGGCCCCGTGGGCCGATCGCCGCCAGAGCGCCATGGTGCAGGACCGCATCGGCCCCGAGCGAGCCGTGCTCTACCTGCCCGCCTGGCTCGTCTCCGCGCTGCTCTTCCTGCCGGCCGCCGTGGCCGCCGGCGCGCTGATCATGGTCTTGATGGGCGCGCCGGCCGGCCCCGCCGAGGTCGTGGCCGGCCGGCTCGTCGAGCGCATCACGGGCGCCCTCGAGCTCGCCATTCTCGTCTGCTGGCTCAGCCTGATGGTGCTCGCGGCCCACGTGCGGCGCCGGGGAGCGGTCAACGGCTTCGAGCAGGCGGTGGGCCGGCTCGATCCGCGTCACTACTTCTACGCCGGCCTGGTGCTGCACCTCTTGTGCTTGCCCGTGGCACGCGCGCTGCCCGAGCCGGCGCTCCGCGCCGGGGCCCAGGCGGCCGGCATCATCGCCGGCATCGCCATGATGGCTAGCGGTCTTTACGCGGCCTCGAAGGTTCCGGCGGGCAAGGTGGGCGTGCGCCTGCTCGGCCTCTTGCACGTCGTCGCCGACGTAGTGAAGCTGCTCTTCAAGGAAGATCTGCGCCCCAAGGGCTCCGATCGGCTTCTGCACGCCTTGGGGCCGCTGCTCGCCCTGTTCGCGCCCCTGCTCACGATAGCGGTGGTGCCCTTCGGCAGCACGCTGTGCTTCAAGGACAACGGCAACCGGGTGCTCGACTTCGCCGATCTCGCCCAGTTGGCCGGTGACGTCGGGCGCTCCGGCACTTGCCGCGCCGGCTACCACAGCGTGCACCTGCAAGTCGCGGAGCTCAACGTCGGCCTGCTCTTCATCTTCGCCGTCGCCGGCACCGGCATCATCGGCGCGGCCGTGGCCGGCTGGGCGAGCGACAACAAGTTCTCGCTCCTGGGCGGGCTGCGCGCCACGAGCCAGATGGTTTCCTACGAGGTGGCCCTGGGACTGGCGGCCGTGGGACCGCTCGTGGTCTACGGGAGCGTGCAGCTTCGCGCCATCGTCGACTGGCAGGGCAGCCACGCCTGGGGGATCTTCGTCCAGCCTCTAGCTTTCCTGCTGTTCTTCGCCGCGTCCGTGGCGGAGACGAGGCGCGTGCCCTTCGATCTGCCCGAGGGGGAGAGCGAGATCGTGGCCGGCTACGTCCTGGAGTACTCGGGCATGAAGTTCGGGATGTTCTTCCTGGGCGAGTACCTCGAGTTCATCTTCTCCAGCGTGCTTCTGGTGACGCTCTTCCTGGGCGGCTACCACCTGCCGTTCCTCGGCCCGGGCGGTCTGGACGTGGCCATAGGCACGACGAGCTTGTTGCACCTGCCCATGTCGCACCTGGCGGTGAGCCTGCTGCACGTGGCGGCTTTCGCCGGCAAGGTGGTCTTCGTGACCTGGTTCCTGGTCTTCATCCGCTGGACCCTGCCGCGCTTCCGCTACGACCAGTTGATGGCCCTGGGCTGGAAGACGCTCCTGCCGCTGGGGCTGGGCAACATCCTGCTGACGGGTCTGGTCGTGCTGGCGCTGGCGAGCGGCGGCAAGGATGTGGACGCCGTGCTGCAGACGGCGGGTGACGTGACCCAGGCGCTCGTCGCGCTCGGGGCCCTCGTCGCCCTCGTCATCCTGATCACCTGGCTGCTCGAGCCTCCGCGCTACGGGCGCTTCGTGCAGTCCTCGTCCGCGCGCCAGGCGGCGTCGTCGGGCGGCGTCGAGACCGCCGCTCGCCGAGTCGGCCGCGATCGCGGCTTTCGTCCTCGGCCCGGGTCCTCACGTACAGGAGTACGCTGCGGCCCGGGCCTCCGGGCGCGCTCGCGCTCGCGGCCGCCTGACGAGCCGGGTGTTGGAATGCGTGAACGGTTACTGGCGAAGGGAGCAAGGCTCGATGGCTGAATCTTCGTGGGAGCGGACGTGGACCCGGCCGGCGGTGCGGCGCGTCCGGGGCAAGGAGCTGCCGCCGCCGGAGCGTTCCTTCCACGTGCAGTCGTACGTGCCGGAGTGGATGAAGGGCACGGCTATCACGATGCGCCACTTCCTGCAGAACACCAAGGAGCTGGTGCTCGGGCAGAAGAAGGATCCGGTCCTGGGCGCGCTCGAGGGCGGCATCATCACCCTGAAGTACCCCGACGAGCGGCGGCCCTATCCCGAGAGGTACCGGGGGCTGCACCGGCTCACCGTCCGGCCGGACGGCTCGGCGCGCTGCGTGGCCTGCCTGTGCTGCTCCACGGCCTGCCCGGCCCAGTGCATCCACGTCGCGCCGGCCGAGTACTGTGCCGACGACCCGCGCGCCGGCTACGAGCGCTACGCCGCAGCCTTCGTCATCGACGAGCTAAGGTGCGTCTTCTGCGGCCTGTGCGTGGAGGCATGCCCGTGCGACGCCCTGCGCATGGACAGCGGCCGCCACCCGGCCGCCTACGACTCGCGCGGCCAGCTCATCCTGGAGCGCGACTTGCTCGCGCAGCTTCCGGCGCGCGACGGCACGCGCCGCAGCACCAATACGCGCCTCGAGGCGGGCGACGCGCGCTACCCCGGCCTGACGCGGGAGCAGGGGCACTGACTCGCGTAGCTGTTCACGGGATTTCCGTGCCAGCAACGACGGCTCGCCGAGTCGGCCGTGATCGCGGGGCAGGGGTGACGCGCCTGAAGGGCGCGTCGGGA
>JACQWT010000494.1 GCA_016209145.1 Deltaproteobacteria bacterium | reverse complement strand
GTCTGCGACCTGCCGCGCCCCAAGCGACCGATGCGCGTGCCCGAGGTGCTGGCCGGCTCCATGGTCGAGCGGCTGCTCGGTGCCGTGCGCTCGGCCACGCATCGGGCCATCTTCATGCTGGCCTACGGAGCCGGCCTGCGGCGCGGGCAGCGGCAGCCGATCGGACGAGACCGTCCGACGACCCGGTCGCGGCAAGCCCCCAGAGCCCGGCCACCGTGTCGCGAGCCTTCAGAGCCACCTCAAGCGGCAGCTCCTTCCATCGGCCCCCGTACGCGACCGCGTTGGGCACGGGCGGCGCCCCGCGGCGCCGCACCGGGCGGAAGTCCTTGGCTTCCAGAAGCACCAGCTCCTTCCCGGCAAAGGCCACGATGTCGACGGCCCTCGTCGACACTGACCTCCCCTCGAGCTCCCCCTGCAGCTTGCCGATCCCCTCTCGGTAGGCAGGGCAGTCGTCCCACTTGACCGCGACCGTCCAGCGGTCGCCGAGGGTGAGCCTCAGCCTCGCGACGTCCAGCCTGGTCATGACGGCTCCTGCGCGAGCTCCCGGTCGTGCAGGTCGGCAAGACCCTCGAGGATCGGGTTCATCGCGAGCATCTGGAATCGAGCCGCACGCTCCACGACGACACCCGCGGCGTCCTCGCGCCCCCCGAGCGCCAGGAACGCGTGCTGCGCGGAGCCCGACCTGCGCGGGGACTGGTCCATGCCGAGCGAGAGCTCGGAGGCCAGGGCGTAGTCATGCGTCGCGAGCAGGACCTGCACGCCCCAGTCGGCCAGCGCCAGCACGACCCGGCTGAGGACCTTGGCCAGCTTCGGGTTCACGCTGGCCTCGGGCTCGTCCCAGAGCAGGAAGGCGTTGTGCGAGAGGCTTCCGTTCACCACGAGGTAGGCCAGCATGGCGATCTTGCGCAGCCCCTCTGCCAACAGCGGCGCCTCCATGTCGCCATCGGGGAGCCGCACGTAGAAGCGCCCGTTCCTCACCGTGACCGAGCCGCCGAGGGCCCGCTCCAGCGGCGCGAGAAGCTCCCCTCGCCGGCCGTCCCGGGGACCGCGCAGCGGGCGAGCGCCCATCGCATCGCACAGGTCGTAGTACGTCCGGTCGTAGCTCGACTCGCGGCTCCGCCATGCCGACACGAACCCTGGGAAGATCGACAAGACCTCCCGGGTGGGCACGAAGACGCTGCGACCATGGGCAGCGGGCCCGGGCGTCCAGTCGACGGTCACCCGGCCGAGGTTGGAGAGCGTCACGCCCATGCGGGCGCCGTTCGTCCACTCGGCCTCGATCTCGGCGCTGCGTCGCCCCGGCGCTCGCCGAACCAGCCGGCCGACCTCGTCCGGCAGGAACGTCTGCTCGAGCAGCGTGGCGACCGCCCCCTGCACGCTGTCGAAGCGGTCCACTCCGGGCAGCTTGCCGGCGTGCCCCTCGGTGGCGAGCCGCGAAGCCTCGTTCAGCACGTACGCCAGCTTGAGGACGTGGGACTTGCCGGACGCGTTCTCCCCGATGAGCGTGGTGACACCGGCCGCGAGGTCGAACGTGGCTCGCTCGAACGCCGTGAAGCGCAACAGCCGGAGGCGCCGCAGTTTCCCGTTACCCTTGCCCATGAGCTTGCCTTCGCCCGACTTTCCGACTCGCGCCTCGCGAGACAGCGGGCATGGTACGCGATGTGCGCCGGAGCCGGCAACGCGGTTCCGGGAGGGATGCCGCGCTCGGGGTCGGCGTTTCGGCGATCCGCGCAGGATTGCGGACAGGTGAAGCAACCGCTCCCGACCGAGCGAGCCCGATCATGCCTCGCCGCCTCTCGCCTGCCCGACGGCACTGCGCCAGGCCCCGTCAAGAGTTGACATATGATATCTGTGCCGCGTCAACTATTCTTGCCGGTCGATGCGGCGGTTCACTGGCCGGACGGGCTTCTCTACTTCTTCAAGGGGACGGACTACTTCGCCTACCGCTTCTGATCGTCGATGAGCAGCCTGCTGCCATCGGTAGCCGTCAGCTCCACGCTCGTGCCCGACGCCACGCCCGCGAACGGCAGTGCGGCGCCAAGCTCGACGAAGGCGGGAGCCGCTGCCGGCTGCGACGCGGCACGCTGTCTCCTGCTGCGCTCCAGCCGCGCCTTGAGCGAGTCGTAGCACACGTGCAGATCACGACTCGTCGCGTACAGCCCGTGCTCGCGGGCCAGCGCTACCGCGGCCTCCCACAGCGGCTCGGGCATCGCCGTGCGCCTGGCGCGCGTCTGCCGCTACTGCTCGATGCTCCGCCGGACCCGCTCCATGCGTACCGGCCGCGCCCACCCGCTGCTCCACTCCATGACCTACGCCTCCACATCGAGGATTGCCGTGGTCAGGACGCTACGCCGGCCGCTCGCTCACCGTCACGCACGCTTGCCGAAGGGACACGGCCCTACCGCGGCGCCGCCGGGGGCTGCGCCCCAAACACGGCTTGCTCCAGGCGCCCGATGCGGCCCTCGTGCTCGCCATGCTGCTCGCCGGCCTTGGTGAAGCCGCGCACGACCTGCTCGCCGAAGCGGTCCAGGCGTTCGATCACCTGCTCCAAGCGACGTTCGGTGCGCTCTTGCGCGCGGACGAGCACGCGCACGTCGCCGGCAAGCTCGTTCTGGGTCGCAGCTAGCGCGTCCATGCGAGCAGCCAGCTTGGCATGGCTGGCCTCCATGCGCTCGGCCAACTTCACCTGGCCCTCGACAAGGGCCGCTAGCAAGGTCTTCAGCTCGGGGTCCATCGGCACAATCGTAGCCCGGGGCGGCCCGGCGGGCCAGGCGCAACGCGGCCGGCTGCCGTCCGGCGTGTCGTCGTCCTCCAACTGGGGCAGCATGATCTGGATCCCCGGAAACCCGCCCGCGGCGGCAACCTCGTGACGCTTGGGCGCCACCATCTCCTCGTCGCTAAGCCGGCTCCCACGGCTCGATGGTTTCTGGGACAACATTCCACATTCCCTGTTCTCTGTTCCGCATTCCACGCTTCCGTAGCTCACGTCCTCCCGCATCTCGGGCCGCCGAGCTGCCAACGGCGATGGGGAGGCCGCTCACGCCGCCGGCGGGCGCATGCGGTCCATGGTCCAGCGCACGAAGCGCGAACGGAGCTGCTCGTTCGCCAGGGCGCGCTGGGTGGACCCGAGCCGGCCAAGGGCGCCGAGCACCGCCTCCAGGAAGCGCGCGCCGCGGCCGTCCGACTGGTCGAAAACGAGCTCCGCGAGCCGGCCGCGCGCCAGGGCCATCCGCACCACGCGCTCCAGGCCGTTCTGGGGCACGAGCGGCTGCCGCTCCCGGCGCACGAGCCGCAGCGCGCGGCGCCGGCAGGCGTGGACGCATAGCCCGCAGCCGATGCAGCGGTCGAGATCGAGCCGGGGCGCGATCTCGCTCCGGCGCTGGGCCCCCACCCGGCGCGGCACGAGCGTGATGGCGGCGATCGGGCAGGCGCGCGCGCAGCGCGAGCACCCCTTGCACGCCTTCTCGTCGCGCGCCGGGACGAAGCCGCTGGGGCTGACGGCAGGCAGGTCGAAGCGATTGATGGCCCGCAGTTGCTCGCAGCAGCAGCCGCAGCAGTTGCACAGGAACGCCGGCCGCTCGCGCACGTTGTCGGCGAGCTGGACGAGGCCACTCTCGCGTGCCCGGACGAGGATATCGAGCGCCTCGGCGCGCTCGACGCGCCGGCCGAAGCCGCGGCGGATGACGAACTCGGCCCCCGCCCCGAGCGAGAGGCAGTTATCCATGGGCGCATCGCAACGCCGGCCGAGGTGCTCGGCGCTGTGCCGGCAGAAGCAGAGCGAGACGGCGATGGCGCGCGCGCTTTCCACAACAGCGCTGGCCCGCTCCCAATCGAGCACCAGGGGCAGCTCGTCGCCCAGCGCCGTCTCGTGGGCCAGAGTGCGGCCGAAGCGGGTGTCGCCCGCGAGCACCGCGCGCGCGAACCCCTCGGCGCCGTGCAGGTACGCCTCCAGCGCCTCGGCCATGCGCTTCTTGGGAATAGTGTCCTTCGCGCGCATCATCGAGAACTCGAGGAAGCCGCCCAGGGGCGGGGCGAGCAGGTACTTGACCTCACCCGTCTTGGGGCTCACGAGGTCCATGACGATGCCCTTGTCGCACATCGCGTCGAGCCGCGCGCGCAGCGGCTCGCGCGCGATCCCGAGCCGAGCCTCGAGCTCCGCCAGGGTCGTGGAGCGCAGCGGCAGGCGCGAGCACAGATCGGCCTGCTCCGGGGTGAAGAGGATCTCCAAGATTTCGCGCCAGCCCTGCCAGGCCCGGAGCTCGTCGGGCTCGGGCAAGGGTAGCGGGCTGCGCTCGAGGCGCCGCGCGAGGGCGCGGTACTCGTGCTTGAGCTGTCGCAGGTGACCCATGGTTTTGCCCGGTCCGAGCTCTCAGTCGCCGCGCGCCCGCGGCATGAGTGCGGCGAGGACAAGCCCCACCGGCCCGAGCAGCGCGCACAGGGCAAACCAGAAGCACCCGCCCCGGCCCTTGGACGTGGCCATCCACGCGCCGAGGATGCCGAACAGGAGCCAGGCGGGCAGGCCGAGCCAGCGCACGTCGGACATGGGGGCGAGCGTAGCGCGTTTTCTGGCCTTCTGGGCGAGGCGCGCTACATTGACCCTCCATGGCTGTGGGAGCGAACAGGGCATTGCCGGCGCGGGTGCGCTCGTGGCTGCGGCTCGTCCGGCTTGCCGCCCTCGCGAGCGCGGCGCTTGGCCTGCTCGTGGCGCCGGCGGTTCGGGCGAGCCCCTACGTGATCCTGCCCGCGCCGGCCGAGCTCCCCGCGCGGCCGGCCTATCGCTACGCCAACATGAGCGATGCCGAGGCCATGGGCGAGCTCGACCGGCGCGGCGTGCCCTACGCGCGCCTGGGAGAGGTTCCCGGCGTGCGCGCCCCTGTGCGCCTGACCGGCCCCCTGCATGGCGTGCTCATTCACTCCTCGCTGCCGCCCGCGGAGCGCGCCGCGAGCATCTTCGAGATCCTCGACGCGCGCCTGGCGCTCGCGCTGGACGACTTCGCCCAGCTTCTCGTCCGGCACGAGATCGACGAGGTGGTCCACTTCACGATGTATCGTCCGAACGTCGCCAAGCCGGCACCCTTGCCGCCTGACCGCGGGCGGGGCGGCGGGGTCGAGGCCCAGGGGGCCGACGCCAAGCCGAAGCGACCAGCGAGCTGTGCGGCAAAGACCGAGGCCGCGACCGGGCCGGCGGCCACCAAGAAGAAGCGGTTCACCGAGAGGCACCGGGACGCGCGCAAGGTGCGGAGCAGGCGGCAGGCTCCGGCGGCGTGCGCGAACGGGCCCCAGGCGAAGAAGGCCGGGCCCAGGATGCGCCGGGCCGCGCCGGCCCCGGAGCGCACCGGGCAGAAGCGGCCGGCCGAGCGCGCACCGAAGGTCGCAGGAGACGGGCACGCGGGGGAGGCCGGCTCGAAGGACGAGGCCGGCCCGCCGCCGGCGGCGGTGCACAAGTGGGCCGCGCCCGGTACGCGGCATCCGGCTGGCCTGGCCATCGACATCGGCGCCTTGCACAGGCGAGACGGAGCGTGGCTGCGCGTCGCGCATCACTTCCCCGGCAAGATCGGCACCCACACCTGCGGTCCGGGCGGCAACGAGCCCTCCACACCGGCGGGCCGCGAGCTCGCCGCCATCGTCTGCGAGGCCGCCGAGATCGGCATCTTCACGTACGTGCTCACGCCCAACTTCGACCACGCCCACGCGGACCACTTCCACATGGAGATCAAGCCCGGCGTGAGGTGGCTGATGTACTACTGACGGGCGGCCCGAGCGTTTTTCGCGCAACTGGCGCCTCGCTCGTGTCGATAGACACGGCATGAAGCGCCTGTCCGCAGCTCTGGCCGCGCCGACGACGCGGCCGTGGACGACGATGCTCGCCCGGTCCCCGGGCACCAAGGCCCGGCCGGCGACTGGCCCGAGCGGGCCACGCGCGCTCTGCCGGGACGGGCCTCGCTTCCCGCCGGGCCGCTGGCTGGCCGGAGCCGGCTACGTGGTCGTCCGTCACCTCGCCAGCGGGGGCATGGCCGAGGTGTACGAGGCGCGCGACCTTCGACGCGGCCGGTGGTGCGCGCTCAAGGTGCTGCACGCCCGGCTGGTGCAGCGGGCCGATTTCGCTCGCCGCATGCAGGCCGAGGCGCGGGCGCTCGCCGCCTCGTGTCACCCCAACCTCGTGCGCTTCGAGCGCGCGGGCACGCTGGGCGACGGCCGGCCCTTCATCGCCACGGAGCTTCTGGTCGGGCGCACGCTGCGCGAGGAACTGCGGCGCCGTGGGCCCGTGCCTCTGGCTCGGGCTCTGCGTTGGACGGGCGAGCTGCTCTCCGGCCTCGAGGCAGTCCATCGCGCCGGCTGGGTCCACTGCGACGTCAAGCTCGAAAACGCCTTCCTGTGCGAGGACGGCGCGATCAAGCTGCTCGATCTGGGCGCCGCTCAGAGCCAGAAGCCGGCCGAATCACGCGCCCGCTCGGCCATCGGCACGCCCCGCTACATGGCGCCCGAGCTTTGCGCGTGCTTGCCGGTCGACGGTCGCACCGACGTCTACGCGGCCGGGCTCCTGCTCTGCGAGCTGGTCTGCGGGACCAGCCCCTTGCACGATCTCGGGGGCGACACCGAGCGGCTGCTGCGCGCGCAGTGGGAGCGCTACCCCCCTTGGCCGGACGAACAGTACGCGCGCCGCCTCCCTTGCGCGCTGCGCCCCGTGGTGCTGCGGGCCGTGGCCAAGCCCCCTGCCGCGCGCTTCGCCAGCGCGGCCGACATGGCCCGCGCCCTGCGGGAGGTGAGCGCGTGACCTAGCGCGACGTGGCCTAGCGGCGTTCTGCCTCGGCGGCCGGCTCGGTCTCGCTTCGCGCTGCCTGCTCCCGCCGGGCGCGCCATTTCTCAAGGCGCATGCGGCGGCGCTTCTTCTCCTTGCGCCGGACCAACGATCTCTGTGGCATGGGCGAAGCCTAGCACGACGAGCCGGGCCCCGCGCGCCTGCCGAATACTTCGTGTCCTCGCCCCATGTCACCTACACTTCCCTACATGGACGCCTACATGCTCATGGAACGGCGCCGAAGCGCGCGTTTCCGGGTAGATGTTCCCCTGGTTGCCTTCGTCGACGGGCGGTGCCGCCTCTTCCGGGCGATCGATCTCTCCTGCGAAGGCGCCCTGGTACAACGCAGCGGCGCGAGGGCGGATCGGGGGCCACCGCTCGTGCACGCGGTCGAGCTCCAGCTCGGCCGCGGGGTGCCCCTGCGCGGCCTGGCGCGCACGGTCTGGTCCGGCCGGGAGCTGCACGCTGTGCGCTTCGTGCGGCTCGCGGACGCGGATCGGCTCGCCATTGCCGAGCACCTCGACGCTCTGACGCGGCGGCGCCGCGGGTAGCAGCTTCGCGCCGCGCGGCGGCGCGGTTCTTCGGTACGGTAGTACATGCGTGCGCCCGTCATCGTGCCCGCGTACGAGGCATCCGCCACGGTCGGGCGGGTGGTTTCGGATCTGTTTCGCCTGTGGCCGGGCTTGCCGACGATCTTCGTCGTGGACGACGGCTCCAGCGACGCAACGGCCGAGCTAGCCGAGGCGGCCGGCGCCGTGGTCTTGCGTCACGAGCGCAACCGGGGCAAGGGCGCGGCCCTGCGCACGGGCCTGGGGGCGGCCTGGCGCGAAGGTTTCGCCGCCGCCGTGTCGGTCGATGCCGACGGCCAGCACCCGGCCGCCGAGGCGTGGCGCCTGCACGCGAGCTGTGCCGATCGGGCGGCCCTCGTGATCGGCGTGCGAGACCTCGGCGCGGCCGGAGCTCCCGTCGCCAACCGGCTATCCAACGCCTTCTCCAACCTGGTGCTGTCGGGCTTCGCCGGACGCAGGCTGCGCGACACCCAGTGCGGGCTGAGGCGCTACCCGCTGCCGGCCACGATCGATCTCGACGCCCGGGAGGACGGCTACGGCTACGAAGCCGAGATCCTTCTGCGTGCCGTGGCCGCCGGCCTGCCGATCGTCGAGCGGCCGGTGCGCGTTCTCTATCCGCCCGCGGGCGAGCGCACCACCCACTTCCATCCCGCTCGCGATCCCGCGCGCATCGTCGTCCGGGTCCTACGCACGGCGGCCGACACGCGCACGCGGTCCCTGCGCCGGCGGCTGGCGCGCGTCCGGCCACGTTTCCGACAATGAGCGCCGCCCACTGCCATCTTGACACGCTCCGCCACCGGCCCATGCTGAGCGCGTGACGACGGCTGGCGCACATGCCACGGGCTCGGCGGCGCGGTGGCTCCGGCGACTGCGCCTGGCGCTGCTTGCGCTCCTCGTCGTGCCCCTCTTGCACTACGCGCTCGTCTGCGCCACGGCGGCCGTGCCGCCCCGGTTCGTCGCGCAGCAGGCGGCGGTGGGAAAGGCCCGCGACGACCCGGATCGCCGCGAGATCGGCCAGTCCTACCGCCGCCGGCGCGGCCAGATCGTCGAAGTGCGCCTCGCGGGCACGCCGGAGCAGATTGGCCACGCGCACGCGCGGCTGCTGTACCCGGAGATGGTCCGCATCGAGGCCGCGGTACAGGCCGAGCTTGTCGAGCGCGTGCCTTGGGCGCCGCTGCGCTGGCTCCTCGTGGACGCGGCCAGGCTGCGCTTCCGGCATCTCGCGCGCGCCACGCCGCTCGAACGCCAGCGCGAGCTCGCCGCCCAGGCCGCCGCTTTCGCCCCCGATCCCTTCGCCGGCCTGATGCCGACTTTCCAGCGCTTCCTGTTCCTCCACTCGCTTTATGACGTCATGCTGTCGTTCGAGGGCGCGGCCCTGGTCGGCTGCACGAGCTTCGTCCTGACGGGTCCGGCCGCTCGGGCAGGCCACACCTTGCTCGGCAGGGCCTTCGACTTCGAGGGGCCCGCGATCCTCGACGCCGAGAAGGCGGTGTTCGTCGTGCGCGAAGAGGGCGCCATCCCCTACGCCTCGGTCTCGTGGCCAGGCTTCGTCGGCGCGACGACCGGCCTGAACGCCCGCGGCCTGGCGGTCGTGATCCACGGGGCGCGGGCGTCGGAGCCCGATCCCGACGGCGAACCCGTGGCCGAGACCGTGCGCCAGCTTCTGGCTCGCGCGCCCGACGTGGCCACGGCCGTGCGCCTGGTCCAGGGCCGTGACCCCATGGTTTCGCACCTGCTGCTCCTCGCCGACGGGTCGGGCAGCGCCGCCGTCGTGGAGCGGGCCCCGGGCCACGCCGCCTTCGTGCGCCGCCTGCACGGCGGCCGGCTCGGCCTGACCAATCACTTCGAGGGGCCGCTTGCCGCCGATCCCAAGAACGAGCGGGTGCGCGCCACGACCAGCACCACGGCGCGCCGGCGCCGGCTGGAGGAGCTCCTGGCGAATCTGCCGGCGGGCGCAACCGTCCAACAGGCGGTGGATCTTCTCAGGGACAAGCACGCCTGGGGCGGCGCCGAGCTCCCGCTCGGCAGCCGCCAGGCCATCGACGCGCTCATCGCCACCCACGGGGTGGTGATGGACGTGACGGCTCGGGAGCTGTGGGTAGGCGAGGGGCCGCACCTTGCCGGGCGCTTCGTCCGCTTCGACGTGGGGGCGCTGTGCGCCGAGGGCTACCGGCCGGATCCGCACGAGCCGCTCGTCGCGCTGCCGGCCGATGACATCATGGGCGATGGACGCTACGAGGCATGGCGCAGGGCCGGTGCTCTGCACGCGGTGGCGCCATGAGAGCGAGACGGCGACAGCTCCTATTCGGCCTGGTGGCTGCGGCCCTGGCGACCGCGGGCGAGGCGCGGGCCGGCTCGGTGGACGAGCTGCTCGCCCAGATCTCCGCCGGGCGCGCCGCGCTGCGCACGCTGCGCGCCCGCTTCCGGCAGACGCGCATCATCGGCCTGCTCGCCACCGCGGTCGAGAGCCGGGGAGAGCTTTCGCTCGCGCTGCCCGGCAGGCTGCGCTGGGAGCTCTTCCCGCCCGACGGCGTCACGTACTGGGTCGGGCCGGAGGGCTTCGCCGTGGCTACCGCGAGTGACGTCACGACCGCCCCCCGGAGCGCGGGGGGCCGCTTCGGCACGGTGCTGGCGGATCTCATGGTGATGCTGGGCGGCGATCTGCGGGCGCTCGGGGCGCGCTACGAGCTCAAGACGAAGGAGCAGCAGGCCGGCCTGCTCGTCGAGGCCAGGCCCAAGCCGGCCGAGCTGCGCCGGCAGCTCGCGCTTCTGCGCGTGCTCGTCGGCGCGAAGCAGGGGGCCGTCCAGCGGATCGAGATCGAGGAGCCGGGCGGGGACCGGAGCGTCATCGTCTTCGACTCCTGGCAACCCAACGGCAAGATCGATCCGGCCGCGATGCGCCCGCCGGCGCGACGGTAGCCGTTCAGACTCGCGTTTCGCCCTTTCCGAGAGGGCCCAAGGGGCCGAGGGGCCGAGGGGCCGAGGGGACCGGACCTCATCGGCGCGCCCGTTCCTGGAGGGAACGCATCAGTGCCGCGAGCATCCGTTCGACCTCGCCGTGAAGCGCGAGTAGGGCGTGAGCCTGGTTCCTGTCGAAGTACCGGAGCTCCCCCGCAAGCAGCAACTGTGTCTCGATCTCTGCCGCCGAGCCGGAGGCGATGTCGAGGAACCGCACATACTCGGTCGTGCTGCGCCTTCGGTGCCCCTCCGCGATGTTGCACGCCACCGACCGAGCGGTCTTCCGCAGCTCGGCCG
>JACQWT010000493.1 GCA_016209145.1 Deltaproteobacteria bacterium | reverse complement strand
GCGGCCGCTATCCGTCCCTTCGGGACGGGGTTCGGGGCCCGACGCGCGCTTCGCGCGCGTCACCCGTGCCCCGCCCGCCCCCCCCCCGGTGACGGGCCGGCGGCCAAGAGGTGGCGGCGCTCCGGGCCCCCGGAGGACCTTCGCGTTCGCCGCGCGCGGCACCTTCCGTCAGGCGGTGCGGGCACACCGCAGCCACCGAGGGCGGCCGGGCGGTCATCCGGTCATCGGGGACGATCGACGTTGAAAGCCGGCAGTGCCGCTGGAACCTCCGCCGCGCCCGCTTCGGCCGCGGCATGCGCGGCGCTCGTCCGGTCGACGAGACGAAGGACCCCTTCCGAGGCTTGCCCGGGAGGTCCCGCTCTTCCCGCCGATGCTACCCGGCAGGCTCGCGCCGATCCCGCAGTTGCTCGGCACCAACCTCCCGCTCACCGTCGACTCACCGTCCATGGTGGGGTCCGATGTGTCGGCCCACTACCGGGCGAGCGCCGTCGCTGCCCGCGCGTGCACCTCGCGGCGGGACGGGGTCCGGTCAGCGTGGAGCGCTCATCGGTCGTGGGCGTGGCGGTGCTCGATCGGTTGAGAGAGCGTCGTCCGATCTCCGGTGGACGGTGATTCCAAATGCCATGACCGCCTCGGGCGCCTAACAGCCCTTCGACCGCGAATTCATGCGGCGGAGCTGAGATTCTCGCGAAGGATGCGGGGGTGGCGTGCTGCGACGCGCAGCAAGGCAATAGCCGGCCCCTCTGGAGTGCGACGTCCTTGCTCCCAGTTGCGAAGGGTATGGACGCTGATACCCATGGCTTGGGCGAACTGTGCCTGGGTAAGGCCTACGAAGCGTCTGAGCGCGGCCACGTCGTCGCCCGACTCGAAGATGCCTTCGGCGAGGCGTCGGCGGACCCGGGCGGGGATGGCGCGCGCGAAGTCGCGGGCGGTGAGCTCGGGGATGTCAGTCATGAGGACCTCCTGCAGATTCCAGGAAGAGGGCGCGTTCGGCGGCGGTAGCCCAACGTGCGCTGATGATACGGATCGTCTCGTCGTCTCGGACGCTGTGAACAACGACGGCCAGGCTCCGCCCGAGCGGCCCGATGGCGATGAACCGATCCTCGCCGTCGGAGTGGGCGTCGTCGAAGATCTCAAGGTAGTCGCGACCGGACATGAACAGCTCGGACGCTTCCTCGAAGGAAACGCCGTGCTTGCGCACGTTGGCCCGGTTCTTCGCGGGGTCCCAGGTGATCTGCACCGGAACGATGGTAAGTCAACGGCGGACTAAGTCAAGGGCGGATACCCGGTAGGCGGATCCGATCGGAAGAGTCAGAGCGCGCCGTCGCGCGCGAGCGGGGCGGTCGCTGCAACGCCAGTCTCGGCTGGTAGCGCGGTGGCTGCATGGGGATGGATCCGCGCCGGAGCCTTGACGGCCATCATGGAAGGGTGGGGTCCGGTGTGTCGGCTCATTACCAGGCGAGCGCCGTCGCTGCCCGCGCTTGCACCTCGCGGCGGGACGGGGCCATGCTCGGGGTGCCGTGAGCACAGCAAGCGCGAGCTGGCGCTGGGACGCCCTCTTTGCCGCGGCAGGCGGCCTGGCGCTAGCTGTGCAGATCTACCTTCTTCGCGACTACCTGGTCGCCCTGCAAGGGGACGAGGCCGCCGTGGGCCTCGGCCTGGCGATCTGGCTTGCCGCCATTGCCGCGGGCGCCGCGCTCGCCCGCGCGGTCGGCGGCGCGCATCCGGGACGCGGCGCCGCAGCGGCGCTCGTGCTGCTCGCCTCGACGGGCTTCGCCGGCGCGCTGCTCGCGCGCGTTGGTCGTAGCCTGCTAGCGCTGCCGGCGGGCGAGTTGCTGGCGCTGGGGCCCGCTCTCGTTCTCGCCCTGCTCGTCTTCGTGCTGCCGGGCGGGTGCGTGGGCGCCGGCTTCGTCTGGCTTGCTGCCGCCGCCACCCGGCACGGCACGGGGGCGCGCCGCGCCATCGGCCGTCTGTACGCGATCGAGGCCCTGGGCTCGCTCGCCGCTGGCCTTGCGGTCTCCTTGCTGGCCATCCCGCGGCTGCCCCCGCTGACGGGCCTTCTCCTGCTGCTCGCTTTCGGCCTCGGGGCGGCGGTGCCGGCCGTCCTCGGCCGGCTCATCGGCGGGCGCTGGAGCATCCCCGTGGCGGCGGCCGTGGCCCTGCTCGCCGCGCGGCCGCCCGCCGCCGGGCGGCTGGAGGCGGCCACCCAGCGCGTGCGCTTCGCCTCGCTCGCGCCGGGGCTGCCGCTGCTCGGCTGGGCGGACACGCCCTACGAGCACGTGGCCATAGGCGGCGGCGAGATCCGTGCGCTCTACGCGGGCGGGCAGTACGTCACGAGCTTCCCCGATCCCGACGAGGACGAGCCGCGCGCCCACCAGCTCATGCTGCTCGCCGAGCGGCCCAGGCGCGTGCTCGCCCTGGGCGGCCTGGAGACCGGCGCGCTGCGCTTCTGCTTGCAGCATCCGGTCGAGCGGCTCGATCTCGTGCAACTCGACCGCGGGGCCTTCGATCTCGTGCGCCGCCACCTCCCGCCCGCCGATCGCGCGGCGCTGGCCGACCCGCGGGTGCGCGTCATCTTCGAGGATCCGCGCCGCTTCCTCGTGCGCTCCTCCGACCGCTACGATCTCGTCCTGCACCTGCAGCCCGATCCGGCCACGCTCCTTGTGGCGCGCTCCAGCACGGTGGAGTTCGGCCGCCTCGTCGCGGCGCGGCTCGGGCCGGGTGGCGTCTACGCAGTGCGCTTCTCGGCCGGGGCCAGCGTCCAGACCGGCGCGACGGGGATGATGGGCGCCTCGCTCTTCCGCTCGCTCGCGGCGGTGTTTCCCGTCGTGCACGCGGCGCCGGCCCTCGGCGGCCTGCTCGTGGCCGGCCTTGCGCCCGCGGCGATCACGCTCGCCCCCGAGCCTCTCGCGGCGCGCTACCGCGCGCGCGGCCTCACCTCGGAGCTCTTCGCCCCCGAGCTCCTGCCTCTGCTCTTCCCGCCCGAGCGCGCGGCCGCGCTGGAGGGTGAGCTGCGGCGCGCGGCCGCGGGAGTCGACGCGAGCAGCGACGACCGGCCCGTCTCGCTGCTCTACGCCCTCTCGGTGCGCCAGCAGGTGGCGCGCTCGGCATGGGCCACCGTGCTCGACTGGGCGGCGGCGCATCCGGCGTGGCTCGTGCTGGTGTTTCTCTGTCCGGGGCTACTCTTGCTCTTCCGGCAGCTCGCGCTTCGCCCGGCGCGCGACCCCGCGGCGGCGGCGCTGCACGCCACCGCCGCGACGGGCGCCTGCGGCATGGCCTGGAGCCTGCTGCTGTTCTTCTCGTTCCAGACGCGCGT
>JACQWT010000492.1 GCA_016209145.1 Deltaproteobacteria bacterium | reverse complement strand
TCGGCCGGAGCCTGCACCCTCGTCTGCCAGGGAGGCACCACCAAGTGCGGCAGCGCGTGTGTGGTAGTGGCCAATGACCCGAAGAACTGCGGCGGCTGTGGCGTCGTGTGCTCCGACTGGTGCAACAACGGCCAGTGCTGCGGCGACGGCAAGAAGAACCTCGCCGAGCAGTGCGACAAGAACGACCTCGGCGGCAACGACTGCGTGAGCGTGCTCGGCCCCGGCTGGAAGGGGAGCCTCGCCTGTAGCGCGAGCTGCAAGTTCGACACGAGCGGGTGCACGCCTTCGACCATCTACAGCGACGTGGCCGATCCGGGGAAGTGGAGCATGTTTGACGCCGCCACGGTCAACGGCGGGGCCAAGGGGTACCAAGGCGGGGTCTTCGACGGCCGCTACGTGTACTTCGTGCCCCACCACAACGGCATGCCGAACTACTTCGGCCTCGTGACGCGCTACGACACCCAGGGCTCCTTTGGGGACAAGGGCGCGTGGACCACCTTCGACACGACGTCGGTCAACGGAGGCGCGAAGGGTTTCTTGGGCGGCGTGTTCGACGGCCGCTACGTGTACCTCGTGCCGCACTACAACGGCGGCTACAACGGCATCGTGGCGCGCTACGATTCCCAGGCGGCGTTCCAGCAGCAGGGCTCCTGGGCCACGTTCGACGTGACCGCGGTTCACAATGAGGCGAGGGGCTTCTTCGGTGGCGTGTTCGACGGCCGCTACGTCTACCTCGTGCCCTGCCACAACGGCATGCCGAACCACAACGGCCGCGTGGCCCGCTATGACACGAAGGGCGCTTTCGACCAGAATGGCTCGTGGGCCACCTTCGACGTGAACGCCGTCAAGACCGGAGCCAGAGGCTTTCACCACGGCGGCGTGTTCGACGGCCGCTACGTGTACTTCTCGCCCTACTACAACCCCGACCTCGGCTACAACGGCCTTGTCACGCGCTATGACACGCAGGGCGCTTTTGGCGCCAATGGCTCGTGGAGCTTCTATGACGTGGCCGCCGTAGACGCCGGGGCCAAGGGGTTCCACGGCGGCGCCGCCTTCGACGGCCGCTACGTGTACTTCGTGCCCTATTACAACGGCGGCTACGACGGCATCGTGGCGCGCTTCGACACGCAGGGGGCATTCGACCAGAAGGGCTCGTGGGCCACCTTCGACGTGACCGCGGTCAACGCCGGGGCAAGGGGCCTCATGGGTGCCGGCTTCGACGGCCGCTACCTGTACTTCGTGCCCTACCACAATGGGATGCCGGGCTACGACGGCATCGTGGCGCGCTTCGACACGCAGGGGGCGTTCGACCAGAAGGGCTCGTGGGCGGCCTTCGACGTGAGCGGCGTGAACGGCGCGGCCAGGGGCTTCATCGGCGGCGTGTTCGACGGCCGCTACTTCTACCTCGTGCCCTACCACAACGGGATGCCGGGCTACGACGGCATCGTGGCGCGCTTCGACACGAAGACGCCGCCCTCTATGCCCAAGGGCTACAACGGATCGTTCTTCTAGCGCGGTCGGCCGTGGGCGACGACGACGCCATGGACCTTGGCTGGGACGACGAGAGCGACCGCACCCGCGTCGCCGCCGCACCTGCGCCCGAGGCGCCGGCCGCGGGGGACGAGCGCGAGCGTGCCTACCTGATCGTCCTCGTGGGCAACGACGTGGGCAAGGTGTTCAAGCTCGCGGCGGGAGAGACCAGCATCGGTCGCGCCCACGGCGTCGACGTCCGCATCGACGACGACAGCATCTCGCGGCGGCACGCGCTCGTGCGCGTGGGAGAGGAGGGCATCGTCATCGAGGATCTTGGCAGCGTCAACGGCACGGTGGTCAATGGCGAGCGCATCAGGCTGCGGCAGCTCGCCGACGGCGACAAGATCCGGCTGGGCGACACCACCGTCGTCAAGTTCAGTTTCCACGACGCGCTCGAAGAGTCGTTCCAGCAGCAGATCTACGACGCCGCGCTGCGCGATCCGCTCACCAAGGCCTACAACAAGCGCCACTTCCTGGCGCGGCTGGCACAGGAGATGGACGGGGCGCGCCGCCACGGTGCGCCTCTTAGCCTCGTACTGCTCGACCTCGATCACTTCAAGCAGGTCAACGACACCTACGGGCACGTGGCCGGCGACCGCGTGCTCGTGCAGCTTGCCACGGTCGCCCGGGACATGATCCGCGCCGAGGATCTCCTGGCCCGCTACGGGGGCGAGGAGTTCGGCATCCTCTTGCGGGGGATCGCGCTGGAGGCCGCCGGCGCTCTCGGCGAGCGGCTGCGCGCGGCCATCGAGGCGAGCACCACCCAGTGGGGCGAGGCCCGTGTTCGCATCACTTTGAGCGCGGGCGTGGCCGAGCTGGATCCGGGCATGCGCGAGCCCGAGGATCTCATCCGCGCCGCCGACGAGGCCCTCTACGCCGCCAAGAACGCCGGCCGCAACCGGGTGCTGCTCCACCGCAAGCCGTAGCGGGCCCCGCGCCCCGACCGCGAGGGGCTAGGCAGGCCGCGCTCTCTTGGCTAGGCTGTTGCCGCCACGGGAGACGGGATGAGCGTCCACAGCAATGGCGAGACGATCGACAGCGTGCTCGCCCGCGTCCGCGCGGAGCAGGCGCTGGCGACGGACGCATCCCGCCAGGCCTTGCTGCGCCACGAGTGCGGCGTGCTGGAGGAGGCGCGCGGGGACGAGACGGCGGCGGCGCGCGAGTTCTTGGCCGCGTTCAATGCCGATCCCGCGCTGCGCGAGCCGCTGGAGGCGCTCTTGCGCATCTACGGCCGGTCGCGCTCCGAGCGCCATCTGCCCAAGCTGCTCCAGAGCCTCGTCGGCGCCGCGCGCTCTCCGGCCGAGAGCGCGCGGGCCCTGTGGGAGCTCGGGAGCTACCGGGAGGACGTGGAGCACGACTGGGCGGCGGCCAAGCTCTGCCTGCTGGAAGCCGTAGAGCTCGATCCGAGCGAGGTGGCGTGCTGGCTCGGCTTGGGGCTCGGCGCCGCCGCCCAGGGAGAAGCCGATCTGCAGGCCCGGGCCTTGCAAGCCCGCGCCGCGCTGGCGGACGAGCCGACCTGGCGGGGCCTGCTGCTGGTCGAGCTGGGTGAGAAGTGCGCCGCGGGCGGCGAGCACGCGCGCGCCATGGAGCTTTTCGAGCAGGCGGCGGCGCTCGGCGGATCGGCCCGCCTGGGCGCGCGCGCCTCACAGGAGATCGCGGCCGAGCGCGCCGGCGAGCTCGATCTCGTCCTACGGGCGCTGGAGGGCCAAGCCGAGCTCATCGAGCTCGGCCTGGAGGATCCCGCGGCGGCCGTGCGCCTCGGCGTGCCGCGCCACATGCACTCTGCCGTGCACGCGGCGGCCGCGTGGCTGCGCGTGGCTCTGGTGCGGCAGCGGCTCGGCGATCCGGGCGGCAGCTCCATCGCCCTGGGCGCGGCCGCGGACCGGCTACCCGACAACCTCCTTCTTGCCCGGCTGCGCATCGCGGCGTGCGACGCGGCCGGCGACGGCGCGCAGGCCGCGGCGATCGCCAAGGGGCAGCTCGCCGCCGGGGCGCAGGGCGGCGACGCAGCGGCCCTGTGGGTACGCGTCGGGCAGGCAGCTCAGGCCGCTGGCGATGAGAACGCGGCCCTGGAAGCATACGGCAAGGCCGCACAGCTCGATCCGCAGTCCGTCGTGGCGCGCGTGCTCGAGACCGACCTCCTGGCGCGCGGAGACGATCCCGCACGGTTCGCCGCCGCGCTGCAAGCGGAGCTCGAGGTGCCCTTGCCGGCCGCCGGCCGGGGCCGCGCCTGGCTTGCCGTGGCCTGCGTCTGGGCCCTGCGGGCGCAGGACGGCGCCCGGGCGCGCGAGGCCCTGGGCCGCGCCGTAGAGAGCGGCGTGCCGGAACTGCGCGCGCAGCGCGTGGCGCGCCTGTGCGCCGCCCAGTGCCGTGACGAGGCCTGGCACGAGCAAGCCACGGCGCGCCTGTGCGAGCTGTCGGCCTCGGCGTCCGAGCGCGCGGGGCTGTGGCTGGATCTCGGCCTTTCCCGGCTGCGCCGCGGGCAGGCCGAGGCCGCGCAGGCGGCCTTCGGCGAGCTCGCCGACGTGGCCGCCCAAGGCGAGCTGCCGGGCGGCCTGTCGCCTTGGCTCGGCCATGCGCTCGCCGCCTACGCGGTGGGCCTGGGCTGGGGCGGGCTCGCCCAGCGGGGGTCCGAGCACGTCTCGCGCCTGGCCAAGGTGCAGCCCGGCGAGGCCCTCGCCCGCGGCATGGCGCTGGTGGCGGCCTTGCTGGCAGCCAGGGCGGGCGAGCGCGAGCAAGCCCTGCGTCGGCTCGAGGAGGAGCACCGCCGCGACCCCGCCGACCCGGTGGCCGCGCTGTTTCTGGCGGACTCGCAGCGGCGCGGAGGGGACGCCCCGGCGGCAGCCGAGACGCTGCTGTCCTGCTCCAGGGCAAGCCACGATCCCGAGCTCTGCGGAACCATGCAGATCGAGGCGGCGTTCCTGCTCTGGCGGGCCGGCGATCGCGACGCCGCGATAGCGGCGTTGGAGTTGGCGATCGAGCACACGCCCGTCGCCGCCCGGGTGGCGCTGCTCTGGGCCCTGCGCGCCGGCCGCCCGAACGATCAGGCGAGCCGCCGGCGGGTCCTCGAGCTCGACGAGATGGCCGGCCCCTGCGCGGGCCCGCTGGAGCGCTTCGGCCTGGCGGCCGCCGCCCGCGACGGTGAGGCCGAAGCGCGCGGCGCGCTCGCCGAGCTCGAGCATGCCCAGGCGGGCGGCGACGTGGCCGTTGCCGCGGCGCTGGGGCAGCTTCTCTTTGCCGGCGATGTCGACGACCGGCACGTCATGGCGCGGGCCTGCGGGGGCCTTGGCCGCCGCCGGCGCGGCCGCAGCGGCGGGCGTGTTCCGGGTGGTGGCGGTGTTGGTTGTGCGGGGCGTTTTCACGGTGTTCATGGTCAT
>JACQWT010000025.1 GCA_016209145.1 Deltaproteobacteria bacterium | reverse complement strand
CTGGCTTCTGAACGAGAAAGAGCCCTGATTTAGCGCGAATGCGCGAAATCAGGGCTCCAAACTCGCCTGGAACTTCAGGCTAGCCCCTCGCGCCGAGCGCGATGGTAGTGGGACGGTCCACGAGTATCGAGTACAAAGCGCGGGCTTCGCCCGCAACCCAAGGGTGAAACAGATGCGCTCCCGTGGGCGGAGCGGGCCCACGCAACGAAGCGGCAACGTCCCGCGGCCGTTGCCCCCTGTAGTTGCAGGCGTGCCGTCCGCGGCGAGAATGTCACGCTGGGGCTTCGCCCCAGACCCCGCGAACGGGGCCCCAACCCCGTTCGCCCTGACCGGCAAGCTGAGTTGCGCGGATCGCGCAAATCCTGGAGCGGGATACTATGGTCCCCTCGTGCCTCGTGACGGCCTCACCGGAAGCGGCCAGGACCGAGCGCCTCGGCGCCTGTCGGTCCTCTGGGGGCTCACCGCGCTGTGCCTGCTCGCGATTGGTGCCAGCGCGGGGTACGCCATCTACGCACTGCAATTCGGGCCGTGCCCGCCGTTTCTGCGGACCGCCACGGCGCGCGCCCCGAGCCCGCCCGGCCCGACGCGGGCCCGGGGCGGCGGGCCCCTGCGGCTCGCCGGCTCGGGCAGCAACGTCGCCCTCACGCGGCTGCTCGTGGGCGCCTATCAAGCACGCTCGCCGCGCCCGAGCATCGTGGTGCATCGAAGCATCGGCTCGGGGGGCGCCGTTCGCGCGGTGCGCGACGGCGTCGTCGACCTCGGGCTCGTCTCTCGCCCGCTGCAGGAAGCGGAGCGGCAGCTCGGCCTGATCGTCATTCCCTATGCGCGGGTGGCGGTGATCGTCGCGGCCCATCCGAGCGTGGCCCAGGAGGGGCTGTCCCGGGCCGAGTTGCTCGCGATCTTCCGCGGAGAGCAGCGCGAGTGGCCCGACGGCAGCCGCCTGGTGCTGCTGCTGCGCGAGGCAGGCGACTCCGGCAACCTCGCGCTGGAGGGCTGGCTGCCGGAGCTCGTCGCCGCCCGCCGGGAGGCCGAGCGCCGCGGCCTGGGGCGCATTCTGTACAGCGATGCGGAGATGCAGGCGGCGCTCACGAACACCGAGGGGGCCATCGGCCTGTTCGATCTCGGCGCGCTCGTCTCGCAGAATCTGGCCATCAAGGCCCTGGCCCTCGACGGCCACAAGCCGTCGGCGGACAACCTGGGTTCGGGAGCCTATCCGGTCTTCAAGGACCTGGCGTTCGTGGCCGCGCGGCGTCCGGAGGGACCGGTCGCGGGGCTACTGCGGTTCGTGTTCTCGGCCGAGGGAGAGCAGACGATTCGTGCCGCCGGCTACCTGCCGCTTGGGGGACAAGCACCATGACCGAGCAAGAGAGCGAAACCGAGCGGCCTCCGCTGGCCCTCGCGCGTCGCCTCGCGGCTAGCATGCTGCCGCTCGCGGTGCTGCTCTTCGCGACGATTGGCCTGGGCGGGCCCGCGGCGTTTCTCGCCTTCCGGCTGCGCGATGCCAGGAACGAGGTCACCGCGCTGGCCGAGCGCGTTGCCGCGCTGGTCGAGCGCGAGGCCGGCGAGGATGAGCTACTATGGAAGTACAACGTGCCCAAGCTGCTCGGGGGGCTGCGCGCCCATCGGGAGGATCCCCACGTGGCCGCCATCGAGATCGTCGACGCCGAGGGGCAGCGCCTCGACACCGGCGTGAGCACGGAGCGGCCCCGGGCCGCGCGGGACGACCGGCTGTGGGCGGCCGCAGCCATCGGCGGCGGCGATCGGCGCATAGGAGAGGTGTGGGTCGCCGTGCACACCCGGCACGTGTACCGCGCCGCGCGACCGGTCCTGGTCCTTTTCGCCCTGGCGGGAGCGGCGCTCGCCTGGCTCATCTACACGCTGCCGCTGCGTTCGGCGGCGCGCGCCGAGAGGGTGATCGGGGCGCTGCTCACACGCTTGCAGGCCTCGCGGCAGGAGCTGGCGTCGCTCAACGAGAGCCTGGAGCGACGGGTGGCCGCGCGATCGGCCGAGCTTGCCGCGGCCTGTGGAGAGCTGCGGCGGCTGTCGGCCGAGGCGATCATGCTGCAGGAGCGGGAGAGGCGAGCCATTGCTCGGGAGCTGCACGACACGGTGGGACAAGCCCTGACCGCCGTGCGAATCAACCTGCAGCTCATCGCGGAGCAGGGGCAGGATCGGGCCGAGGCCGGCCGGGTGGCGGCGCGCTCGGTCGCGCTCGTCGATGAGGCGTTGGAGGACGTGCGGCGTGCCGTCAGTTTCTTGGGGCCGGCCATCCTCGACGAGATCGGCCTGGCCGCCGCCGTGGAGCGACAGTGCCTCGATTTCGCGGAGCGCACGGGGGCCACGGTCGAACGAACGATCCAAGCCGACGGCCCAGCGCTCTCGCCGGCCGTGGAGAGCACTTGCTACCGTGTCGTGCAGGAAGCGCTGACCAACGTGACGAAGCACGCGGCGGCAACACGCGTCAGCGTGAGCCTGCGGACGCTCCCCGACGCGGTTCGGCTGGAGATCCGGGACGACGGGCGAGGCTTCGATGCCGAGGCCCGCGTCGGTGCGGGGCGCGGGCTCGGGGGCATCAGGGAGCGCGTGGCGCTGCTTGGGGGCGAAGTCCAGGTTGACGCGGGCCCCGGTCGGGGCACGGCCCTGCGCGTGCGCCTGCCCCTCAAATAGCAGTTAGCAGTTAGCTGTTGAGCAGTTGGCGCGGGAGAGCGAGATGAGCGGAAGCGAGAGAACGATCGACGTGCTGCTGGCCGAGGACCATACCATCGTGCGCGAGGGCCTGCGCGCCCTGCTGGCGGGACGGGAGGGTATTCGGGTCGTCGGCGAGGCGGCCGACGGCCGTGAGGCCGTCGCGGTGGCCGAGCGGACCCGACCCGACGTCGTGGTCATGGATCTCGGCATGCCCGGCCTCAACGGGGTGGAGGCCACAAGGCAAATCTGCCGTCGGCTGCCGGCGACCCGGGTGGTGGTGCTCTCGATGCACGGCGGCGTGGAGCACGTGCGCCCGGCCGTGCGCGCCGGCGCGAGCGGCTATCTCATCAAGGGGGCGGGCCTGTCCGATCTCGTGGCGGCCATCCGGGCCGTGGCGGCCGGAGAGGCGTTCTTCAGCCCCGGTGCTGCCAAGCTGCTGCTGCGCGACGCCGTGGCCGGCGGCGGCGAGACCGGCTCCGGTGCAGCACAGACCCTAACGCCACGGGAACGGGAGATCCTGCAGCTCGTGGCCGAGGGCCGGTCCAGCCGCTCCATCGGCGAGCTCCTGCACATCAGCCCGAAGACGGTGGAGGGACATCGCGGTCGTGTCATGGACAAGCTTGACATCCACGATGTGGCCGGGCTGGTGCGCTATGCCGTGCGCGTGGGGTTGATTTCGCCCGAGTGAGCGGCACCCGCAACCGTTCGCACCTACCTTAGCGCGATCGCCCGCACCCGCTCCCGGAGCCTCCCCAAGAGCTCGCCGGCACGGGCGAGCCCCATGTCGAGGCACAGATCGACGTAGCGCTCCTCCAGCGATCCGATCCGGGGCGCAGGCCGGCTCACGGGCCGGATCGGCTTGGCCACAGACCGTGCGGGCGGCGCGGCCGGCGCCTTGAGGCCCCTGGTCTTGGCCCTGGCCCTGGCCGCCGTGCGGATGCTGTACACGTGGGCGATGGACAGCTTGATCCCCGCGGCGCGGGCGCGCTCCACGATCTGAGACGCCGGCGTCCCCGGCGCGAACCCCAGCACGTAGCCGGCCTTGGTCCCGGTCTTGGGCTTCCCCAGTTGAACACCATCCCCAAGCCTTTGGCCCTCGCCACGACATGCCTGGCCGGCATGTCCGGGGGCTGTGCCAGGATGAAGTCCGTCTTGGTCTGGAGTTTCTTGCCCGTGGGGTTGCTGGGGGCAGGCGCGTTCTTCGTGGGCATCTGAGGTTCCTCTTAGGGTGGGTAGGTAGTGGCGCGCTGCGGCTTCCCTGCGCGACCACATGCGAACAGGCCGGGACCCAAGCACGGGCTGCCACGGAAGGCAAGGCTTTTGATGATGGTGGGTGCTGACACCTGGCGCGGGGCAATCACCTCGTTCGGCCCAGCAGCGTGGCACAGCGAAAGCAGAGGGCCGCGTTCTTGGCGTCCGTCTGGCCCACGGTGGATGACGGACGCATGGCGCAGCGCTCGTCGCGGCAGTGTGCCAGGCCGAAGCCGTGGCCGAGCTCGTGCACGATCTCCTTGCGCAAGCGCGCCAGCAGCAGCACGGGTTGGGGCGGCCGCAGGTAGAGCTCCTCGCGCAGCCGGCACAGCGAGACGACGGCGGCGCGGCCGCCGAGCTGTGCCTCGCCGAAGACGAAGGTCAGCACGGGGAGGAACAGGTCCGCCTCGGTCACGCCCAGCGCGCCGCGCGCCTCGGCCGGGGCAAGGCGCAGGAGCTCGGCCAACAGCAGGCGCGAGCTGTACTGGCCGCGCGCCGCATCCAAGGCGGCCGCGGGCAGCGGCTGCGGGGCGAGCGTGCGGCACGGCAGGCCGAAGACCGGCTCGACCGCGTCCCACGCGGAGACGACCAGCCCCACGGGGACCTCCCCAAAGGGAACCACGGCGACGAACTCCCCGCTCAGGTGCGCCCCCCACTACCCGATCGGCAGGTGCTCCGGCAGGATGATCGTGCCCGGACAGGCCACCACGGCGCGCTCGACGGTGCGAGCGAGCTGCCGCACGTTGC
Organism: Deltaproteobacteria bacterium; assembly: GCA_016209145.1. Classification (GTDB taxonomy): domain Bacteria; phylum Myxococcota_A; class Polyangia; order Polyangiales; family Polyangiaceae; genus JACQWT01. Next base: position 2,518 of record JACQWT010000025.1, on the reverse strand, counting down.
CGGGCCAGTCCTGCCGCGTGAGGATCGCCACCGTCTCGGGCGAGAAGGCATCGACCTTCTTGTCGAGATCGCGCCGCACGCGCAGGAGCACGCGCCCGAGCAGCGGCGCGATGTCCTCGCGGCGCGCGCGCAGCGGCGGGACGTCGATCACCACGACGGAGATCGCGCCGAAGAGCTCGACGAGGAAGGAGCCCTGGCGGACCATGGCCTCGATGTCCTCCGAGCTTGCCGCCACCGGGCGCACGTCGACCGGCTGCCGCTTCTCGCCGCCGAGGCGCACGACCGCGCGGTCCTCGATCGCGTGGAGCAAGGCGGATTGCAGTTTCTGCGAGAGGGTCTGGATCTCGTCGAGGTACAAGAAGCCCCGGTCGGCCAGCTCCAGGCGCCCCTTCTTGGCGTGCGGGCTGGCGGGCAGCGTGCCGGCCTCGTAGCCGAACAGCTCCGCCTCGAGCACACTCTCGCTCAGCCCGCCGCAGTGCACCGGGACGAATGGCCCCGGCCGGCGCCGGCTTGCCCCGTAGATGGCGCGCGCCAGGCACTCTTTGCCCAGCCCGCGCTCGCCGCGCAGCAGGACCGCGGCGTCCGTCTCGGCCGCGGCGCGCGCCAGCTCCAAGACGCGGGTCATGGCCGGGCTGGGGCCGGCGAAGTCCTCGAACCCCCAGGGCGCGGCCGCCGCCGCGCCCCACGCCGCTTCGCTCGGGACGGCGGCCCGCTCCACCGCCTGCCGCACGATCGCCGTCAGCTCGTCCGGATCGAAGGGCTTGGTCACGTAGTCCGCCGCCCCCGCCTTCATCGCCGCCACGGCCGTGGGCACGTCGGCGTACGCCGTCATCATCACCACCGGCAGCGAGGGAACGAGCCGGCGCAGCTCGCGCAGCGTCTCGATTCCGTCCATCCCCGGCATGCGGATCAGGCATCGATCCGCGAGGCGGGGCTCAATCCGTACCTGTTCGACTTCGCCAACATCCGCGACCAGAACACCTGGGTGCACATGAGCGTGCCGCGCGAGGCCACCATCAAGGCGATGGAGCTCGTGCGCATGTCCGTGGCCAAGGCCCGCCTGCTCGAGCCCCTGTACCGCAAGAGCCTGCCCGTGCACCACGAGGCGGTGGTCATCGGCGGGGGACTGGCCGGCATGACGGCCGCTCTCGAGCTCAGCGGGCAGGGCTTCGTCACGCACCTGGTCGAGCGCGAGGGCGAGCTGGGCGGGAACATGCGCCGGACGCGCTACCTCTTGGGCGGCGAGGATCCGCAGGAGCGCCTGAAGGAGATGGTGGGCCAGGTCGAGAAGCAGCCGCTCATCAAGTGCCACCTTGGCACGCAGGTCGCGGGGGTGGAGGGCTTCTTCGGCAACTTCGTCACCACCCTCAAGGCGACCCAGAACGGCGGCGCCGAAACCCGGATCGAGCACGGCACCATCGTGGTCGCCACCGGCGCCGAGGAGCTCGTGCCGACCGAATACCTCTACGGCGAGAACGAACGGGTTCTCACGGCGCGCGAGCTGGAGCAGCAGATTGCCGAGACCGATCTCGACGGGATCGAGCAGGTGGTGATGATCCAGTGCGTCGGCTCGCGCTCCGACGAGCGGCCGTACTGCTCGCGCATTTGCTGCCAGCAGGCGATCAAGAACGCCATCCGGCTCAAGGAGAAGAAGCCCGAGGCGGCGGTGTTCGTGCTCTATCGCGACGTGCGCATGTACGGCTTCCTCGAGGAGCATTACAAGAAGGCGCGCGAGCTCGGGGTCATCTTCCTGCGCTACGAGGCCGAGCACAAGCCCACGGTGGCGCCCGGCGACGACGGGCGGCTCGTCGTGACGGTGCACGCCCCGATCCTCGACGCCGACATCAAGCTCCCCGCGGATCGGGTGGCCCTGTCGGCTGCCATCGTCCCGCACGCCGATGCCAAGGAGCTGGCGCAGCACCTGAAGGTGCCTCTGAACGCCAACGGCTTCTTCCTCGAGGCGCACTTGAAGCTCCGGCCGGTGGACTTCGCCACCGACGGGATCTACCTGTGCGGGCTGGCGCACTCGCCCAAGAGCGGTCCCGAGTCGATCATCCAGGCCGCCGGGGCGGCGGGGCGAGCCGGCACGATCCTCGCGCGCGACCAGATCGAGCTCGACGCCGCCCTATCCGAGGTGATCGACGAGAGCTGCGACGGCTGCGCCTACTGCGTCGAGCCCTGCCCGTACCACGCCATCACCCTTATCGAGTACAAGTCGGCGGGCGAGGTCAAGAAGCTGGTCGAGGTCGACGAGGCCAAGTGCAAGGGCTGCGGGGTGTGCATGGCCACCTGCCCGAAGAAGGGGATCATGGTGCGCCACTTCAAGCTGCACCAGCTCGCGGCCATGGTCGAGGCGGCCTTGCAGCCGCCACCGGAGTATTCCGGCTCTTCGTCGAAAACCGGGCCGAATGATCTCGCGATGTTGAACGGCGGGGACGCAGAATCCCCGGCGTAGGGCGAGTTCCATCGGCGGTGGGTGGTGCCCGCGTCCAGTGCGCCGGCTGCGGGTGTTGGCGCG
>JACQWT010000024.1 GCA_016209145.1 Deltaproteobacteria bacterium | reverse complement strand
CGTCGTCACCCCTCCCGCGGGTGGTCAACTTCTCGCAAGCAGACCCGGGTAACTTCTCGCGAGCGTCAAAGCTCTGCTCCGTCCGCCCCCTTGCCCGCCGCGAGCTTCGCCCGCGCGATCTCGACCGTGGCCGTGTCGACCAGCACAGCGATGGAGCTCGCGCCCGGCTCGGTCGCGTCCGGCGCGGTCACGTCCACGTCGGCCACCGCGGCCTCGCCGCCTCCGCTGATCCGCAGCGCGATGCTGTTGGGCGCGCCGGCAATCTCGCTGGGCTTGCCCTTGGCGTAGCTCCAGTCGCCCGTGCACTCGAGGCCGCCGTAGAGCGACACGCCGGCCGGAAGCTCGACCGACTCCTTGAAGCTCTCGGCGCACAGGTAGATGCGCGTCTTTCCGCTGGCGATTGCCGCCGCCAGCGTGGCAAGCGGCGTTGCCTTGCTGCCGGCAGCCTGGTCGTCGCCCTTGCTGGACGAGACGAACACGCCGCAGTCGTCGCCCACCGGCGCCTCGGCCTCGGCCGGCACGCATCCAGCAGCCGCGGCGCCGCCCTCGCCGCCACCGCCGCCCCCGCCCGAGCTGCTGCTGCTGGTGCTAGCGCCTGGCGCACAGGTGCCCGTGTCCTCGCAGTCGGAGCTGCACCCGGCGGCGGCCAAGCCGGCCGCGACGAGCAGCGCAGACAAGACGCCGGCGAAACGCAGTGTCCGTCCCATCGAGAATCCTCCCTAGAAGTCCACTTGCAGCACGAGCCTCTGCTCGCGCAGCCCAACCACCGGAACCAGCCTCGCGGTCTGCTGCTTCTCGCCTGACGCCGCCGCCGACACGATGGCGTAGATGCCGGTCGCGATCGCAGTCGCGCCCGCGACCCCGAAGGCTACGCCGGAGGCGAGCGTGAACGTCGTCCGCCCCTGATCCGCGTCCGCGAGGTCGGCGCACAGTGTCTCGGTCCCGGCCGGTGGCGGGTTGCACCGTGCCGGGCCAGTGGCGCCCTTCTGCGTGAGCTGTCCGTCGATCCCCTCGGCGTCGCGCGCCTTGCCGTTCGCCACGACCACCAGCACTGCGCCTGCCGCCACGCCCACCACCGTCACGCCGATGCCCGTGCCGAGCACCGCCCAGCTCGGGCCGCCCTCGCCGGCAGGGGCGGCGGCCGCAGCCGGCTCGCCGGCCGCCCCGCCCAGCCGCAGCTCGACGGCGCGGCTCTCGCCGGCGCTCACGACCACCTCGACGCGCGCCGGGAGAAAGCCTTCCTTGCGTGCCTAGATCGCGTGGCGGTTCGGCTCGACGAAGACTGCACCGAGATCGGTGGCCGGCACCGCCGTGCCGTCCAGCAAGACCGTGGCGCCGGGCGTGTCCACGCCGATGCGCAGCGTCCCGACGCGCGCGCGCGCCCGCTCGAAGAGCGCGGCGATCTGCTTGCGCTCGGTGGGGTCGCCGCTTGTGGGAAACACCTCGAGGAAGTAGCGCAGGTGCTCGGCCGCGTCGCGGTACAGCCCGAGCTTGAGCTCGCAGGCCCCGAGCGCGCCGGCGATCTGGTAGTGCCGCTTGATGGCGAAGGCCGCCGTGAAGGCCGCGCGCGCCTTGTCGTATGCGCCGTTGCGGGAGTACTCCACTCCCTCGGCGTGCAGCTTGCGCGCCTGCTCGGTCATCGCGCCGCTGCCGGGCTCGGGCTCGGTGTCGCCGGCGCGCGCCGCCGAGCCCGCGCTGAGAGCTCGGGACAGCTACCCTCTCACCACCGCCACCTGATGCCCCCGCAGGAACGCTCCGACATCCGCGCCGCCGTAGGTCTGCCCCACCGCCACCCGCGCGGCCATCTCCCGTGGCAGGCAGGGCTCGAACTTGCCGAGGCCGGCGTCGTCGCTGGCGGCCACGATGCCGGCGGCCACGTCGTGCCAGTCGAGCGCGGCGAGATCCTGGATGGCGGAGCGCGCCTCGGCGGCGCCCGTGGGCTGGCGGGGGTGCAGGGAGAGGTTGCCGGCCACCCATGGGTCGCCGCCGACCCGCTCGATGCCGGCCGCCAGCAGGCGGTTGATGGCGCCGCCGGCGAAGGTGTGCCAGCGGAGGCCGTCCTCGCCGTCCTCCAGGGGGGCGTCTTCCGGGTCGACTATGCCCTCGTAGGCGGTTCGGAGGTCGGCAAGGTCGGCGGCGGCGGCGGGGGTCGTTCCCGGGGGCAGGTGGCCGTCGTGGAGCGCGCTCTTCATCTCCTGGCACAGCCGCTCCGCGAGAAAGAGCGGCGTGCCGAGCCACACCGGTATGCGGCCGGCTTGTGCGGGCTCGACCTGGCACACGCCGCGGCGCCAGTCGATGGCGCGCACAGACCAGGGCCGCCCCCCGAGCCGGAAGCAGAGAGAATCGCCCGAGCTCAGGCGCATGCGGAGGAACGCCGCCTGCACGCTGCCGATGTCCGTCGAGTGGTGCAGGACGCGCACGATCGAGGGGGAGTCGAACACCGCGTAGAGCTCGAAGAAGTTCTGCCGGCCGTAGAGCCGCTCGCCCTCCCGACCGAGCGTGAGCAGGCCGTCGGCTTCGTGCAGGACGTCGCGCTCGACCATCGTGTCCACGAGCCGACGCAGGTGTGCTTCGCCGAAGCCCGCCAAGGGGGCTGCCCCGCCGATCCAGGGCCAGATCCGGTGCCTCGAGATCCCCGCCTGCTGCAGGCACAGCGCCAGAACCTGGTGCGCCACGACATGGGCCGGCCAGCCGGGCGGTCGCACGTCCTCTACCCAACCCTGCTCGGCCAGTCGCACCAGGGCGACCGCCTGGAGAAGCGCCTCGCTCGAGCCGCAGAGCAGCGTGCAGTTCGAGACGGTGCCAGGCCGGCGCCCCGTGCGCCCCATGCGCTGCAAGAGGCTCGCCACGGTCGAGGGCGCGTCGAGCTGCACCACGTGGTCGAGATCGCCCACGTCGATGCCGAGCTCCATGGTCGAGGTGCACACGATGGCGGTGTTGGTCCCGGACGCGAACTGCCGCTCTGCGCGCTCGCGATCGGCGCGGCTGACAGCGCTGTGGTGCACGAAGACCTCGACCCCTCGGCCCGACAGGGCGGCGGCGAAGCGCTCGGCGTGGCTCCGGCTCTCGACAAAGAGCAGGCTCTTCTTGCCCGCGCAGAGCGTGGCTGCGACAAGGGCCGCATGCTGGTCGTCGTCCACCAGATCGAGGACGAAGGCTCGCCGGGCGGTCGGGCCCTGCGTGGCAGAGGCGTGGGGGTCCACCCGCGCGTAGGCGCGCCGGCTCGAGCCCTGGAGCCACAGGCCGATCTCGTCCGGATTGCCCACCGTGGCCGACAGGCCGACGCGCTGCAGGTCGCGGCCGCAGAACGCGGTCAGCCGCTCGAGCAGGCTCACGAGGTGCACGCCTCGGTCGTCCCCGGCGAACGCATGGACCTCGTCGATGACGACCGTGCCGAGCCCCGCGAACAGGCGCTCGGCCTCCGCCTTCTGGCTGATGAGGATGACCTCGAGGGACTCGGGCGTGATGAGGAGCAGATGGGCCGGGCTCTCGAGGAAGCGCCTCTTGCGGCTCGCGTTCACGTCGCCGTGCCACTTGAACGAGGCCAGGCCAACCATGCGCGCGTAGCCGTCGATGCGCGCCTCCTGGTTGTTGAGCAGGGCACGGATGGGACAGACGTAGAGCGCCGCCACCGGGGCGCGATCCTCGGCGAGGATCTGCGAGAGCACCGGGAAGATCGCGGCCTCGGTCTTGCCCCCGGCCGTGGGGGCGAGGACGACACAGTTCTTGCCGTCGAGAATGGCCTCGGCGGCGAGCTCCTGCACTGCCCGCAGCTCACGCCACCCGACGTCGTGCACGATGGCGTGCCTCAGGTGCGGGTGGAAGCGGTGGAACACGCTCACGCTCTGCCTCAGCCGTCGAGCCGGCGGCGCTTCGGTGGAGCCGCCCCGGAAGCGTCGGCCGCGGGCGACTCGCCGCGCACCGCGGCGACCTCCTCCGGCGTGAGGTCCGCTTCGTCGATCTTGAGCTCGTAGTGCGCCAGAGGGTCGAAGTCCTCGCGCAGATCGACCCGGTCCATCACGTCCACGAGCTCGCGCAGGAAGTAGCGCGGCGCGATGGCCACCTTGCCTCCGAACCCGGTGGTCACTCTGTCCACGAGGCTACCCAGGAACCTGTCGTCCACCTTGCCGCGGACTCGGTCGGCGTGCTTGGCCGGGAAGATGTCGCGCACTCGCACGCCGACCTGCAGGAGCCGCTCGGGATCGAAGGGCGGCAGGCGCACCTGCACGGCGCGCAGGTTGTCGAACTTGGGATCGGCGCCCCAGCGCACGCGCACGCGGTCGTACAGCGCCTGGGTGGATCTCAGCCCCTTGTAGCCGTCGAACAGCTCGGGCGTGCCCGTGACCAGCAGGTAGAGCCCGGGGAGCTGGTCGGCTTGCAGCATGTCCATGAGCTGGCGCAGGACGTTGAGCGACTTGTCCCGCAGCGTCTGGGTCTGCATGCGCTGGACGGTCTCGACCTCGTCGAGCACGAGCACGAGGCCGCGGTAGTCGGACTGCCGGAGCAGCACCAGCACCCCGCGCAGGAAGCTCAGCGCTGCCTGGCCGTCCACGGTCCCCTTCACATGAGCGCGCGACAGGATCTCGCGGTCGATGTGCGGCTGGCCGCCCAGCCAGGCGAGGAGCCCCTGAGCCGTGGCGAAGTCGCCCGCGAGCATCGCGCGGTGGTAGGCGCGAAGGCACAGGGCGAACGCGCTGGCTTCCTTGTCGAGCTGGTGGAGCTTGTCCTCGAGCCGCCGCTCGACCGCGTCCGGGAAGGTCGGATCGGTCTCGGCGAGCCCTTCGAGCCGCGTGACCTCCTCGCCGATCTCGAAGAGCCAGGCATCGACCACCGCCTTGAACGCGGCGTCGCCGTGGGCGTCCGTGGTGAGCCGCTCCATGAGCCGCCGGTAGACCGCCTCGAGCTTGCACAGCGGCGTGTCGTTGATCGAGATCTGCACCTCGCTCGTGGCAAAGCCCTTGTGCCGGGCGCGGGCGCACATGAGCCGAGTCGCGAACGTCTTGCCGCTGCCGTACTCGCCCCGCACCCACTTCGAGCGGCCGTGGCCGGAGCCCTCCGCGGTCTCGGCGAGCTCCTCCTCGAAGGTCTCGAGCAGCGCGTCGAGCCCGGTGGCGAAGTGGTGCAGCCCCTGCCGCGGCACCGTGCCCGAGCGCAGGGCGCTGACGATTTGGCGGGCTTCGGACTCGCTCAGGCTCATGGCATGGCGCCTCCCGCCGGCGGCACGTAGTGGTACTGGAGCTCTCCCGAGGGCAACTGCTCGCTCCGGAAGCGCTCCTCCTGGGCGCGGTGGAGCTTGCGGTGGAGCTGGGCCATCAGGCCGTCGATGCGCTGCACCGGCTTGCCGAGAGCTCGGGCGAGATCCTGCGTGCGCACCGTGTGGTTCTCGTGCAGCACGACGAGCGCGGCGCGCTCCACCGTGCCCAGCAGCTCGACCGTGAGCGGCGCGAGGCCGATGCGATCGATCCCCAGAGCACGGGCCTCGAGCCCGTGGCGTGGGTCGAACAGGTCGGTCTGGATGCCGACGGGGACCGGCCTCGGCGCCGGAGCCCGGCCGGCTCCGGCCGGGAGCGGCATGGCCAAAGGCGCCCGATCTTCGCCGGCCGGAACGCCACCGAACCACCAGGACGGCTCGTTGGCGTGGACGCCGCTGGGCACGAGCCAGGCGAGCGGGACCACCATCTCCTCCAGCCCGCAGCCTCCGTGGAAGCCCACCTGGGCGCTGCCCTGGTACACGCCGACGCTCCAGGCAAAGGCCTTTCGCCCCTTGGTGCCGCCGAGATCGCCGACGTCGATCTCGAGGAAGCCCTGGGGGATGGTGTCCTTCGGGCCGATCTCGAGGAAGCGCGCGGTCGAACGAGCCCCGGCACGCAGGTCCTTGCGCAAGAAGGGCGTGTGGCCGTGGTCGGCAACGACGAGCACTCGCCGGCCGGCCTTGAGAGCCGCTCTCAGGCTCGGCAGCAGCCCCACCACGTCGTCCGGCTTCACCCTGATGACCGCGCCGGTGTTGGACGAGCCGATCTGGTCGTCCACCGCGTTGAAGACCGCGGCCACCACCTCCACCGCAGGGTCGGCGAGCACCTGGAGAAGCTCGCCGCCGCCGTCGCCGAGATCGCCCTTGAGGAACATCCGTCGCGTCCTCGTGCCGAGCGCGCTGTTGCGCTTGAAGCGCGCCGGATCGGTCGCGGCTTCCTCTGCGTCCCGCCAGCGGGCCTCGGCCAGCCACGGATCGTGCGGGATGTCCCCGAGGAAGATGGCGCCACGTGCATGGCTCGTGACCGTGGGCAGGGGCGCCAGGGCGGGCAGACCGCAGGCGACGCCCGACTCGTCGAGGCCGAGGCCGAGCGCGCCGTCGGCCCGCTGCGACAGGCTCCAGACGAGCTCGATGAACACCGGGCAACTGCAGCCGTCGAGCACGACGACGAACACCGGCGCCTTGGCGCCGTCCGGGGCCTGCCCCTTGAAGACGACGTTCGTCCAGAGCCGGTGCAGGGGCACGACCTCGGCGCTGTGCAGGGCCTGCACGTAGCCTGCGGCCAGCGTCTTCGCGAAGGCGAGGTTTCCCTCGTCCCGGCGCTGGCGCCATGCTTCCAGCACCTTGCCGGCGCCGTCGCGGTGCTCGTGGGTGGCGGCGAGAAAGCGCCGCAGACGGAGCGCGGCCAGATCCGCGAACGCGCCGTCGCGGAGGTAGCGACGTACTTGCTCCCCGACGCCGCCCGGCACCTGGGGCGGCTCGCTCGCCAGGTAGCGAGACAGGCGAGCGATCTCCTCGAGCAGATCGATCTCCGCCTCCCTGGTCCGAGCAGATCGGTGGGCGCGGATCTCCTGGAACACGCCGGCGGGCACGGCGTGGCCCTGTGCGGCCTGCCGGGCAACGCCGGCGCACAGGCACTCGAGCCCCAGCGGCAGGACCGAGCTGCGCTCCAGGCACGACTTCGGCAGCAGGCGCCGGCCGATGCTCTCCGCCTTCTGCAAGAGCGCCGCCGAGCTCTGCGGGGAGAGCAGATCCAGGGCCTCGCGGCCGAGCGAGCTGACGGCGACAGCAAGGACATGGTCGGCGAGCTCGATGCTCCTCCCGAGCCGTGCATCCTGCAGCTCGCCCCAGAGCTCCTCGGGTGGCTCCCTGACGAGCTCGAGCAGGGGGCCACGAATGACGATGGCCTCGAGGCGGCCCGGGCCGCCAAGCGCCCAGGCGAGGACCTTGCCCTCGCTGGCGTGGAGCCGCGGCAGGGTCCGGCGCACGAGATCGCGCACGGCCTCGCTCCAGCCGGGCGGGTGCTCGATCCACGACGCAAGCAGGGCCCCCGGCTTGTCCGCCCTGAGCCTCGTATCCGTGCATACGTCCACGAGAAGCTCGTCGAGAAGCTGCCGGTCGATGACGGTCGGCAGGGTGCGCTGGCGCACGGCAGCGGCGAGCTCGTCCACGTGGTCCATGGCGAGCCGCAGCACGGCCGGGTCGTCCGTGCCGACGAGCGGCACGCCGATGGCAGCCCCGAGCACGCTGCTCTCGTCCACGGCATGTGCTCGCGCGCCTTGCGCACGCTTCACGATGTCTGCGGGCAGCCGATGCGCCAGCTCTTCCTTGACGAGCGCGATGAACGGAGCGCCTTGCATCTTCCACAGGATGTGCCGGATCTCGAGCTCGGTCTGGGGACGGTACACGGCGTAGGATGCCCGGCTCGTGGCCACACGCTCCGGCACAGCATCGAGCCCGCTGCCGTCGAGCGCCAGCACGTAGCCTCGCTCGGCTGGGCCTCCGGCTGCTTCGAGCAGCTTGTGGAGCAGCAGATCGGATCTCACGGCTTGGCTCGCCTCGGTCGAACGGCGACGTCGACCTCCACTTCCTCGTGCTCGAGGCCCTGGAGCTTACCCCGCAGATCCTTCATGAACTCGACCAGAGCGTCGCCGTCGTGGACCGCCAGCACGCGGCCCGTGATGACAGAGATGGTGTCCGCGGGCGGCGGCGGGGGCGGCGGCGGCGGCTCCGGCCTCCGTGGGGCCTTCTCGACGATGCTGCGCAGCAGCTCCTTCGCCTCCCTGTTCCACTTCTCCGCCGCGCCGTGCGCGGGCGCCGTCGCGGAGGCGCCGAGCAAGTGATGGGAGGTGAGATCGAGCGCATCGAGCGCCTTCACCGCCTCGGCCAGCCGCCGCATCGCGAGCACCACGGGGGCCGCCCGGTCGTCGGGCCACAAGGCGAGCAGCTCCCGGAGCATCTGGCTTGGCTCGGCCTTCTTGGCGAGGGGAGCGAGCCCGGCGATGGCTTGCTTCGTCTCTTCGAGGCGCGCGGCTTCGGAGCCGACGAGATCAACCACCCTCTGGTGCACGGCCCGGAGGCGCGTGCGGCAATCCTCTGCCGCCTCTCGCAGCTCACCCGTCACGCGATCTTGCTCGGCGAGCGAGCGGTGCGCCGAAGGCGCCGGGAGATCGAACAGCGCTTGCGCCAGATCCCGGAGCCTCGTCCACTCGGGCAGATCGAGCACGGGCGCGCGCTGCAAGCGCAGGCCCGCGCGAGCGCGATTGTCGATCTCGACGCTCTTCTCGATCGCGGTCTTGATGAACCGCGTGTCCAGCCGCAGCCTGGCCTTGCGCTCCCCGGTCTCGACGAGCTCGAAGGGCTGGCCCACGCCGCGCAGGATCTTCCCCTGCCGCTCCGCGTCGTACTCCACCCAGTCCCCCGGGCGAGTCGAGGCCTCCAGCATCCAGTCGCACAGGGTGCGAAGGTGCTCCGGCGTGGGCTCCAGGGTGAAGGTCGGGTGCTCGGGGTACTGCCGGTCGAGCAAGGCCCGGGCAAACTCTTCGAGGTTCTGAGCGAGATCCTCGCGCTCGGTGACGCGGCCGTCGATGCCGTCGATGAGTGCCACGGCCTCGGCGCTATCCTTGTATACGTCCTTCAGTCGCTCGGTAAGGTTGGTCTTGAGCGTGACCGCCTGCGTGCCGGCCCGCTCGACCACCTGCTGCCGATCCGTGGGGGTGAGGTGCGCGAACAGATCGTCGTCGGCCGGCGCCTCCACGATCAGCCAGCAGGCCGACAGATCGGCCAGCACGGCAAGCTCGTTCGAGGTGAAGTGCCGCGGCAGCCAGCAGACGGTCAGCACCTTGCCTTCGCTGTGGCGCACCTTGTGCGCGCGCTGCCGATCTTCTTCGACCGTGTGGCCGGGCTCGTCCCAGGGGTAGTCGACCAGGATCCGGAACTCCTCGCCCGTCCGGGGCTTGAAGTCGGCGTAGGCCGTCTCGCGCACGTTGGCGATTGAGACCGATCCCTTGCGCCTGGTCCTGCGCCAGGTGGTCTCGTAGCTGCCGTCGTTGCCGTCGGCGTCGGTGAAGCCCTTCTTGCCCTCGAGGTGGAGCTCGGCGCGGATGAGCGCGAAGAAGGTCTTCTTGCGCGCGTGCTCCCCTTCCGCGCGGCTGCGGGCGCGGTTCAGGATCTCGTCGAAGCTCACGCCCTGCAGGGTGATGGTGACGATGGCGCTCTTGCCCTTGCCCGTCACCTGGAGCGCCGGCACCTTGCGCGACAGGTCCACGAGATCCTCGAACACGACCGACATGCGCGTGCGGTCGAGCTCGCCCGTGGCGACGTCCACGTCGTTCAGGCGCACGAGCCGCTCCACGGTGAGCCCCTGGCTCTTGAGCCGCGGCGACACCTCGGCCACCAGGGCCGTCTTCACGACCTGCTCCAGCGTGCGCCGGCGGCTTTCGTCGAACTCGCCGGCAGCCTGCTTCGCCTCCTTCAGCATGGCCGCGACGGCCGGCCGGAAGCGCACGTAGTAGAGCTGGTGGATGGCCTTGAGATCGGCCGTGCGCTTGCTCCCTTCGACGCCGCTCTCGGGGAAGAGCGCGTCGAACGCGCAGCCGACGGGCAGGAGCGCGCCGAGGGGCAGATCCGGGTAGTGCACGACCAGCAACTCGTAGAGCAGGCGCAGCGCCGTGCGCTCGCGCTGCATGAGTGAGGAGACGTCGATCAACATCTCGATGAGCGCGGGGTGGAACGGGTAGACGTCCTCGAGGTAGCTCACGTCCGCGCCCTGGAGCACGGCGGGCAGCGTGCTCTTGTGCTCCCTGGCGAGCGACGCGATGGCCGCCTCGACCTCGGCCCGGCGGCGGCGCTTGAGCACGCGCTCCCGGCAGACGTGCCGGAGCTCCACGTCGCGTAGCTCGGTCACCTCGAAGCGCTGCGAGTGATGGTCGATGTGGCTGTTGAGCTGGTCCTCCTGCACCATGTCCGGGAAGAACTCCCGGATGTTGCGCTGCCTTGCCACGAAGCAAACGATCGGCACCGCGCGCTGGCCGTCCGAGTGCTCGACGACGGTGTTGAGCTGGTTGATGGCCTGCCTGAACTCGTGGGCCTGCTTCTCCCCGAGCCAGAGCAGCAGCTCGTCGACGAGCAGGAGCACGCCCCCGAAGCCCTGCCCCTCGGCGTGCCGCGCCAGCGTCTGCAGCCCCTCGGCGAAGCTCGGGTTGAGCCCGGCCGTGGACGCGTCGCGACCCTTGTACTCCAGGTAGGCACGGGCCAGGTCTTCACGCTCCTGTGCCGTGCCCTGGGCGAGGGCCTCGAAGTCGTCGCGCGAGCCCACGACGCCCGCGACCTCGAGGTTGCGCCAGAACAGGTCCTGATATGCCTCCCCCTCCTTGCGGGCCTCGTCGAGGATGCCGTCCACGTGCACGAACGAGCAGCGCTCTTTGCCGCGGCGCTCGAGCGCGAGGTTGAAGCCCTCGTAGACGGCGCGGTCGAAGCCCGTGTCCGTGCGGCTCACCGTGAGCATATGGATCCGGACCACCAGAAGCTGCGCCTGCCGGAGCCAGCCGCGATGCTCGGCCTCGATGCCCGGCACGGCCGCGCCGACCTTGCGCCAGGCGCCGTCGTGGTCCTCGGCGCACAGGCCGAGCACGGTCATGAAGTGGCTCTTGCCCGAGCCGAAGCTGCCGTGCACGAACCGGCCGTAGTCGTCACGGCGCTCGATGGCCGTGCGCACCTTGCCCAGGATGGCGGGCAGCTCGTCCTTGACCTTGGGGGTCAGCACGTAGTCGGCGACGAGCTTGTCGAGCACCGCCGGGCTCGCCGCGTCCGTCAGCCGCACGACGAAGCCGAGCGCGGTCAGGTCCTCGCGTGCCGGCAGATCGAAGGCCTCGCTGATGGTGATGGTATTGGTCATGGATCCTCCCCTTGCGGCCGCAGGGTGTTCGAGCTCCGGGCGCGATCCGTCACGGCGTGAGCCCTCGGGTCAGGTCTTCGAGATCCTGCGCGACGTAGCCGGCCGCCGCGATGGCGCGGCGGTGCTCCCGGGACAGCGCCGGGGCGACGGCCACCTTCTCGATCGTCCAGCCGGTGAACCTGGGCATGGCGGCGAGGAACCGCCCGACGTGGCCGTCGAACGCGCCGAGATCGCGCACCAGCTTGTCCGGGCTCCGCTTGCAGCTCCCGAGCCTCAGGATCCGGCTCTGCTCGTCGAGCGCGACGAGATCGATCTCTACCCGCGAGCTCGCCCGGTCGGCCTTGTCCCAGTAGCCGGCGATGCGCTGCGTCAGGCGGAAGTCGCCCACGCCCTTGCGGCTCCGCTCCTGGTAGAGCGTGGCCGCGAGACGCTCCAGCCCATGACCTTCGGCCGTCTGCAGCCGCGCATCGGCGTCGGCCACGAGCTCGGGCACCGGGCGGAAATGAACGGCTGCGGCGGCCGTCTGCAAGGCCGAGAGCCAGGATCGCAGGAAGTTGTCGCGGAGGTAGAAGCGGCCGTTGCGCGCCGTCGGCTTGGCGAAGATCGGCTGCAGCCGCTCGATCGTGCGGTATCGCTCGCGCAGGATCCGGAGGTAGCCGCCGATCTGCTGCTCGCTCGCCGGATCGAACGAGCGGCTGTGCGCGTCGATGTCGCCGTTGGTGCAGCCCGGATGGCCGGCCACGAACTTGAGCACGAGATCGTAGCGTCCCCGCAGCTCGCCCAGAAACCAGTTGTCGGCCTCGCCCCGGAGCGGGGAGGAGCTGGTGAAGAACATGCTCTCGATCGGGTGCTGCCGATGGGCGGCGATGACGCCTCGCTCGAAGCAGTCGCGGTAGAACTTGGGCACGCCCTCGAACAGGTTCCAGAGGAAGAGCAGCCGCTCGGGCGACGGGTCGGCATGCGCCCGGAGGATCTCGAGCACGGAGGCGATGTCGAGGTGGTCGACCTCGAGCTGGTCCGTGACGCGGTTGTAGAGCGGGGCGGCCCGGTCCTCGAGCAGGGCCGCCATCTCCGTGTGGATCGAGCCGAGCACCACGAGCCCGCCCGCTACGTCGCTCGCCTCGGCGCTGAGTCGGTCGACCTCGAACTGCAGGTGGGAGGTGAGCTCGAACAGCGCCTTGCGGTGGAAGTACTGGAACTCGTCGAGGGTCACGAGCCAGCCTTCGCGCACCAGCCTGGCGAGATCCTGGGCCAACGACCGCAGGTCGGTGGGCCGGCCGCCCGGAACCTGGAACAGGTCGTAGAAGTCGCGGACCGTGGCCAGGACCCCGGCGGGGTCGGAGTCGGGGATCTGGACGTAAAGCACCCGGGCACGACCGCTGCGCTGCACCGCTTGCTGCACGAGCGCCGTCTTGCCGATGCGCCGCCGCCCGCTGATCTTTACGAGGAACCACCGCCTGCGCGCGAGGATGGAGCAGAGCTCGGCGAGCTCGGGGCTCCGGCCGTAGAACTGCCAGCGCTGCGCGGTCGTGGGCGGCGTCATGCTGAGCCTCAGGCGTTAACGAAAAACTTCTTATCTTAAGCGCGGTGTAGCCACATTTCCTAGTGTTGTCGAACGGTTACGTTGAGGGCTTGTTCGTCCGACGGGTCAGTTGAGTGCGGCTGGCGCTCAGCGGTTTGGCTCGGCGGAACCTCCCTTGCGCTTGCGGCCCGTTTTGCGGGGCTGGGCGGACAGTGAACGCACACTCGGCCGCCGGGAAGTGCGAAGTCTCGTGGTCGCGGAAGGGACGCATCATCCAAGCCGAGCGCTCCCCCGGCAGGTTCCCCGTGCGACGGCGAGACCTCGTCCACGAAGACGCTGCCTCTGGATCCAGGCGATCGGATCGTCTTCCAGTTGGGCGTCGATCCCCTCGGCCGTGCGCCGCACCGCTGCACTGTGAGCCGCGCGCGGGAGGTAGCTTCCGCCGAACGCTGCCGCGCCACGGACGACGAGGCGTGGGTCCTCAGCCATCCGACGCATGGCGCTGGCAACGGGCTCTTCATGCTCCGGGGTGCGCAGATGCCCGGCGTAGCCGACGACGCCGTACGCCGCTTGGTTCGCGACGAAGCGGCTCTCATGGGCAACGGAGACGAGCCCGATCTCGGTCAGGAAACGGAGCTCCGGAGGAAGCTCGCGCCCCCCTTCGACCGAGCTCGACCACAGCGAAAGAACGCTGGCGAGACTAACGTTCGAGTGGTCGCCTCGCCCACCGCCGGCCGCGAGACGCACACACTCGACGAGCCGAGGCCAGTCGGCGCCCCAGAGTGTCGGCTCGAGGATCGGGTGGATTCTACGAAGAGCGCGATGATTGGTGTTCGCAACCTCGAGCAGCTTGCTCACGCACGAGACGCGAGCCTCCGCGAGGACACGTGCGGCCGCCACGAGAAACCGGACCGTCTCGTCCGCGTGGTGCGGATTCAGCTCGAGAAACCGTCGATGCTCGGACCACCGCCGCTCGAGTCGCGCGAGGAGCTCTGCCACCTTCCCAGAGACGGGGCTTTCGTCGGCGCCGAGCTCGAGCAAGGCCTCCACGATCATGGCGTCGCGCTCGAAGCTGTTACGCCAGTCCCCGGCGCCGCCTCCGAGCCGTGCGAGCAGCGCCGCGAGCGTGCGACGCCAGGGCTCCTCCCCGAGCGCGCGCGCTATGTGGGCCGTGGCCGGAAGATGGTGCCAGGACCGATCGTCGGGATCGGGGGCCTCCGTTGCGGGCAGGAGCCACTGCTCGATGCGGTCACGTGCGCTGGCCGGGAGGCTCTCATGCCCTGCGTGGAGGATCGCGACTAGTGCCCAAGCGATTCCCGCCGACACCCGAGGAGCCTTGTCCGCGAGGCTCGCTGACGTGTCCAGGGCGAACGCCACCAGCCGCTCGACGCCCACGCCTTCTGCCACCCAGGCATCCCAGGTCAGATCGTCGAAGCACCGCCCGAACGCCTCTGCTTCCAGCGGGTGCACGATGGTCGCTCGGTAGACTTCGAGCCGCTCGAGGATTGCCGGCGAAGGGAGCGCACACGCGAGCGCACACCAGGCCGCAGGGTAGTCCCTGAACAAGTACTGCTTGCCGCTCACCGTGTGCGCCTCGACGGGCCAGCGCGCCTTGCAGGCTTCGAGGAAGCTGGCGAGCGGCTCGTAGTCGTCAACCCGAAGGACGTCGGTGAGGTGGGGCAGGGCCGTGAGCAACGCGACGCGCTCCGAGGCGGTCGTGCACTGCTCGAGCATGACGCGTCGCAGGCTGTCGCCCAGCGCAAGGCGGCCTTCGACCGTTCCTCGTGGATCGGACAGCAGGCGGTCGAGCCAGCCATCCGTAGCAGGCAGCATGAACCGCAGCCGCTGGCGCAGCTCCTCGTCGGGATCGAAAACGCCGAGCCGGATGAGGGGCTCGAGGTAGGTCCGCTGGCGGCCGGGTGCGGCGCCCAGGCTCTCGAGGTCGCGCAGAGTGCGCCAGAGCAGATGCGCGACGTTGTCCCAGCGGGTCGACTGCTTGCCGAGAACGCGAGCGTCCTCACGATCCTGGAAGCGTTCCAACGTCTTGGCGTCCGCGGCCTCGCGTCGCTGCTCAGCTCGCGCCTTCCACGAGCGCACCGGATCGCGCTGCTCGAGCGCCTCGATGCGCCGCCAATAGCCGAGGCGAATACGGCGGCGCTCCGGGTCGGACCACGCCCCGACGCTCCAATCGGCGATCAACGCCGAGTGCGCTCCATCCGTAGCGATCCACTCGGCAAGAGGGTCCGGCGCCGCACGGGAGAGCTCGATGGCCTCCTCGTAGGCCTGTCGCGCGTCCGCGGCACGGCCGTCGAGCAGGGCCGCGAGACCGCGTGTCAGCGCGGCAGTGAGCGGCGTCGGCTGCTCGGCCACCTCGCCGAGCGGCATCTGCGTCGCGACCGGCAAGGCGACGCCGAGCGCCGCCGCATCCTCCGCAATGTTGCGAGCCGCTGTTTCGAAGCGGTAGCGGACCGCGAGCGCATGAGCACGACGGAAAGCGCGCTCCGCGTCGTCGCGCAACGCGCGCTGCTCGGCGGGGGGGGCTTCTTCCAGGGCTCGGCGCCACACCCAGCTCGAAAGGTCCACGAGATCGTAGAGCGAGTGGTTAGTCGCCTCGATGCCCTGCTGGATGGCCAGATCGAGCCACCGGGCCACGTCCGCAGCGGAACCCCTCGGAGGCTTGCCGCCGTTCGCGAGCAGTGCGTCGAGCTGCCACACCAGCGAAGATGGTCGCCGGAAACGCTCGTCGGGAAGGACAGAGAGCGTACGGCGTGCCAGCACTCGCGCGGCAGGCGGCTGGAGGTCCGAGGTCGTCGGGCTCGGTTCGAAGTCCGCAGCGTGGAGGCGGCTGGTGCGCTGCCAGTCCTCGTCGCTGAAGGATGCCCGCAAGCACTGTCGCCAAACGGAGTCATCGCCGCCCGGAGCCCGGTCGGCATCGCGAAGGTAGTCCTGCACGATGTGCAGCCGCTCGGGGAACGAACGCTTGCTCGCGACGATGCGTTGGACTTCGTCTGCGTCCGCGTAGCCGCGCCCGCGCGGGTCGACCATCCGCAGCACGCGAGCGACCCCCGCTGCGGGTGCAGGGTCACGGAGGACCACGGCGACGATGCCGCGTTCGGCCCAATCACGCTTGGGAAGGCGCGGATGATCTTCGGTGAGGAGCAGCAGGCGCGGGGGCGCGGCGAGGTCCGTGGCACGAATGAGCGCGACGACATCGGACAGGTCGGCCTCGTCGACCTCAAAGCCCACGAAGAGCGCCGGCCTCGCACCGAGAAGCCGCCGGGCGTGCGCGAGCATTCGTGGACGCGACGGTTCGACTGCCAGGAGGCTGCCGGGTGTGACCCACGAGCTCGGGGCGTCGCGATGACCGTGCAGGTAGATGAGCGGCACGTTGCTTGCCCAGAGAGCCCCCATCTCTTCCTCGGAGGCGACTCGAGCCCACCCGGAGCGACCGCGATCGAGTAGCGTGTCGCAGCGGTTCGTGGTGAGCACCGCAGCAGCCGGGCAATCGAACAGAGCCTCGTGGGCCTCTGCCGGCGCGAGCGCGGCATCATCGATGCGCCGCACGAGCACCTGCGCCACGGCCTCCTCGAGCGGCTGCGGGTCCTTGCGGCCCTCCGACTCATCATCATCGCCGGTGGTCGCGCGGGTCCGCCGCAACGTGCTGCGCACGTCGCTGGCGAGCGGCACCTGCACCGGGGTGACCGGCCTGCGGCTCTGCGCATCGTCCGCGAAGCGAGAGAAGGCCGGGCCCACGACGATGACCGGTGTGGCGCTTTCCGTGGATGCGAGCCACGCCGCGACCGCCGACACGTCGTCGACATCGAAGATCTCGCGCAGCTTGTCGTGGAGCAGAGCACCGCTCATCGTGAAGGCTCCGTGCAGAAGCAAGGCACGAGGAACTCGTTGAGCGCCTCTCGCAGCGCGCCGTAGCCCTTGGGGCACTTGCTCGCGAGAGCCGCGAGGTCGGTCTTCTCGGCCAGGCGCCCATAGCATGCGCTCGTCGAGCACACGTCGTGCTCGAGGTTTGGCGAAGCCTCCTTGCAGCTGCGGATGACCTCGTGGAGCTTCTCCTTCAGCGCTTGAGACGTTCCTGTCCAGGCTTCCGGATCCCCAGGCACCCCCGTTGCTGGTCCTATTCCGAAGCAGCGCTTGAACCCACCCTCGTCGGCGAGCAGCCATGCCTCCACGCACGGAATGCACGTGCCGGCTACGGCTCCCTTCTTGCCGCGCTCACGCAGATCCCCGAGGATCTGGTTTCGATCACGCACTCGTTCGGGGCGCCCGTCGGCGTCCCAAACGGCGATCGCGAGCCTGCCCGCATGCAGCACCTTCTCGAACGCGGTGAGGATCTTCTTCGCATGGAGGGAGTACTGGCCGCGCTTTCCGGCGAGGCCTATGCGCACCTTCAGATCCCGCAGGACCGTGGAGAGGATCTGGGGCTCGATGCACACCTCCGTGCCGTCGGTGTTGGCAAGCTCCGCGAGCGTTCGCTTCACCATCGGGGGCAAGGCACCGCGGAGCGCACCATCGGCGCCGGTATTCGCGTCGGTGGGCCCCTCCACCCAGAGCTCAATGGTCCAGCTCATCGCCGGCACCGGAGAAGTCCTTGCCGAAGTTGGTCCAGATCTCGCCCGGGCCCAGGTACTCGAGCAGGCGCGGGAGGTCCGAGATCTCGCTGAACCGCGCGACCTCGGTCGCACCCTGCGCGCGCGTCACGGTGCGGATCTCCTCCGGCCTGAGGAAGTCGAGGAGAATCGGCGAATGGGTGACGACGACAACTTGAGTTGCCGTGCCGTCCGCGTTGGGCTCCGTCAGGCCCCGCAGGAGCTTCACTACCTCTTCGAGCCGCCCAGGATGCAGTCCGTGGTCGGGCTCTTCCAGCAGCAGCAGAGAGTGCCTGCTCGGCCCGAGCGCCAGGTAGAGGTAGCCGAGGTAGAGGAGCACGCCGTCGGAGACCATGGCGGCCGGCACACGGGTTCCTCTCTTGGTGACGATCTCGAGCACGTTGCGGACGGTGCCGCCCTTGGGCCGAAGCTGCTCGACATCCACTCGTTGCACCTCCGGCATGGCACGGCGCAGACGCTCCTCGATCTCCTGGAGGACCTCGCGGCGCCGGAGCATCAGCGCGACGAGGGCGTCCGGAAGCCCGCGGCCGCTCGGCTCGAGTGCAATGGGCTCCACCGGCGTCGTGTCGGTTTGAGGGTCGTCGGGCGGCACATAGCCGAGCCGAAGCGCCTCCGCGCGCGGTGCGTACGTCCGGATTCCGGAGATGATCGAGAGAGCGGGCCTGACGCACCCCAGGATCTCCTGGAACCTGCGGAACTCGGGCGTTTGTTGGGCGCTCCGAGCCAGCCAGTGCGCATGATGGAGGGGGAGCTCGGGCCCACCGAAGCGCTCCTGCTCGAGCGGACCGCCCGAGACCACGCCGAACGCGATAGCCGGCGGGTCGCGCACTATCGTCGCCTCGCCGCAGGTCACGCGCTCCTGGTGAAGGAGCCTATCGCCCTGCGTGAGCGCCGCCTCGTACTCGAAGGGCACTCCGCCGTGAGCCTCGCCTCGAACGTGCCAGCGAACGGGCGCCGCCTGCCTCTCGAACGACACAAGCTCGAGAGAGTGCGGCGGGCGGAAGGGGCCACGCCACCCTTCCGGATGAGCTCCGGCTTCGGCGAGCGTGGCGAGGGCTCGGAGCAACATCGACTTGCCCGCGTCGTTGGGGCCGACGAGCACCGTGAACGGCTCGAGCTCGACCGTCACGTCCTTCAGCGGGCCGAAGCCCTCGATATGAAGTGAGCGGATCATGCGCTTTTGCTTCATACGGCCCCAGCACGACGGGCACAAGCGTCGCGAAGGAAAGCCAAGCCGAACAACCCGGCTTTCTGGCGAGCCACGCCGGCAGCAGCGTGGTCCGCAAGAGCTACGCGGCCTTGGGAGGCTGGAGCCGGCCGAGCCGGTCACGCCCACGGCTCGGCGCTCAGCGGTCGGGCTCGGGGCCTCCCTTGCGCTTGCGGCCTGCCTTGGAGGGGGCCCGCGCCCTCGCCCGCGAGCGGCCGGCAGGCGGGCCGAGCTTCTCGGCCCACTGCCGGAGCATGGCGTCGGTCACGCCCTGCTGCCCGACGAGGCTCGTGACCACGGCTTTGAACTCGGCCGCGGCCTTGGCCGACTCCCACGCGACGTAGGGCAACAGGAACTCGACGCCGTGGACGATGCCGTAGCGGTCGGCGAGCGGCACGCCCTGGTTCTCCAGCTCCTCGTCGAGCCGCAAGAGCACCTTGGCGCGCTGCCGCGCCGTCCACCCCGCCCAGCCGTAGAGCGTCTCGCCGTTCGGGCGGCCGGGCACCTCGGTCAGGGCGATGAACCGCTCCTTCGGCACGTCGAGCTTGCCCCGCAGGGGCCAGTACTCGGCGCGCTGGAAGTCCTCCCGGCCGTACTTCGGCGCCGCGGCCGGCGTCACCTTCTCGCCCGCGTCCTCGTGGCGCTGCAGCTCCCACGTCTGTTCCCAGAGCGCGCGCTTGCGCAGGCCCTCCTCGGAGTAGACGTGCATCTTGCAGCCGGGCACGCTCTCGGCGAGCACGCGCTCGCGCACCAGGGCCACGAGATCGAAGGTCGATCGGCCGGCCAGGAGCTCGGCCACGGCGAGCACGCCGGGATCGGCCTCGAGCGCAAGCGCCGCTTCCTTCACGGTGAAGGGGCGCTCGCGGCCCTTCGCCCAGTCCTCGATCCGGTCGGCGAGCGAGCTCGCGAGCGCCTCCTGCTCCTGCTCCTCGTGCTTCGGCCGGTACCAGCGACGCTTGTAGGTCGGCTGCTCGACGAGGCCGAGCCACTTCGAGGCTGCCGTGCGCTCGATGCGGGAGGCGATGATGGCCCGCTCCTTGTCGTCCGCGACGGCGTCGAGCTCGGTCACGGGCTCCCAGCCGTGGCGCTCGAACCAGGCAGTGGGCGCTTCGTCGGGCTCCTCGCCACGGGCAAGGGCCTCTCGTCGCTCGGCGTCCTCGCGCGCCAGCACGATCTCGAAGGGGCGCTGCCCTGGCAGGAGAGGCACAACCTCGTCGGGCCCGCGGACCTCGAGCTCGGGCTCGACCTCGTAGAGCGAGTAGCAGAGCCAGTCGAGCTCCTCTTGCAGGCCGACCATCTGGCAGAGCCGGTCGAGATCGCGCTGGCGGCGGGCTGCGAACGCATGGCGTAGGGCCGCGGCGCCGGACCGGGCGTCGGCATCGATGGCAGCACGGGCGGAGTCGTCGACGCGGGCGCGGGCAAGAGCGTCGAGGTGGGCGGCGAAGGCTTCGAGCGCGGCGTGCCGGGTGGCGGCGAGGGGGAAGGATTGGAGCTTGGTGCCGTCGTGCTCGTAGAATCGTTCCCACGCCTCTGCCTTGATTCCCTCGTTGATTCCCTGTGCCCCTTTGCTCTGGAATATCTGCTGAACCTTGGTCTTGCCACCGAAGAGCATGTTGTTCGCGAGGTTGGTGCGGTAGGCCCAGAGGAGGGGCAGCCCAGCGTCTGTGAAGGCAACTGGCGACAAGCTCTCGTCGTAGGGGAAGCACGTCACAGCCAATCCGCCCATGCTCCAGTCGCGGACGGCATCGCCTTCAACCATCGGCCGTCGCATGTCAGCGTGCAGGCCAATACGAATCCAGGCTGCCCCCGGCCGAATGTAGACGTCGTCCTCGAGAGTGAACGACGTGATTCCGATGCTGGCCGCGATCTTGCCGAGCTGCTCTGCGCTCGCTGCATCAAGCGCCTGCTTCAACTCCGCCGCCCCGCCTCCCCCGATGCTCCAAGGATGCTGCGCCAAGGTCGCCCTCGGCACGAGACTCACCGACACGAACTCGTTCTCATAGCCGATGCTGGCGTGCCCCTCGGCGATGCTCGACCAGACCTTGCCTTTCGCTGGATCCTCGGGTTTGCCCGGCTCGCCGCGCTTGCCCATGACGACGGGCACGTGGGTGCCTTCCGGTCGCCGACGCCGCGCGAACAGGATGACCGTGGGCGTGCCGTGGCCTGGAATGAAGGCTCCCGAGGTGTCCACGACCTTGTAGAGATCGGCCCTGGCGAGCACCTCCTCGATGAGCGCCTTGCCGAACTCGCGCTTGAGGAACGCGTTCGTGGTGATCTGCCCGATGAAGCCGCCGTCGACGGCAAGCTGCAGCATCCGCTCGGTGAACGGCGCGGCGAGGGAGTACTTGCCCGCGGCCGAGACGTAGCGCCGCTGCTTGCCCTTTCTCTCGACGATCTCGCGGTGGTACTCCTTGGCCTTCTTGTCCTTCTCGGTGATGTAGGGCGGATTGCCCACGATCGCGTGGAAGCCCTGCCGGAGCACCGGCCGAAGGGCAGCTCGTACCTCGGGCCTCGTCATGAGCGCAGGCGGCTTCTCCCCAGGCGCGGCAAGCAGCGGCATCTGCTCCATCTCGTCCGTGCCCGCCCGCTCCACCTGCTCGAGCGCGTCAGCGCAGAAGACCTGCGGGTGGAACGCTGCTGCTGCCCCGAGCTCGGTCTCGCCGCAGAGCTCGAGCGCGGTCATCACCAGGCGCGCACGGGCGAGCCCGCAGGCGTAGTCGTTGAGATCGATGCCCACGACCCGGCCGATCGCGTCGGCCACGATCTCGCGCACCGGCCGCTTGGGGTGCTGCTCGCGCATGGCGGTCACGAGCCGCTTGAAGGCCGCGAGCAGGAAGTGACCCGAGCCGCAGGATGGATCGAGCACGCGCACCGCGCCGACGCCGTACTCCGCGATGGCCGGGGTCAGGGTCTCGTTCAGGATGAAGTCCACGATGAAGTCGGGCGTCTGCAAGAGCGCGAAGCGCTTCTTCACGACCGGATCGAGGTCCTGGTAGAGGTCACCCATGAGCCGGCCGTCGAAGTGCTCCTCGGTGAAGGAGTAGACGAGCTTGCCTGTTTCCGGATCGCGCCGGCGCCAGAGCTCGCACAGGGCCTTCGAGAGGTCGTTCGAGGGCAGGACGATCTCCGCAGGCTGCCGGGCGAAGAGCTCGGGAAGGCCGCCGTCGTCGGTGCCGAGGTCGCGGTAGATCCACTTCAGGTACGCGGTTTCGCCGAGGCTCGGCGCGAGCCTCTCGAACAGCTCCTGCGAGCCGCGATCCACGATGCGCAGCGGCCGGCACAGGCCCCGATCCTCCAGCACGCGCACGTACACGCTCTTCAACACCCAGAGCACGGCGGCCCGGCGGGCGAGGAGCTCGGTCCAGAGCTCGAACGCCTCGCCCACGTGCTCGCCCTCGTGGAGCTGGCGGGCACGCTCCTGGATGGGCCCGAGCTCGAGCAGGCGGGCGCGAAGATCGGTCGCCATGGCGCCGGAGAGCTTCGAGAGCTCGGCTGTGAGGGCCTTTCGGTGCGGGGCGTCCATCGCGGCTTCCGATTCATCGGCCCGTGTCGGGGCTCCGTCAAGCCGCAGAGCGCCTTCGTCCGGCGAGGCAAGGCGGATCTCGCAGCGGGAAGGCACGAACGTGGCTCTAGACAGGCGCCGCTGCGCGACTCAGACTAGGCGGCTGCGTGCCGATCCCCAGAGCTCGGGAGCTTGGAATGGCTGCGAAACGAAGGGCGCAGGCGGTCAGGTCGGGGGCCGGTGCACCGCCTCCGCGTTGGAAGTACGACAAGGGCGGCGAGGGCAATCGCCGGAAGCACGCATGGAGGAACGCCTGGGCCGGCTTCGTGGAGGTGCGAGGCGTCCGCGTGGGAAAGTGCCCGCAAGGCCTGCCCGACGATCTCCCGGAAAGGCTGTTGAACGAAGGGATCGGCGTCGACGGCGATGAGCTCACGCCCGGCCCGAAGCCACTGCGCATCTACATCGTGCACGACGGCGTGGTGTATCGCGCGAAACCGACGAACCCCGAAGTGGGGTCGTGGCATGCTTTCCCTGAGTTTCCCGAGGAGCTACGGAAGCTGCCGGACGCGATCTGGGATAGGATTCGAGAACGCGCCGAGCACCTTGGCTGCGCGGCGGAGGTCGAGCGGTGGAAGAAGGGTTGACGTGGTTTGGAGAGCCAGCCGGGCTTCAAGTCGGCGTGCGCTGGCAACAGGACAGTGCGTCGGGCACGGCAGACGAGGCCACGTTGGGAACCCTCGTCTTGCGCGTAGGCGGAGTCACCGCCTGGGGCTCCGCCTCGCCGGGCGTGGACTGGACTTGGATCGACTGGATCGAGCAGCTTGCCTCGATCTGGCCGCGACTTCGGTGGGAGCAGCGCGACCCGCTCGGTCTGGACGACGACCTGCCGAACCTCCGGCGAAGCGCGGCGGCGCGTTGGGCTCTCGATGAGAGCGCCGCGCGAGATCGTGAGCAACTGGCGCTGTGGGGCTTCCTCGAGGCCCACGACCTCGCGGCCAACCTCGGTGGCATCGCCCTGCCCTCGGTGTTCCTGCTGCGTCAAGGTGAGCAATGCCGTGTGTGGGCCGGGGACCGTGAGCCCGCCCCTGTTCCGTTGTCGAGCACGCTTGGCGCGCTCGAGGACTTCGTCGCTCACGCTAGCGAGCGTCTCGCACGTCTGGACGACGGCCGGGCGCGCAGCGCCCTCGCGAGGTGGAGGAAGCGCAACGAGCTGGACACTACCCTGTTTGTCCAGCTAGCCACCGGCCTCAACCGAGCCACCCTGGATGAGATGCGGAACCGCCGGGACGCGGACCACTACTTCGAGCTTTCTGAGGTCCGGAACGACAACGAGCTACTCGCAGTGGCGCGATCGGCGGCTGGGCACGTCTCCACGCCCGACATGCGGAAGCTCATCGAGCTCGTGCGCCGGACGCCTTTGGCCGGCGACGCAGTGCAAGCCGTCGAAGCTCTCGCCGTCGGGGCGCGCGCCTTCCTCACCTCCCTCGATGGCAGGGTGCCCGCCTACGAGCAAGGCATCGAGCTCGCCCGCTGGCACCGGCGCGAAACCGGGGCGGGGCTCAGGCGTGTGGATCCCGCGCAGGTGCTTGGGCGCTGGGGAGCTCGCGTGAAGGAGATCGAGCTCGGCTCACGCTCGCTCGAAGCCTGTTGCGTCTGGGGCCCAGCGCATGGGCCAGTCGTGCTGCTGAACCTGAAGGCGCGTCGTTCCAGCGACGAGCATGGCCGACGGGCGACGCTGGCGCACGAGATCGCTCACCTTCTCATCGATCGGGCCGATGCGCTGCCTCTGGCGGAGATCCTCGGCGGCCGTGCTCCTCGGCTCCCGGAGTCACGGGCCAACGCCTTTGCCGCCGAGCTGCTGATCCCCCGTGACTTGGCCGGGAAGAAGATGGGCGCAGCGACGCCGGACGGTGCGCGGCGAGCCATGGAGCAGCTGCGCCGAAGCCATGGAGCGTCGAGGGAGACCATCGCGTGGCAGGCCCTCCGGTCGGGCGTGGATCTCGACGCTGGCACACGCGCCTACCTCCTCGGGCTTCTGCCGGAAGACCGCCGCTACCAGGTCGAGGTGTGACGAGCGCACCCCGTCGCGGGAGCCCTCCTCGCGGGAGCACGTCGATCAGCCCTCGATGGCCCGCAAGATCGGCAGCGTGCTCTCCGGGTGGAAGATCGGCGCGCGCTCGAGGAACAGCGGCTGCTTCTGGTAGACGACCCCGGGCACGACCATGATCCAGAAGCCCCGGCCCCCGGCGCTCGTCTCGTCGTAGAGCTTGCGCACGAGGTGAAGCGCCTCGCACACGGCGAAGATCGCGGTGTCCCCGAGCACCACCGTGGCTCCGCTCCGGCCCTCCCTGGCGAGCAGGTCCGCGAGCAAGCCGTCGGCCTCGCGGGTGAGCTTGCCGCGCTGCGCCTTGAAGCGCTCCGCGCGCACGAACCCGTCGAAGGCGCCATCCATCCGGCCGAGCAGCTCTTGCTCGAAGCTCACGAACCGCACCTCGGGACCGAGCGCCCGGGCGAGGCTCCGGCCGACCTCGGGAGCGAGCTCCGCCGGGCTCACCACGAGCCTGAACCCGTCACCGTGCGAAGCTGCGCCACGCAGCAGATCGGCAGCCACCTCCTCCGGCGACTTCGCCGCCACCCGCAGCTCGGGCGGAACGGGATCGCTCTCCTGGTGGGGCGCGGTCACGGATTTCCCCGCTGCGGGCAGCACCATGTCGCCCTCGACGCGACAGTCCTCGATGCCGGCCAGGGTCTTGGCCAGCCTCTCCTGGTCCGGCCACACCGCCGCTCCGGAGAAGATCCGCTCGACCGCGCGGCGCAGCTCCTCGAGGCTCAGGGGCAGCCGCTCGCGGCGGATGACGTGCCGGATGGCCTCGTTCGGGTACATCGGGGTCTCGAAGAGCTCACCCGCATCGGTCAGCCGCACGTCGACGAGCACCCGCGAGGCCAGGGACAGCGGATCGAGCTCGTACTCGGGCAGCACGCTCCGCAGCGAGCGGCGCGCTGCGTCCGGGCTCACCGGAAACCCGCTCGCGATCTGGCGCGCTGCAGTGGCAAAGGCGGCGAGGCCCTTGGCGAGGGCGGCATTGCGCGTGACGAGCAGGCCCGCCTCGGCTTCCTCCACGAGGCTCAGGCGCCTGGGATCCAGATCCGCGAGAAGCTGGAGCAGACCGGCAGTGGAAAGCGCATCGCTCGCCGGCCACTCGGCCTCGACGTCCCGGGCGAGCTCGTCCAGGCGTGCCACGCCGCCGAGCGCGTCGAGCATGGCTGCGACGGTATCGAGGATCTCGTCGAAGGCGCGGCGGTTCAGGGCCTCCTTGGCCTTCTGGAGCTGCAGGCTCACGGCAGGCTGGCTCGTGTCGAGCTCCTCGGCGAGCACCGCCTGCGTCGCCGGCTGGCCCTCGATGCCGTAGGTCCGGGCGAGCACCGTGTGCTGGTGCCCCTTGAGCGGGGCCGTGGCTCGGCGCCAGATCTCGTCGAGGCTGCGCGCGCTGCCCTCCTCGGCCGTGGCATCGGCGAGCTTCTGCAGCGCCTCCACCACCTGGGCCACGCGGCCGGCGCCGACCTTGGGGATGGCCGTGAGGCTCTCGCGCGTGGCCTCGGCCAGGCTGCCCACGGTCCGGTGGCCGGCCTGCATGAGCGCATCGGTGAGCGCGGGCGGCAGGGCCAGCCGGTGGATCTCGGTCTTGTCGCCGACGAGCGGCTCCCAGAGACGGCGTCGCTCCACCTGCGCGCCGACCGGCGGAACGCCGCGACCGACCAGCCCCTCGCGGAACGCCAGCACCTCCCGGCGCTTCTTGGTGCCCAGGCCGCTGATGCTGCCGATCTGCGCGGGGGTCATGGCCACCAGATCGCCCTGCGTGTGGATGCTCGCCCGCCGCAGCACGGCAACGGCGGTGCCGCTCAGCGAGGTGGCCGACAGCGGCGTCTGCGCATCGTCGGACGGTGACGGCGCCGGGGCCGGCCGCGAGGTCGTCACCTTGGCGCCGAGGGCCGCGAGCAGCTCCGCGCGCATGGCCACGGCCGAGGCGAACCGGCTCTCGGGCGCCGGGTGAAGCGCCCGGCGGAAGAAGGCGACGAGCCCCGGCGGATCCACGTCGTCGTCGCTCAGGTGCGGCTCCTCGCCGGGCTCGGCGGCCCGGCCCTCGAACGCGCGCCGGCCGACGTACAGCTCGAACAGAGAGAGCGCCGCCGCGTACCGGTCGGACGCCGGGCTCC
Source organism: Deltaproteobacteria bacterium (assembly GCA_016209145.1). GTDB lineage: Bacteria > Myxococcota_A > Polyangia > Polyangiales > Polyangiaceae > JACQWT01. The sequence goes on along the minus strand of JACQWT010000024.1, from coordinate 5,207 downwards.
ATTCCCGCAGCGCGGGATCGCGGTAGAGCGCCGTGCCCACGCCGAGCTCCGCGGACGGCTGGCCGGCGAGGGAGAAGTCGATGAGGGTCAGGCCGTCCTCACCCACGATGAGGTTGTCGGGCTTGATGTCCTTGTGCGCGACGCCCTTGTGCTCCAGGTACTCGAGCGCACCGAGCAGGTGCTCGGCGTAGCGGCGGCGCGTCTCGGGGGTGTCGTCGGTCGGGTGCCTGAGCCACTCGGAGAGGGGCAACCCCTTGACGCGCTCGAGCACGAGGGTCACGCGCTCGGGCACCATGTTGGACAGATCGACGGCGCGCACCACGTTCGGATGGTCGAGCGCCACGAGCGCACGGTACTCCGCGCGCAGCGCCTCCTCGGCAGCCGGGTCGGGCCGAGCGATCTTGAGCGCCCGCGAGGTGCCGCTCACGAGGTGGCGCGCGGCGTAGACCGTGGCGAGCCCGCCTGCCCCGAGCTTGCCGAGGATCTCGTAGTCCGGGCCGATGCGCGTCTCCGGCAGGATGTTCTCGGGATCGAGATGCGCCGTTGCAGCCGGGCTCGCACGAGGCACGTCCTTGCCCTGGAGCGCGCGGGTGACGGCGCCGATGGCGTCGCCCAACGACGGGTAGCGCGCCGCGGGCCGGAGGCGCAGCATCTGGAGCACGGCATCGTCGAGCGACTGGGGCACGTAGGGGTTACACTCGCGGACGCGGGTGATGAGCCCGCCACGCTTCTTGAGCTCCGCCGTGGACTCGAACGGCACCTTGCCGGTGAGCACGAAGGCCAGGATCACGCCGAGCCCGAACTGGTCGGACTGCGGATCGGCGTGCGAGAGCCCGAGGCCGAGCTCCGGCGCCCCCCACCTGAGCCGCTCGTCGAGCATGGTCGTCACGTGGATCGTCTGGCCGAGGTAGATCTGCTTGGCGAGATCGAAGCCGGTGAGCCGCACGTCGGGATCGTCGCGCTTGTCCTGCACGAGCACGACGTCCGGCCGCAGCATCCGGTGCACGACGCCCTGCCCGTGAGCGTGTCGGATGGCACCGGCCACGCGCTGCCAGATCCCCACGCGGGTGGCGAGCCCGGCAGGCCCAGCGAGCTTCTTCGCGTGGCGCTCGAGCCACGAGGGCAGGCTCAGTCCCTCGAAGTACTCGAAGGGCAGGCACAACCCCGCCTCGTCACGGAAGGGCGGATCGGTGCCGAGGATGTGCCGCTCCTCGGCCACCCGCGCGAGCACCTGCGCCTCCCAGCGGCACCGCAGCTCCGTGCGCTGCTGCTCGGCCTGCTCGGCGAGCGGCGCGATGGCGTAGACGCGCAGCACCTTGCGCTCCCCGGTCAGAGCGTGCTGCGAGAGGTACTCCACGTACCGGTTGCTGCGCTCGAGCACGTCGCCGAGCTCGTACTCCCGGATGCGGCGCGGGGGCGCGAAGCGCTTGTCCACCCCACGCAGCAGATCGTCGAGCACCTTGGCCGCGTGCGCATCGACCTTGGGCATCTGCCCGCCCGCACGGTCGTAGAAGGTCTTGGCGTTGCCGAGGGCCTCGATGATCGTCTTGCGCGTGTGCACGCGGCCGGTGTTGAGCGGGCCGAAGACCGACACCTGGCCCGTGTGCGAGAGCAGCACGAAGAACTCGACCCACGGCCGGGCGGCGTCGGCGCTGCGGCGCTTGATCTCGTCCTTGAGCTTCTGGGCGAGCACGCGCGTCGTCTTGAGCGGGCTGCGGATGGCATGCGGGACGTACCAGTCGTGGTCGAGGGCCTTGATGTCGCCCCGCCAGCTCTTGAGCTCCACCACGTAGAAGCCGTGCGGGGACACGACCACGGCGTCGAGCTCGTGGATGACGCCGCTGCGCTCGGCAAGCCACGCGTTCGAGTAGACCGTGAAGCGCTCGTCGAGCCCGTCCACCAGGAACCGGATGCCCTGGCGCTCCGCGTCGTGCGCCGGCTCTCCGATGGGGATGTGCTTGGCGGGCATGCGCTAGACCGTACGCGTTCACGCATTGCGGCGCTAGCAACGACTCGCCGAGTCGGCCGCGATCGCGGCTTACGTCCTCGGCCCGGGTCCTCACGTACAGGAGTACGCTGCGGCCCGGGCCTCCGGGCGCGCTCGCGCTCGCGGCCGCCTGACGAGCCGGGTGTTGGAATGCGTGAACGGTTACGCTAGACCAGCAACACGCGGGCGCTCGGGAACCACGACTCGAGCTGCGCGGCCGAGAACAAGCCGGCATCGACGCCGAGCACGAAGTCGAAGCTGCGCGTCTGGGCGCGTGCCGCGTCGAGCTTCGGATCCAGGCTGGCCGGCGGCTCACCGACCAGACCCTTGTCGACGCACACGAGCCCAGCCAGGGCGAGCTCCTGCCACGAGCCGCAGGCAACGGTGAAGACCTCGCGGATGGGCAGGTCGGGGTGCGTCTCGAGCAGGTGGTGGGTGAGCTGCCCGCCCGTGCCCGGCAGCTCGAGCACGTGCTGGTGCGCGCGGACGACCGGAAGATCGCTCCGGGCGATCTTGGTCGGCAAGCCGAGCAGCTTCGCCTGGGCCTGGATGTAGGCGGCGGACGACGACGCCGCGTCCGCCGGCGCCTCGCCGACGAACACATCGAGCCAGCCCCTGACCTCCGCAGCCGGCACGCATGCGACCAGGTCCGCGTTGCCAAGGACGCGGCCCGCGTCGAACGGCTCGGGCTGGCTCACGGCTGCGTCCTCCAGCACGAGCTCCAGCAGCGCCGTCTCCCGCAGCCGCCCGCGAAACTGCGTCCACGTGGCCAGCCCCGGCTCCAGCAGCCGCTTCGGCCGGCGGCCGAGTGCCTCTTCGCGGGCCAGGGCACGCAGCATCACCTGCGCGAAGAGCGCGCCCTGGCGAGCAGCAGACGCATCGGGAGCAGAGCTCGGCACGGCCCGAGAACGATCGGACGGGGCCGGGTGTGGGTCAAGGGGGAGCGCGGGGGAAGGCGGACAAGAGGCTCCCGTGGCAGACTCAGGCACGACGCCCGGACAGGCCGGCGAGAGCCAGCCCGGCGCCGCCGGCCGGCTCTCAGCCTCCCTGGAAATCGAGCCGCCCGGCCTTCTGGCCCGGCTTCCCGGCGCCGCCGCCCTTGCCCGGGCCCCCGGCGCCGGCGTTGCCCGTGCCGATCGAGACTCCCGTCTCGACCGGCGCCGTGCCCACGTACGCGATGCCGAGCGAGTGCCCGCCCAGGCCGCCGCCGCCGGGGCCGCCGGGGCCGCCGGTGCCGCCCATGCCGCCGGGGCAGGCGCCATCGCCGCCCTTCAAGCCGCCGTCGCCACCGCCTCCGCCCGCCTGGCCGTCTCCTCCCTTGCCGCCCTTGCCGCCGTCCCCGGCGCTGAGCTTCACCTCCGAGAGGGTCACGGCCGCGTCCACGCTCGCCAGGGCGATGGAGGCGCCGCCCGCTCCACCGCCCTTGCCGCCCGCGCCGCCGCAGCCGCCGCTGCCGCCGCCGCCGCCCGAGGGGCCGGAGCCATTGCAGAGCTTCGCGCCGCCGCCGCCCCCGCCTCCCTGGCCCGGTTCACCCGGCTTGCCGTCGTCAGCCGAAGGGCCGGCGTAGCCGCCGCCGGAGAGCACGCCCAGGCCAGTTGCGCCTAGGCCGGGGCCGCCGGAAGTGCCGTCAGCGCCCTGGCCACCAGACTGACATGAGCCACCGTCCTGCCCCTTGCCCCCGCTGCCGCCCGTCAGGTCAGGCCCGCCCGCCGTGCCGGAGCCCCCCTGCGGCAGATTCCGCCGCCTACGTCGGTGCCCTGGCACGTCCTTTGCCCTCCTTCCTCCTCCTCCTATGACCCCGCTGCCGCCCGTGCAGCCTGCCTGGCCGGGGTCGCCCGGGCTGCCCTGCAGGTCGGGCGTGTTTCCGGCCGCCCCCTCCTTTCCCTCCGCCCCCTTGCCCGCCACGAGCTTCGCCCGCGCGATCTCGACCGTGGCCGTGTCGACCAGCACGGCGATGGAGCTTGCGCCCGGCTCGGTCGCGTCCGGCGCGGTCACGTTCACGTCGGCCACCGTGCTCTCGCCGCTTCCGCTGATGCGCAGCGCGATGCTGTTGGCCGCGCCGGCAATCTCGCTGGGCTTGCCCTTCGCGTAGCTCCAGTCGCCCGTGCACTCGAGGCCGCCGTAGAGCGACACGCCGGCCAGAAGCTCGACCGACTCCTTGAAGCTCTCGGCGCACAGGTAGATGCGCTTGGCTTTCTTGGCGATGGCCGCCGCCACAGTGGCGAGCGGCGCGGCTTTGCTGCCGGCCGCGTCGTCGCTGCCCTGCGAGGAGACGAAGATCCCGCAACTGTCGCCCACCGGCCCCTCAGCCTCGGCCGGCACGCAGCCAGCAGTCGCGGCTCCGCCCTCGCCTCCGCCGCCGCCGCCCGAGCTGCTGCTGGTGCTGGTCCCTGGCACGCAGGTGCCCGTGTCCTCGCAGTCGGAGCTGCACCCGGCGGCGGCCCAACCGCCGGCGACGAGCAGCGCGCCGCAGATGCCAACGAAGCGCATCTCCCGTCCCATGTGGAAACCTCCTCGCCAGTACACGCTAGCCCGAACTACCAGGTTGCTTGCCGTTGGTCCATAGCTCATGTTCGCTCAGATCCATGTCATCGCTCCAGGAAATCCCGTAGCCGCCGGCATCCACGCGGACAGCTCGGAAGAAGGCGGGAACCTTGAGTAGCTGGAACTCAGGCCGCGAAAGCAGAGGGGCACAATCGTAGGTTCTGGCGATGCCGTTGTCGAAGCGGACAAGAAGCTCCAGGTTTCCCGTCGGCTCAACACTCTTGATCCGTGGCATGCCTTCCATTGGAACTCACTCCAGACCCGGCAGTTGTCTGAACTCCTGACGGTTCCACATGTCAAGAAGCTCCTTCTGACATAGCGTAGCCCATTCCTTTACCAGACGCTGGCACCTGACCGGCAGATCGCCTTCAAGCATCTCCAGCGTCTCGATGGCGAAGACGGCATTGAACTCCCCGTAGATCGCATGAAAATGCGGGACTCCGTGTTCGCTCTGGCTGAAGTACATCTTGATCAAGATGCCGTAGAATCTCGCAACTACAGGCATGGATGCACATGTCCTCCTAGGCGGGCGGAGGCCGCACCGCCCCTTACCCTTCGACGCAGCCCATTGCAAGTCCTGCCCGAATCGGTATCAATTTCGCCGCCAAGACACTAGAAGCCGACTTGCCCCTGACGCTCGGCAGGAGTTGACCGCTTCTACTCGTCAGAAGTTGAC
>JACQWT010000165.1 GCA_016209145.1 Deltaproteobacteria bacterium | reverse complement strand
GTTCATCCCTTGCCCCTTGCCCCTTGCCCCTTGCGTTCATAGGATTCGGCTATGTGCGCCGCGCCGCGCGAGGAATTGCTGCGTTCCGCCGTGGTGCAGATCGCGGGGCGATGCCCGCGGCTGGTCGCTCAGTGCTACTGGGCCGGCACCTCGGCGATCGCGCTGGAAGAGCTCGGACACCGCGAGTCGTTCGATCTGGACTTCCACACACAGGAGCCGCTGGTCGACACGAGGCCGTTGCTCGCCGAGCTCGAGCGGGCATTTCCCGGCCGGCTGGAGCTAGTCCGCGCTCCTGACCGGTTCGGCTCGGGCTTCACGGGTCTGTTGGAGCTGAAAGGCGGCGTGAAGGTAACCTTGCAGGTGTTCGCCGGCTTCGAAAGCGTCCCTGACGCGGATCTCGTGCCTTCGACCACGGCGCCGGCGCTGCGACGCGTGGCCTTGACGCGCTACCTGGCCGACAAAGTGCAGTGCGTGCTGGAGCGCATCGAGGCCCGCGACATGGTGGACTTGGCGGCCGTGCTGCGGCGCCATCCACACCTGGATGGCGTCCTGCGTCGGGCCGTCGCGGCGCAGGACGCGCTGCTGCTCGCCGAGCGGCTCCTGGGCTGGACTGACCGCGACATTCGCGAAGACCTGCGTGCCCACACCGATGTCGATCCCAACGACGCCATCGCCATGCGCGACAAGCTACTAGGTCTTGTCAGGCCAGGGGGGATGCATTGAAGAGGACGTATCGCTTCGTCGAGCCATGTGGGCAGGTCACCTGCACGACGGACAGAGGAGAGCAAGTCGAGGTGCCGGTTTTCGGCGGCATCCTCAAGCACCCGAGCGCCGACGAGGTCGCGGCGCTTCTGACCGACCCGGTCGTGCTGCGCAAGTACACGTGCGCGGCGCTGCGCTCCGCACCTTGGAGCGCGCTCAGCCGCTTCCCTCGCCGGTGGCTGCTCGCCTGCCTGCCGCAGGCGGGCTTGCCCGAGGGCCGCCGCCGGGCCGTGGAGTTCATGCTCGGCCCTGGCGGCTGACCCTCGGCGGCCGCCTGACCAGGTGCCGCGCGAGGGCGTAGATCGAGGCCGGAGCGGCGATCACACAAGCATTTCACTTCAGAGGCAGCACGAACGGCAGGATGCAGTCGAGCTCGAACAGGGCTAGGGCCGACTCGTCGGGCTTGCCCTGGGGCATCAGCCCGATCACGGTGGGCCGATCCGCCGGCAAGCTCCACGAGTAGGCCTCGACGCCCACGAAGTCGTCGTCGAAGATGACGTGCTCGGTGAAACTCGTACCGAGCGGCGTGAGCACCGGGTAGTACCAGCGCACGTGCGTGGCCAACTCGCCCGGCTCGGTCGTGCCGGCCACCACGACCAGCACGAAGCTCGCCAGGCCGCGCAGGCGCAGGTAGATGCCCAGCCGGCCGCTATCCGGCATGCGGCCGGACAGGTCGACGAGCAGCGCTGGGGCGGGGTGGCTCTGCGTGGCGTGCACGCCCATCACCGGACCGGTGCCGTCGCACACGGCGGCACAGCCGGCGCAGCCGCACAGGCAGAGTTGCTCGCTGGAGTAGCCCGCGCCAAACTGGTCGGGCCGCAGGCGCCGGCAGCGGGCCGCCGCCCCAACCCCCTGCACCACGCGCGCCGGACAGTCGCCGTCCGGGTAGCACGCGGCCTCGGGCTGTGGGCACTCGCCCACGACGCAAGTGCAGGTGGACCGCGAGCCGGCGAGACAGCTCATCCGCTCCTGGCTGAGGCAGCCGGCAGGGGGATCCTCAAGCGCCGCCGTGCAGTCCTGCGCCACATGGCGAGCCGGGGGCGGGCACTCGGTCGGCGCGGGCAGATCTTCGAAGCAGCCGGCGACCACGGCGGCAAGAGAGCCTGCCACGGTCAGCACCGACGCTTGCCCCGGCTTCAAAACCGCCCCCCCAGCCACGGCACGACTGTCCCCGCGTTCGCCGTCGCGGCCAGCCCAACCTCGTGCCGCCGGCCCGCGTACACGCGGATCGCTCCCACCACCGCGACGGCCGCGGTGGCCGCGCCGAGCACGGCGGGAAGCGCGAACGAGACCTCGTAGGCCGTGCGCGCCGACTCGTAGTCGTCCAGCGCCGCGGCATAGCCGCTGTGGCCGGGCCCAAGCTCGAGCGCCGCGTCGTGCCTGGCGGCAGTGTCCACGCCGAGCGCCACGGGCAGAGCAAAGGACAGGACGGTGGCGCCCGCGCCCAAGGCCACCCAGAGGGTGGGAAAGCGCGCCGGCTCGGGCGCCGGACGCAGCACGACGGGCACGAACTGGGGCGCAGGCGGCGGAGGTGGTGGCGGAGGTGGCGGCGCCGGATCGCTCGTATCGATCGCGATCGACTCCCCGGCCTGCACCGCGAGATCGACCCGGCGCACCGCCCCGGTCGGCCCGATCACCTCGACGACGTGCGGGCCCGGCGCGACGTAGGCCGTGAAGCCCAGCGCCCGCGGCAGCGCGCCGTCGATGCGGGCCGCGCTGGCTGGCGATGCGCCCCTCGCCGCCGCCAGCACCAGCGCCCCGCAGGACGCCTTGATGGCCTGCACGCGGCCCGCGGCGTCCTGCCGCCGCTGCTCCAGCTCGGGGCTCAAGGCGGCGGGACGGACCGCCAGCGCGTCGCCCCGCCCCCTGTCCCGTCTTTGCCCGCGGTCATGGTCGGAACCGCTACAGACAGCAGACCGTGCGCGCGCCCGCGGGCGTGACGCTGCCGGTCGGCTGGCCGCCACCGCTCGGCGCGCAGGCGCCGCCCTGGGGCGGCTGGCCGCCGGGGATGAAGATGAGCGACTTCTTCGTGCCGCCGGTATCGACGCAGCTCACGCCGTCGTTCGGAATGGTCACGGGGCTGAACTGGCAGAGGTTGTCGTTGTAGAGGATGGTCGTGCCGCCGGGGCAGGCGGCGCCCACCGGCGCGGCGCAGGTGCAGGCGGTGCACGCCCGCGTATCGCTGACGCTCTCGTAGATGACGTACTTGACGGTGTAGGGGCTGCCGGGGCAAGCGACATCGCCCGACTTGTGCACGCAGGTGGCGTACGACTGGCCGGGCTTGGGCGCGCAGACGTTGCTCCCACAGCCGGCGCCCGTGCTCGCCCCGGTGCACAGCAGGGCCTGGTTCGCGAAGGTCGCAGGCGCCGCCGTGGCCTCGCCCCCGGCCGGCTGGCAGGATCCGCCCAGCGTCGTCGCCTTGTTGCCCATCGCGCTGTCGAGTGCCCCCACGCTGAAGCCCTTGCACACGTTCGGCGCCGGCGGCGTGACGGTGCCCAGCAGGTTGTCGCAGGTGTGCGAATTCCACAGCGCGGTGGAGCCCACGCCGCAGCTCATGCCGCTCGGCGCGCCGCAGCCACAGGCCGCGCACGTCGCGGCGGGTGCGCTCAGGGCCCCCTCGCCCCCCGCTGTGCTCCCCGGCCAGGGACCGCCGCACGCCGGCGCCGGACCGCCGCCGACGTAGAGCTTGGCCGGGCCGGACCAGCCGTTGGGAACCGGCGCCACGCAGTAGTAGCCCGAGCAGAGCGGGTCGGCGCAGTCCACCAGGCCGTCGTAGTTGTCATCGACGCCGTCGGTGCAGCTCTCCTGGTCGACGAAGCACTTGCCCCCCTTACAAACCTCTCCCTGGGCGCAAGGCTTGCCGCAGCCGCCGCAGTTGGCCGGATCGAGCGCCGTATCCACGCACTTGCCGCCGCACTTGGTCGTACCACCGTCGCACACGAGCGCGCAGACGCCGCTGGAGCAGACCAGGCCGCCGGCGCAGGCATTGCCGCAGGAGCCGCAGTTGGCCGCATCGAGCAGCACGTCCACGCACTTGCTGCCGCACTTCGTGGCGCCGCCGCCGCACTGCAGGGCGCAGTTCCCGCCCGAGCAGATCTGCCCCCCGGCGCAGGCATTGCCGCAGGAGCCGCAGTGCGCCGGATCGATCTCGGTGTCCATGCACCAGTCCGTGCACTTGGTGGTGCCGCCGTAGCACTTGAGCCCGCACTGGCCGGCGAAGCAGATCTGCCCCGAGCCGCAGGCGTTGTCGCACATGCCGCAATGGGCCGGATGAATCGCCGTGTTGACGCACTGTTCCGCGCACTTGGTGGTGCCAGGCCCGCAGGAGACGCCGCACTGGCCGGCCCAGCAGATCTCGCCCTTGGCGCAGGCGTTGCCGCAGAGGCCGCAGTTGGCCGGGTCGGTGTCGCCGTCCACGCAGCGGTCCCCGCAGCGCGTCGTGCCCCCGAGGCAGTCGGTGGAGCACTGGCCGGCCGAGCAGACCAGCCCGGAGCCGCAGGCGTTGCCGCAGCCGCCGCAGTTGGCCGGATCGGACTGCGTGTCGATGCACTTGCCCTTGCAGTGAGTCGCGCCGCCGCCGCAATGGACCACGCAGGTGCCGGCGGAGCAGATCTCGCCCGCCTGGCACTGCCGGCCGCACTGGCCGCAGTTGTCGGGGTCGACGTTCACGGCCGTGCACTGCCCGTCGCACGGCGCGAGCCCCGGCGCACAAGGACCACCGCCCGCTCCCACCGCACCGGCATCAGGACCGCCGCAGCCGCCGGCCGGGACGGCGGCAAGGGCGACGGCCAGGGCCAAGAACCCGAGGGCTGTGTGCGCGGCTGGCTTCACTGGTGTCTCCGCGTAGTGATCATGGCAAGCAGCACAGGGTGCGCGGGCTCGCCGGGCTGGCGCTACCCGTGGGCTGGCCGCCGCCGGTGCTGGCGCAGGCGCCCCCTTGCGGCGCGTTGTCGGGCTGGAACTTGAGCGACCGCATAAGGCCGACGAAGTCCACGCAGGTGACGCCGTCGTGGGAGATGGTGGCGTTGCCCCCGGAGCAGTCGGGGTTGGCCCACAGCGTGCTCGTGCCGCCGCAGGTTCCGGGCACGGGCGCGCCACAGGTGCACGCGGTGCAGCCGCGTGAGTCGTTCACGGCTTGGTAGACGACGTACTTCACGCTGTACGATCCGCCCGGGCAGGCCACGTCGCCCGACTTGGCGATGCACGCCGCGAGCGGGCCGAGGACGTAAGTCCGTCCCTTCGGGACGGGGTTGGGGTCCCGACGCGCCCTTCGGGCGCGTCACCCCTGCCCCGCGATCGCGGCCGACTCGGCGAGCCGTCGTTGCTAGCGCCGCAATGCGTGAACGCATACCCGTCGGCAGGCAAGGACCTTGCCGTGTTTCTCGGGTGTGCGCTTGCCGGTTGACTGCCGCGCCCGTCGTGGGCAGGCTGCGGCCCCCCCAGGAGGCGCGGGCATCATGGCGTTCGGCAAGGCACTGAAAAGTCTGTTCTGGCAGTCGTCACAGGGCCCGGCGTCCGGCGCGGACGAGGCCCCGGCCGCGGGCGGGGAGGTGGCGGACGAGGAGCTGATGGCCCTGCTCGGCCAGAGCCCTCACGCCGTTCCGGCCGGCGCCTTCGAGCCCGTCGATCCGCAAAGCGTCCAGCTCGGCGTGGCGACGGACGGCGCCGTCAGCATCGACTTCCAGGCCCAGTACGACGCCGCCGGCATCCCCGATACCGACGAGGTCGAGCAGCTCGAGAACTTCCTCAACAACCTCGACGGCTCGCTGCCGCACGCTTCCAAGATCGCCGCCGCCGAAGCTTTCCTCAAGGCCATCGGCAAAGACCGCCCGGCCGTGCTCACCGACGCGGAGCGCAAGGTCAAGAGGGTGCACGGCATCGTGCGCAGCAAGGAGCAAGAGACGCAGCAGGCCCTGGCCCAGGAGCAGGCCGCGATCGACGAGCTGCAAGCCCGGATCGAGCAGCACCGCCAGCTCATGGAGCAGTACAACCGGCAGCTCGAAGGCGTCCGGCAGGCCTGCCTGCGGGAGGAGTCGCGGCTGCAGGCCGCGCGCGTCTTCTTCGGCGAGGTCCGCCCGCCGGGCGCGGGACGGTAGTCGCGCGGGGGAGCAACAAGGGAGCAGAGGAGCGCAGCCATGGGAGTGCTCGGCCGATTCTGGAACTTCGTCATGGGGCTGTTCTGGCAGGGGCAGCGCAGCTTGGAGCAGGCCAACCCGGAGGCCGTCTACGTGATGGCCATCCAGAAGATGAAGGAGAACTACAGCCAGCTCCAGGCGGCGGTCGGCAGACTCGCGGCGGAGCGCAACCGGCTGCGCGCGCTGCTCGCCAAGAAGAAGGAGCAGCTTGGCGATGTGGAGAAGGACGTCGAGGCGGCCCTCTCCGAGGCCCAGGCCGGCAATGCCGATGCCAACGAGATGGGCGAGGATCTGGTAGGCGAGAAGGAGGCCCTCGAGGGCGAGATCGCCACACTGACCAAGGAGCTCAGCGTCTCCGAACAGACCGTGGCCGAGTACCTCGGCAAGATGCGCCGTATCGAGGCCCAGACCAAGCAGATGGAGTCCAAGAAGGACGCCATGATCGCCAAGCTGCAGTCGGCCAAGGCGCGCCAGGCATTCGGCGACATGGTCTCGGGCATGACCACCAGCGCCGAGGAGGCGGCGGTGGCCGACATCGACAAGTACATCGAGGGCGTGGCGGCGCAGGCGGACATCGCCGAGGAGATGTCCGGCGCGACCCGCGAGGAGAAACGCGCCAAGCTGCGCGAGGTGTCGCGCGAGCGCGGCACCAAGAGCAAGTTCCAGGCGATGCTGGAGGCGCGCCAGGCGGCCGCGGCCGGCCCGGGCGCCGCCGCCAAGGCCGCGGTGGCCGCCGGCAAGGGCGGCATCGGCTGAACGCCCCAGGGAAGGATAGGCAGCGATGGCAGAGCAATCTGGTGGTGGAGGCAAGGCGGCACCAAGAGCAAGTTCCAGGCGATGCTGGAGGCGCGCCAGGCGGCCGCGGCCGGCTACTTCGGCTGGGTCAAGCTCATCAAGCCGGCGATCGAGGAGAAGAAGGACCGGGCGGCGCAGCAGAAGATCGACGAGTCCACCTCGGTCAGCGGCAAGAAGTACGGCACGATGGTCAAGGTGGCCGGCGATCCGTGGAGCGGCTACAGCACGTTCCGCGGCGAGCCGCGCCTCGAGGCGGAGCTCGGCAAGAGCGACATCGGCATTCAGTACCTCAACGACGAGAAGCTCTTCGACCAGAACGAGCGCATGAAGGCTCTGGCTGAGGGCAAGATCGACCTGGCCGTGACCACCGTCGATGCCTTCCTGCAGCACGGCGCCAAGCACAAGAAGGACGGCCTGTACCCCGGCGTCATCCTCTGGAATATCGACGAGTCGAACGGCGGCGACGCGATCTTCCTCACCAAGGGCAAGAAGAGCTTCGACGACATCAAGCCGGGCGACAAGGTCTGCTACTCGAACGGCACGCCCAGCGAGCACCTCTGGGACTTCGCCAGCCTGTCCTTCGCCAACTTGGAGGACGTGCCCACCGACAACGGCGTCGTCGCGGCCGACTGCTGGAAGAAGCTCACCGAAGGCAAGGTGCAGATCGCCGTGCTCTGGCAGCCGTTCACGGCCATCGCCGAGAAGGAGGGCTACACCAAGATCTTCGCCACCGGCGGCCAGGCCGACGACGTCATCGTCGATATCGTGGTGGCAAACCGCGACTACGTGATCAGGAGCAAGGAGGTCCTGACCAAGCTCGCCCGGGCCTACTTCAAGGTCATCGGGAGCTACGTGAACGACCCGAGCGCGCACGGCAAGTTCATCACGGCCGACTGCGGCCCGGATTGCAAGGACGACGCCAAGCTCGGCGAGGCCGTGCTGGCCGGCATCGACTTCCTCACGTACGAGGAGAACGCCTGCCTGTGGTGGGGCCTGTGCGGCAAGCCGGCCAAGATGATCGAGCGCATCGAGAAGACCGGGCGCCTGCTCGCGGCCAAGGGCAAGATCGGCGCCGGCGACCTGCCCCAGCCGAACACTATCCTTAACGACAGCCTCCTCGTCGCGCTGCAGAAGGAGATGGAGGAGCGCACGAAGCTGGCCGGCGACGTGGCCGGCAAGGACACCACGGTGGAGAAGCCCAAGCTCGCGGCCGAGGAGAAGAAGTACGACTACGCGGCCGACAAGAGCAAGGCCCTGGGCGGCACCGACATCGGCACCCTGAAGCTGCCGAGCATCTACTTCCCCGAGGGCAGCTACCAGCTCGACGAGAACGCCAAGAGCGTGGTGGGCGGCATCGCCGACAAGCTCAGGAGCTTCCCGGCGCTGTGCGTGCGCGTCCACGGCCACACCAACTCCGTGGGCAGCCCGGCCGCAAACAAGGATCTGAGCCAGAAGCGCGCCGAGGCCATTGTCAACTACTTGAAGGGCCTGGACGGCATTGCCTTCCCCGTCTCGCGCTTCGACGTGCGCGGCTTCGGCTCGGAGCAGCCGGTGCTCGACGAGAACGGCAAGGAAGACATGAAGGCCAGCCGACGCACGGAGTTCAAGCTGTTCAACTGCGGGGCCGTGGGTAGGTAGTCGGGCGGGACGGGGAGCGTGAGCGTAGCGCCGATCCCGAGCTGGCAGGAGCGGCTGCGGGCCTGCTTTCGCTGGCGGCACCGGCTGATGCACGTCTTCGGCGGGCCCGCGGCGCTGGGCGCACTGGGCGCCATTGCCGGCGCGGCGGCGCTCAACCCCGACGCCGGGCTGGCGCTCGGCGCGCTCGTGGCCGCCGTGGGCTCGCTCCTCGCGGGCTACTACGTCACCGCGGGCTTCGACCGCAAGCTCGTCGAGCAGCTCCAGAACGAGGGCCTGGCCGCCGAGCAGCAACAGCAGGCCACCAGTCTGCAGCAGGTGTTGGCCGACGCCGATCCGGCGCTGCGCCAGCCGCTGGAGCGCATCCTCCAGTACCACGCCAGTATCGAGGCCGAGTTCGCCGACGGCATCGACGACGAGGTCGAGGCCATCCTGCAGAGCTCGCGTCCGGATCTGCAAGCCCTGCGCGACCGTGCCGTCAGCCTGGTCCGGCTGCACGGCCGGCTGCGCCAGGTGATCCAGCAGTCGGATGGCCGGGCCCTGTACTACGAGCTGGAGCGCATGAAGGGCGAGCTGGGGCGCACGCCCGCGGGCCAGGTGCGCGACGCGCTCGGCGCGGCCGTGCAGTCGACCGAGCGCACGCTCGGGCAGTGGCAGGCCGCGGGCGACAAGCAGGCGCAGATCCGCAGCGTGCTGACGGTCATCGAGACGAACCTCCAGGAGTTCAAGCTGGCCATGGGCCTGCGCAAGGCCGACGCGGCCATGGGCTCGGCCGGCCAGGGCGCCGAGGTGAGCGAGCTGCAAGCGCGCCTGGCCGCGGCGGGCGAGGCATGCGACGAGCTCATCGGCCGCAAGGAGCGCGCCCCGCGCCGCGTACGCGCGCGGCCGGGCTGAGCACAAGGGGTAGCGCGATGGACGAGAGCGAGACCTACCTTCCCTGGGCACAGGCCATCCGTGACGGCTACTCCCGCCGCGAGGCCGCGATGTTCATCCTGCACAACAACATCGCCGACATCTTCCCCCTGGGCGGCGAGTACGTGCCCTGCCGGCGCTACCTCGAGCGCATGCTCGAGCGCGGCGAGTACATCATCATCAACTACGACGTCTCGCGCGGGATGCGCTTCTACAAGGACGAAGAGGCGCGCGCGTTCATGGAGCTGGCGAACCAGAACCGCCGGCCGAGCGAGCAGCTCATCCGCAGCATCTACGATTTTCCCCGCGAGAGCACCAAGGCCCTGGCCTTTGTCGAGGCATTCGTCGTCGGCGTCGAGTCGGCTAAGCGGCCGGTGGCCGTCATCCTGGAGTACGCCGAGCACCTGGCGCCGAACGGCGATCCCCAGACCATGGCGGAAACCGACCGCATCAACACCGTCACCCTGGAGCGCTTCGCCCAGCTCTTCCACGAGCGGCTGCACGACGAGTCGGCCCGGGACGCGGTCTGCTTCCTGCTCACCCAGAACCTGCACAACATCCACCCGGATCTGGTGCGCTCCGAGCTGGTGGGCGCGATCGAGCTGCACCGGCCGAGCTACGACGAGCGGCTGCGCTTCGTGCGCTGGCAGCAGGCCAAGCTCCTGGTCGAGGGCCGCGAGGCCGTGAAGATGGAGCTCGGCGAGGCGGAGCTGGCCGAGCAGACCGCGGGACTTACCCTCACGGGCATCCGGCACCTTTTCCTGCGGGCGATGCAGTCGCCCGACCGGCGCCTGTGCGGGTCGTTCGTGATGGAGCGCAAGCGCGAGCTCATCGAGCGCGACAGCCGGGGCATGCTCGAGATCATGGCGCCCAAGCACGGCCTGGACGCCGTGGGCGGCAACGACGCGATCAAGGACTTCTTCCGCGCCGCGGCCCGGGACTTGCGCGAGGGCCAGCGCGACGTGCCGGTGGGCGTCATCTGTCCGGGGCCGAACGGCGTCGGCAAGACCTTCATCGGCACGGCGTTCGCGCGCGACTCGGGCGTGAACTGCGTCTCCCTGCGCAACTTCCGCGGCATGTACGTCGGCCAGACCGAGAGCAACCTCGATACGATCTTCAACATCTTGAAGGCGATGACGCCCAACATCGTCATCGTGGACGAGGCCGACAAGATGCTCGGCAACGAGCAGAGCGATCCGGGCAACAAGGTCGACGAGCGCGTCTTCGGCGCCTTCACCGCCTTCATGGGCGATCCGGAGTACCGGGGGAAGATCTTCTGGCTGCTCCTGACCGCACGGCCCTACGACCTCGCCCCCGACACCGGGCGACCGGGCCGCGTCGAGGAGCATGTGCCCATCCTCGCGCCCGAGACGCTGGACGACAAGAAGTCGGTCCTCGCTGCCGTGGCCAGGGCGGCCGGCATCGAGCTTGCGGCCGCAGGCGGCGAGCCGGGGAGTTCACCCACCGATGCCGAGCTCGCCTCGCTCTTCGACGGCCTGGGGGTGGTCACGCCCGCCGCGCTCGAGCTCATTGCCAAGCGCGCCCGGCGCATCGCCCGGCGCGATCTGGGCGAGCGCGCCCCGAAGCAGGGCGCCATCCCTGTCCGCTTCGGCCTGTTCGCTCAGGAGGCGGCGAGCTACGTGCCCGAGGGCTCGAAGAGCAAGCTGCTGCTCCAGACCGTGGAGGCCGTGCTCTACACCAACCACCTGGCCTACCTGCCCGAGCCGTGGCGCTCGCAGTTGCGCGACGCGCCCGACGAGCTCAGCCGCGAGCGCGAGCGGCTGCGGCGGCTGGTGGGATACGGCTAGAGCACCGATCAGCCGAACAGCGGTCCTAGATCTCCCGAGCGCATCCAGCCCGTGAGCACCCGCTCGATCTTCTCCAGTTCCGCCGGCGCAACGCCGAGCGCGGCGGCGTACTCGCCCAGGCGCACGCGCTCCTGGTCGCTTATCGCGCCGTCGGCCAGGGCGAGCAGCACGCCACACTGCACCGCGACCGTTCGCACCGTAGGATCGACGAGGCGCTGGGCGAGCAGGGCGGGCTTCATCTTCTCGCGCCGGGCGGGCTTTTCCTCGCCGAGATCGGCGTGCACGGCCTTGACGAAGCCGTCGATGAGCTTCAGCTCCTCGGGGTGCTCGCCGTCGACCTTGGCGATGTCGCGCAAGGCGGCCACGATGGCGCTGGCCTCGTCGGCGCTCAGGGGCACTTCGGTGAACAAGGGCGAGAGCTCTTCTCGGGTCGTCATGGGCGCATCGTAGGGGCGGCGGCTGGGGGCGATCAAGAGTGTTAACGCCCACCGACCGGTCAGCGCCACAACGACGCGCTCAGGAAGCCAGCAGCAGATCCGCGGGGTCGGCGGCGAAGAACTCCGCGAGCGGCATGCCGCCCGAGCCCACGACCAGCGCGTCTTCGGCGCCGGATACCAGGATGCCGCGCGCGCCGCCGGTCGCGGCCAGGCAGTGGATCTCGGTGCCGGCACCGCTCCGCCAGCCCACCCCCGTTTCATCCGACGCGGGTCGGGCGCAGGCCCGGTGCCGGAACTGACTCGGCGATCCCGCTGAGCGCGCGGTCAAGGAGAATCCCCGCAAGCTGGCCTGGGCTGACCTTGCGCTCGTCGCTACTCAGCCGCTCGGCCAGTTCGACGAGCCGGCGCCACCGCTCCTCGCGAAAGGGCACGAGTCGCTGTACGTTCCAGCTTGGGTCAGTGGGGCGCCCGCCGGACGATCGTAGGCGCTGCGCGACCTCGGCGCGAAGCTGCAGCAGGTCGAGGGGCCCGCTGCTTGGAAGCCCGGGCAAGGAGATCACTCGGCTCGCACCGAGCGCCGACCCTACGTTGGAGCCCATGTCCTCATCCCGCTGTCGCATCATCGAACTCCGTGATTCCGTAGTATCCACGCAGAAAAGCTACCCTTTCTATATTGGAAGTCAAGCCCCGGCCGGACGTGCTGGGCGGCACGGGCGACGCCCTTGACGACCTTCGCGTGGCGTGGGGGTGCCGTCGCGCCGAGCCCGCCTTCTTTGTCGGTGAACATAGAGAAATCGAAGGGCGAGCTCCGGCGCCGTCACCGTAGCTTCTCCCCCGTCTCGACGATGTGGCGGCGTAGCCCCGGCGGCGCCTCGTCGAGCGAGACCAGATCGACGCGGCCGCCGACGATCTCGACTACCCGGTCCCAGGCCGGACCGATCCGGCCAGGCGCCACTCCGGTGACCGCGAGATCCACGTCAGATGCCTCGTGAAACCACGACCTGGGGAGCGATCCGAAGAGCCACACCTCCGTCGCCCTGAACTCCGCGACAAGCGTGTCGGCGGCACGCGCGGCCGCGGCGCGCAGCTTGCTTCGGCGCTCTTCGCGTGCGCGCAGCAGGCGCTCGGCCTTGCGGATCCATAGGTGTTAGCCGGCAATCGCCCGGCGGCCGAGGCGCCGCGCCGGCCGAGCGCGCCCGGAGGCCCGGCCCGGAGCGTACTCCTGTACGCGAGGAGCCGGGCCGAGGACGTAAGCCGGCCGGCGCGGATGGATCGGCCGCCGTCGTTGCCATCGTCAGGTTCTCGGCTAACACCTATGCCCCCCGCCCCTTGCCTTCGCTGCTGTACGGTGGTCTTGTCGCCCGCGCCCACTGGTGAGGACCACGTGAAACGCACCTACTACCTTGCATGCCTGCTCTGCGCCGCCCTCCTGCTCATCGTGCGGGCGGCGTTGGCCATGTCGGGCGACGAGTACCGGCGGACTTTCCTGCAGCCGGCGGATCTGCCCGGCATGAGCATGACGCAGGACAGCCGCGCCCAGAGCGATCCCAGCGATCAAGCTTTCCGCCAGCACGGCGGCGAGCACGACGGCTTCGCGGTGTGGATGGGCGACATGGCGGCGCCGGTGTGGCGGCTGGTCGACGTGCGCATCGCCTTTCCGAGCGAGGACGAGGCCACGGGCTACATGGATGACGCCATGGACAAGCTCTCGGAGGGGCGCCATCCCATCCCCAGCGCGCCCGACGTGGGCTCCGACTGCCAGGTGTTCGGCGGCGTCGAGCAGACGATGGGCATCGAGCTCGTCAACTACTTCTACCTCTTCCGCGTGCGCAACGTGGTCGCCAAGGTCTACGCGGCCCAGGGCCCGGGCGTGCAGGGCAAGGTGCTCTCGCCCCAGGTCCTGGAGCCATACGCGCGCAAGGCGGCGGCCCGCATCGCCGCGGTCACGGGAGGCTCGATCGGGCCCGGGCCGGTGAGCCCCCCGCCGCCGCCCAAGCCGCCCGAGCCGCCCAAGCCGCCGCCCCCGCCGCCGCCTTCGGCCAAGACCGTGACGCTGCCCAGCGCGGGCCTGACCATCGCGCTCCCGGCCGGCCCCGACGAGTGGCGCGTGCGGACCTTGACCAAGGACGACAAAACGCTCGAGATGCTCGAGCGCACGAGCCCCGCCACCCCGGAGATGGTCATCAACCCCTTCTTCCCGCCGTTTGGCGACTGCGAGACGTTCCGGACCAAGATGGTGGCGGCGGGCCTGCGCCAGGTCGATCGGTCGCCGCCTTCCGGGTGGAAGCCGTACTCGCTCGACCGCGAGAACGGCATCTCCAACCTGTGCGCCGACAGCGCGCGGGGCACGCTCGTGGCCGGGCTGAGCCAGTCGGTGTGGGAGACGGGATCGAGCTCGGCTCGCGAGCTCCTGGCAGCCATCGCCCGGGCCGCGGGCAGCAAGAGCGGCGCGGACGTCACGCCCACCGGCCCCACCGTGGTCACGACGACGAGCGCCGAGGCGGACACGCCCCGGCACCGGTACACCCCGCCGGATCGCAAGGAGGAGGAGGAGAACGGCAAGGAGCTGACCTACGAAGGGCGGGAGCCCGGCGGGGTGCGCGGGCAGATCGACAGCCTCTACGTCACGCCCAAGCGCGTCGGCGACAGCGCCTACGATCCCTTCTTGAACATCGTGGTCGGCCTCGAGGGCGGGCCTATTGCCAGCGACGATCTCGACGACGTGCTGGGCGTGGCGCTCGACTACGGCCTGAGCTTCGGCTTCAACACCCAGAAGAACGTACCCTTCGATCTCCACTTCGGCTTGGGCCCGGGGGTGCGGCTCGGCCCGCTCGTGCTGGCGCCCGTCCTGGGTGGCGGGATCGACGCGCTGGGGGCGGGCCCCGACGACACCTTCCAGATGAGCGGGGCGTTCTACTGGTATCTCGGCGGCCGGCTGCGCGTCGGTATCTCCAAGTACGCCATCGAGGGCTACGCGGCGCGCACTTTCCGCGGCAGCCTCATGGGCGACGTGGCGAGCGACGTGACCAACCAGTCACGGCTCGTGGTGCGCGCGGCGCGACTCATCGAGAACGACGAGCAGGAGATCTCGCTGGGCTTCCTGCTCACCGACTTCGAGGATCGCGCGCGGGGCTACGGCGGATGCCTGAGCTACGGCCTCGTGGTCGAGGACTGACCGATGCGCGGGGCGCTTGTGCTGCTGGTTGTGCTCGCCGCGCTGGGCGGCTGCGGCTCGTCGCTGCCGCCGTCGGCGCCGCCGGGGGCGGCGGCCACGGCGGCGGCGGGACCCGAGCCCGAGCTGGTCGTTCAGGCCGGCCACACCATCAACGTGCTGGACATCGTGTTCAGCCCGGACGGCTCGCTCTTGGCCACGTCGGCCGCGGACTCGACCATCAAGCTCTGGGACATGCGCACGTACCGCGAGCTGCGCACGCTGGTCGGCCACGTCGGCGCGGTGCGCTCCGTGGCCTTCAGCGGCGACGGCACCAAGCTCGCCAGCGGCGCCAACGACAACAGCGTGCGGATCTGGGACGTGCGCACGGGCCGCGAGCTGGCCAAGATCCAGGGCCACGAGAGCTGGGTCAGCCGCGTGGCCTTCTCGCCCGACGGCAAGCTCGTGGCGAGCGTCGCCACCCTCGACGGCGTGGTAAAGCTCTGGGACACCGAGACGCTGCTTCCCGTGCGCAGCTTCTCGGCCGCCAAGGCATCGCGGGGCTTCGCCTTCAGCCCGGACGGCCGGCTTCTGGCCGTGGTCGGGGAGGACCGCCGCATCGAGCTGTGGGACGTGCGCACCGGGGGAGTCGCGGCCGCGCTGTCCCTGGGCGAGGCGGCCGAGGCCCTGGCTTTCAGCACCGACGGCAAGCGGCTCGCGGCCGGAACGGAGAACGGCCACGCGGTGCTGTTCGATCTCGACCGGCGCGAGCGCATGGCTGACGTCCAAACCCACGACGGCTACGTGCGCGCCGTGGCGTTCCGAGGCAGGGACGGCTCCGTCGCCACGGCGGGCGACGAGGGCGTCAAGCTCTGGGACGCGGGCCTGAAGCGCGTCGTGCGTTCTCTGCCCGGCGCCACCGGCTACGTCGCCTTCAGCCCGGATGGCCGGCTGCTCGCGACGCACGGGCCGAACGAGATGAGCGGGGAGATGGCCCAGTACCTGGGTGGCTCGCGCACGGTGCTCCTCTGGGACGCGCACAGCGGCCGGCAGATCGCCGCCTTGAAGGGGCTCATCAACGTGGCGGGCAGCGGCCACATCTCCAACGTCGTCCCGCCCTTCAGCGTGGCCTTTCATCCCCAGGAGCCCATCCTGGCGACGGGGGGCCTCGACGGCATGGTCCGGCTCTGGGATCTGCGCCGCGGCGGGCCGCCGCGCGTGCTGGCGGGCCACGAGCGGCCCATCATCTCGCTCGCGTTCAACGCCCGCGGCACGCGCCTGGCGAGCGGTCAGTGGGACGCCGTCTACGTCTGGCGCGTCAAGGACGGCCAGCTCCACAAGCGGATCCCGACGCCGGGCCGCAGCGTCGGCTTCGATCCGCGCGGGGCCATCCTGATTGCCGGCGACACCGAGGGCCGCGTCCACCTCTGGAGCACGGTCACGGGCCAGGAGCTCACCTCCTACGAGGTGCACAAGGGCGACGTGGTCGGCGTGCAGTACCTGCCCGACCGCTCGGGCTTCGTCTCGGCCGGCGCGCACGACGCGGCGCTGGCCGTGTGGCGGGAGCAGGACGAACGCCTGCGGCCGCGGGGCCGGGTCAAGGCCCACGCCACCTTCGTCCACTCGCTCGCCGTCTCCAGCCGCGGCGTCGTCGCCGTGGGCGGCGGCTACAGCCAGATGCTCGTGACCATGAACCCGGGGGCGACGCAGGACAACTCCATCACGCTCGCGACCCTGGGCGCGGACTTCGAGCCGGCGCTCCGGGCCCAGTTGCAGGGCCACGAGGCCAACGTGCAGGTCCTGGCCTTCAGCCCGCGCGGCGATCTGCTGGCGAGCGGGAGCGCGGACAACACCGTGCGCCTGTGGGACGTCGACGCCGCGCGCCCGCTCACCGTGCTGCGCGGCAGCAGCTCCGAGGTGTGCGGCCTGAGCTTCAGCCCGGACGGCCGCTACCTCGCCGCCGTGGGGCATTCCGGCGTGGTGCAGCTCTGGGACACGAGCCAGCACCAGCTCGCGGCAACCTTCGTCGCTCTGGACGCGGACAGCTTCGTGGTGGCCGTCCCGGGCGGCTACTACACGGCGTCGAAGGAGGCCCTGCGGGCTGTCGCCTTCCGTCTGGGCATGCGCGCCGTGCCCTTCGAGCTGTTCGACCTACGCCTGAACCGCCCCGATCTCGTGCTGCGCCGTCTGGGCTACGCGCCCGCGGAGGTGATCGACACCTACCGGCGCGCCTACGAGAAGCGGCTGCGCAAGATGGGCTTCACCGAGGAGATGCTCGCCGGCGGCTACGCGCTGCCCGAGGTGCGCCTCGTCTCGGGACCGCCCCCGCCCAGCACGACGGAGCGCCGGCTGCGCCTGGTGGCGCAGGCGCAGAGCTCGGCGGGCGCGCTCGACCGGCTGCTCGTCTACGTCAACGACGTACCCGTCTTCGGCACGGCCGGCATCGATCTGCGCGGCCGGGGCGCCAGCGCCGAGGTGCCGCTCGAGCTGGACCTGTCGAGCGGCATGAACAAGATCCAGCTTTCGGCCCTGAGCAGCCTGGGCGTGGAGTCGCTCAAGGAGACGGTGGCGGTTTCCTACCAGGGCGCGGCCGGCAAGCCCACGCTGCACGTGCTGGCAATCGGCGTCTCGCGCCATGCGAATCCCAAGCTCGATCTGGAGTACGCGGCCAAGGACGCCATGGACCTCGCCCAGGCGCTCGAGCGCCGCGGCGACCGCTTCGCCGGCGTGCGCGTCATGCGCGTGCTCGACCGCGAGGTCACACGGGAGAACGTGCTCGGGGCGAAGAAGTTCCTGGCCGGGAGCAAGGTGGACGACGAGGTCGTCCTCTTCGTCGCCGGCCACGGCATGCTCGACAAGAAGAAGGACTACTACTTCGTGCCGAGCGACTTCGACATCAAGGATCCGCCGCGCCGGGGCCTTCCCTTCGAGGCCATCGAGGGGCTGCTCGACGGCATCCCCGCCCGGCGCAAGCTCCTGCTCATCGACACCTGCCACTCGGGCGAGGTGGACGAGGATGCCAAGATGGTAGGCGTGGGTACGGCCACGCCCCCTGGCGCGCGCGCCCTCGAGGCGGCCGAGCCCACGGCGCGCCGGGTCAAGACCTTCGACTTGCGCGCCCTGGAGCTCGTGACCGCGCCGCTGAGCCCTGCCAGCTCCTACGGGATGCTCACGGAGATCTTCGCGGATTTGCGCCGCGGCTCCGGCGCCATGGTCATCTCGTCGGCGACCGGCAGCGAGTACGCCCAGGAGGACGATCGCTGGCACAACGGCACCTTCACCTACGCCGTGTTGGAGGGGCTGGAGGGAGCGGCCGACGCGGATCGCGACGGCGCGGTGCGCGTCTCGGAGCTGCGCGAGTTCGTCATGATGCGCGTGCAGGAGCTCACGGGCGGCGCGCAACACCCCACCTCGCGTCGAGAGAACCTGGAGGACGACTTCGCGGTGTACTGATCTACTAATTCGGGCTCTCCGCGCGCCGCGCGCAAATTCTACAACGAACCGCCAAGGCGCCAAGGCGCGAGGACTCCCTTCTGCCCGCTCCCGCTCCCGCTCCCGCTCCCGACTGCCGGCCCCGGGAGCGGGAGCGGGAGCGGGTCGGAGTGGGTTGCGGGCGCCAGCCCGCGCTATGAGGGTCCAGACATGCCCAAGCTCAAGCTGCGGCAGAGCAAGCTGTTCAACGCCTTCCAGATCGCCAACGTCGTGGCGGCCTACGTCGTCGCGCCGCTGCGGCTTCTGCCCGAGTACCTGTTTGCGCTGGCGGTGCTCTACCCGCTGGTGGGGATCGGCTGGGCGTGGAGGCGGGGGGAGTAGCCGCGCCAGGGCTACGGCTGCACCGCCAGCCGCGCCAGGCGCCGCTCCGGACCGTAGTCCGCGCCGTTGACCAGGTGCTTGCACTGCTTGCCGCCGCCCGCGCCCGCGTCGAGCCGGACCACGTGGCGTTCGGTCGTGCCCGGCTCCTCGCACAGCGCGATGGTGCGCTGTGTATTCGTGGGATCGGGTACGGCGTGCTTGAGGACGCAGCCGGCGACCGGGGACGTGCACCAGGCCGCACCTGAGACCTGCCCCCCTTCCGTCAGGTAGTGGACGGCCCCGGTGGACTCGGGCTCTGCTCCCACCCAGGCCGCGCGCCGGCCGTCGGTGCCGCCGAGCGCGTAGAGCGTCCGCAGGGAGAGGGGCGACTCCAGATCTTCCCCGACCTGCTTCTTGCCCTCGAATGGCGCGGCCTCGCGCAGCGCGATCCCCTTGTCCTTGTTGACGAGCAGCAAGTGCGACGGCTTTCCCGGGCACGCCGTCGCGCCGGCCCAGCCCAGGCCGATGGGGAGATCGCCGGAGTTGAGCGGCCAAGTGAGGGCTTCCTTGCCCGAGACGGCGTCGAAGGCGACCATCTCGCGGATTTCGCTGTCCGGCGCTGCGGCCCAGGCGACCGCCACGGCCGGCCGGGACGCGGTCGGGTCCTGGAGCGGGAAGACGTCGGCCGGGAAGCTGCCGCTGACCCCGTACGCCCGGTCGAGCCGCTGCTCGCCCCACTCGGAGTCGTACGCGAGCACGCGGTTCCAAGCGGCGACGGCTACCAGATCGGGCGGGATCCAGCCTACGGCGAAGGGCTGCTCCACGGGTGCGGTGGAGAAGCTCTGGCACTCCTCCGTGCCGCCGCCGTGAAGTGAGAACCTGAGCAGCTCGCCGTACTGCCCCGGCGCATTGATCGCTTCGGCGGCCACCAGCAAGCGTGGCGGCAGGCAGTTCTCGTCGCAGCCGCCCGTGCCGCAAGCCGCGCCGGCCGTGCCGCCGGTCCCGCCCCCGGCGCCCGCGCCGGAGCTGGACGCGCCGGCCCCGTCCGCCGCTCCGGCGGCCAGGCGCCGGTCGTCGACCCCGGCAATGGCCTCGCAGCCGGCGGCCCCGAGCAAGAGCAGGACGAGAAGGAGCCAGGCGTGCGGCGCGAGCATCGGGGCCATGGAAGCGCCTGACGGGGGGGCTGTCAACGGTCCGGGACCTCGGTGGTAGTCCCGCATGTCTTGCCGGCCAATTCTGCAAGCGGTCGCCCGGCTGCTGGCGCAGCCGCACCCAAGCGCCCAGCACCTGCGCGCCGACCGGCAGGCTGGTCCGTGAGCGCTAGGCCCTGCTCATCACCGGGGCCACCGGCACGGACAAGACCCACCTGACCCCACGCACGACCACCCGGTCGACCCAGCCGGCAGCGTAACCGTTCACGCATTCCAACACCCGGCTCGTCAGGCGGCCGCGAGCGCGAGCGCGCCCGGAGGCCCGGGCCGCAGCGTACTCCCCTACGCGAGGGGTTGGGGTCCCGACGCGCCCTTCGGGCGCGTCACCCCTGCCCCGCGATCGCGGCCGACTCGGCGAGCCGTCGTTGCTAGCGCCACAATGCGTGAACGCATACCCGGCAGCTACTTCGGCTTGCACTCGCCGCCTTCGCAGTACTCGCACGGGCCGCAGGCGTGGCCACAGCCGCCGCAGTGCTGCGGGTCCGAGCTCGTGTCGATGCAGCACGAGCCGTAGCACATGGCCTCGTGCTCCGAGCAGCTCAGCGCGTAGCAGCTCCCCGAGCAGTACTCGCACGGGGCGCATGCCTTGCCGCAGGCGCCGCAGTTGGCCGGATCCAACTTCAGGTCGACGCACTTGCTGCCGCACGTGACGGCACCGTACGAGCAGGCGCACTGCCCCGCCTGGCAGCCGAACCCGGGATTGCATGCCTTGCCGCAGCCGCCGCAGTGGGCCGGATCGGTCTTCGTGTCGACGCACTTGCTGCCGCACTTCACGCTGCCCTGCGGGCAGGCGCAAGCCCCGGCCTGGCACACGAGCCCGGGACCGCATGCCTTGCCGCAGCCGCCGCAATGGGCCGAGTCCGTGCTGGCATCCACGCACTCGTCGCCGCACCTCGTCGTGCCCCAGAAGCACTCGGGTACGCACTGCCCGCCGAGGCACAGCTCGCAGGCCCCGCAGCTCGCGGCGCAACCGCCGCAGTGCTTGGCGTCGCTCGCGGTGTCCACGCACTCGCCGTCACAGCAGGCGAGCCCCGCATCGCACGCGCAGCCACTGGCACCGGCCGCGGCGCCGTGACCCGCCGAAGCGCCGGTACCGGCCGCGGCGCCGTGACCCGCCGAAGCGCCGGCCGCCGCGATGCCGGTCACGTCCATGCTCGTCCTGCTGCCACAGGCCACGCCGCCAGCGCCCGCGAGGGCGCCAGCACAGAGCGCAATCCACCAGCGCGTGCCTATCGCCATGGTGCTGACTCGAGAATACCCGACTCCCCCGGCCGCTACGAGCAGGCGGCAGCAGGCGGGGGTGCCCTGCGCCAACTACCCTCGGGCCGCTCGCGACGCCTGGAAAACACCCTCGTAGCGCGGGCTTCGCCCGCAACCCAAGCAAGAAGATGAACCGCCAAGGCGCCGAGAACGCCAAGGAAGAAACAAAATCGGATTCGATCTTGGCGCCCTTGGCGTCTTGGCGGTTCGTTTTTCTTCGCGCCGCGCGACGATTCTCGGAAGCAGTAGATCAGCTCTGCGCCGCGCGCAGGTCGAACTGGGCGACGCGCTGCCGCTGCGCGGGATCGAATCCCCGGTGGCGCACCTCGGCCACGAACTCCTTGAACTCGCCGCGCTGCTTGTCGCCGGTGCTGGTCGTGGTCGGCGTGGGCACGTCCATCACGATCCGGGCGCCCTCGCCCGGGCGGCCGTCCTCGGACTGGTAGAACTGGGAGAGCACGAGCAGGCGGTTGCCCACGAAGAGGGCCTCCTCGAGATCGTGCGTCACGAACACCACGCTGATGCGGTGCTGCTCGTAGGCCTCGATGATGTGCACCTGCAAGTCCTCACGCGTGCCCGGATCGAGCGCGCCGAAAGGCTCGTCCATGAGCAGGATGGTGGGCTTCATGATTAGCGCCTGGGCGATGGCCACCCGCTGCTGCATGCCGCCCGAGAGCTGGTGCGGGTACTTCTGCGCGTGCTCGTCGAGCTTCACGGCACGCAGGTGCTCCATCGCCAGCTCGACGTAGCGCCGGTGGATGCGGCGGTACCAGGGGTAGGTCAGGTACTTCTGCAGGAGCCAGGTCTCGTCGAGCTCGAGGCCGAAGACCACGTTCTCCACCACGCTGAGGTGCGGGAAGAGCGAGTAGCGCTGGAAGACGATGCCCCGATTGCGGTCGGGGTGCTGGACGAGCCGGCCGCCCGCTTCAACCGTCCCTTGCCAGGGGGTTTCCGAGCCGAGAATGAGCCGCAGCAGCGTGGACTTGCAGCAGCCACTGGGCCCGACCACGCTGACGAAGTCGGGCACGCGCATGAGCACCTCGATGTCGCTCAGCACGAGCTGGTAGCCGCCCTGGGCTCTGGGGTAGCGATGGAAGACGTGCTCGCAGCGCAGCACGGGCAGGCCGGCCGGCTCCGGCGCGGACGCCTCTGGCGCAGGCTCCGGCGCGGGCGGCGCCGGCTCCGGTTCGGGCGCGTGCCGGGCCGCCGCCCCGCGTGCGTCCGGCGACTCGGCCGCCTTCTTCTTCGCCGCGGCCGCGGTCTTGGCGATCGCCACGCGGTTCTTGTCCTCGGGGTCGCTCAATTCCCCTTCCCCTCTTCGGCCCAGGGAAAGGCCCAGCGGCCGATGGCCGCCAAGCCGTAGTCCATGACCAGGCCGATCAGCGCGATCCAGACCACGTACGGCAGAATCACGTTCATGGCGAGCTGTCGCTGCACCACGTAGATCCGGTAGCCGAGCCCGCTCTCGGCGCTGATCGCCTCGGCGGCGATGAGGAAGATCCAGGCCGGGCCGATGGTCAGCCGGATCGAGTCGAGCATGCGCGGCAGGATCTGCGGCAGGACGACCTTCAACGCCACCTCCGGCGTGCTCGCCCCGAGCGTGTAGGCCTTGACCACGGTGTTGCGCGGCACGGCCCGGCCCGCGAGGGCGATGTCACCCGCCAGCGTCGGCGCGATGCCGAGGGCGATGATCACCACCTTCGAGCTCTCCTCCACGCCCAGGAAGATGAAGATGATGGGCAGCAGGGCGAGCGGCGGCACCTTGGCCAGCGCCGTCACGAGCGGCGAGATCACGGCGCCGGCGTGCGAGAAGATCCCCGCGAGCAAGCCGAGCACGACGGCGATGGCCAGGCCCGCGCCCATGCCTTGGGCCAGCCTGCCCAGCGAGGCCCGCGTGTCGGCGAGGAGCCAGATCTCGCCCGTGCGCTTGTCAGCCGTACCGATCTCGCGCAGGCCGTCCCAGAGCTGCCCCAGGTTCGGCATGAGCCGGTCCAGGGGGTTTTCCGCGTGGCGCTGGTGCGAGAAGTAGACGTACAGCACGAGCACGACGGCGAAGGGCAGCACCCCGAGGGCGACCCGCCGTGCCGCCGAAAGCGGCGTCCCGATGAGCTTCCTCGTCCGGCGCATCGCTCGCTCGCGCCCGGCCCGCTATGCCTACTTGCCGCGCACCCAGGTCGAGTCGAAGCGCAGAAGGTCGTCGCCGCCCGCGCCGTAGCCCACGGTGAACTTTGCGTCCTTGATGAGCTCGTGCTCCAGGCAGAACTTCTTGACCTTGTCCATGGTCTTCTTGAGCGTCTCGCTCTCCAGGAAGTCGCCTGCCCGGCCGCGATCGACGTACAGATCGGTGTCGGCCAGCATCTTGTTGAAGTCGCCCACCGGGGCGCCGGCGCCCTTGGCCATGATCTCGATGGCCTCGGGCCGCGTGCTCTGGTCCGCGATGAGCTTCATGGCGTCGTACCATGCCTCGGTCAGGGCCTTGCCGAGCTTGGGCTCCTCGCGCAGGGCGGCGTCGCTCACCACCAGGAAGTCGATGATCTCGCCGGGGATGTCGCGGCTGGAGAAGATGACCTTGCCCTTGCCCTGCTCGGTCGCCTGGAAAAGGTGGGGGTTCCAGGTCGTGACGACCTTGACGCCGGGATCGGTCAGGAACGCCTTGCCCGCGTCGTCGCCCGAGATGTTCTTGATCTTGACGTCCCTCTCCGAGAGATTCGCCGACTCGAGGGCCCGGCCGAGCAGGTAGTGGCTCACGCTGAACTGCTCCAAGAGCACGGTTTGGCCCTTCAGGCCCTTCACGTCCGCGATCCCCTTACGCGCGAGCACGCCGTCGCCGCCGTTGGACACGTCGTTGACGACGATGCCGACGGATTTGACCCCGTTGGATGCCGGCTGGAGCGACTCCATCGAGGTCATGGCGACTCCGTCCACCTTCTTCGCGGCGAAGGCTTGCACCGAGTCCATGTACCCCTTGAACTCCTTCAACCTGATCTTGACCCCGAGCTCCTGCCCGCGCTTGTCGAGCAAGCCTTTCTGCTCCATCAGCTTGAAGGGCATCCAGCCCGTCCACACCGACCAGGCGATCGTGTACTCCTTGCCCGTGCCACCGCCGCCCGAGGGCCGCGCGGTCATCCCGGTCATGGAGGTGGCGGCCCCGCCGGTGGCGGGCTCGGTCACCTTGGGCTTCTCTTCACAGCCGGCGAAGGCCAGGGTGGAGGCGCAAGCGAGGCTGGCGAAGAGGATGCTGCGGCCTGAAGGCTTGTTCATCGGGGTCTCCCTCTGAGGAAGCGCAACATCCCGCGCCTTGAGGCGGTTGTCAATGTGCGCCCGTAGCGCGGGCTTCGCCCGCAACCCAAGCAAGCAGATGAACCGCCAAGGCGCCGAGAACGCCAAGGAAGAAACAAAATCGGATTCGATCTTGGCGCCCTTGGCGTCTTGGCGGTTCGCTTTTCTTCGCGCCACGCGACGATTTTCGGACCTGGTGGATCAGCGGATCATGACGTAGCCGAAGGCGCGCGTGCTCACGTCACCGCCATCGCCGCCGCAGCGGGCCTCGTTGCCGCAGGTGTTGGCGTCGTCCTGCCCGCAGAAGTTGCCGTCGGTGCCGAAGCCGATGCGCGAGTCGGGCGAGGAGCAGTCGCCCACGCCGTTCTCGTTGGACACGATTCCGATGCGCGCGCGCGCCGCGCCGGCCACGCCCACGTTGAAGCCTTCCCAGTCGCAGAAGGGCTGGAGCGAGGGGGCCGGGAACAGGCTCTTCCAGGCGTTGCGGCCCGCGCTCGTCACCACCGCACCGCCCACGAACCGCGAGAGGAGCGAGGACGCGGTGTGCGGCACCACGATCCAGCGTGTCACGCCGCCGACGAGCATGCCGAGTCGCAGCGCCGTGAAAGGCATGGTGCCAAAGCCGAGGAGCTTGGCCTGCGTCATGTCGAGGTTGGGCGAGCCCGGGTTGAGCGTGTTCGTGTTGGTCCAGAGCGCCGCGTCGTAGTCGAAGGTCGCCTGGTTGCCGTCGATCTTCATGAGCAGCGTCCAGCCGCCCCCGTTCGCCGTCATCTCGCAGTAGACCGTGAAGGGCGCCTGCCCCACGCCGCCGTCGGGATCGATGCTGTACAGGCCGCTTGGAGCCGCGGGGGAGCCGAGCTTGATGTCGAGGCAGCTCCGGGGGAAGTACGTGAACGCCGAGGCATAGTCGGTGGGCGAGTTGCTGCCGCACGACAGGCCCATGGGATCCTGGGAAAGCGGCTTGCCCGCCAGATCCTTGACCGCCGTGGTCAGGCGCAGCTCGTAGTTCTTGCCCGTGACAAGGCCCGCCGGCACGGTCACGTAGAGCACGTCCTTGCTCGGGGCGAGGCTCAGGACCACCGGCACGGTGCCGCCGTCCGTCAAGTTGTTGACCCGCACGCTGCTGTTCGCCACTGCCGTGGTGGCGTCGATGGGCTTGGACAGCCACAGCTTGACGGTGCCGCCGTTGCCGAGCCGGGCGCCGGGCGGCAAGTCCGTGCCCGCCACGCTCAGGGTCGTGCCGCTGTCGATGTCGTAGCTGCCGTCGGGCTGCGGGCGGAAGACCACCGTGCGCCCGCCGGGCGCCAGCCCCGTCAGGAAGGCGTTGCGTGCGTACTGCGCGCCCGCGCTGCCGTCGGCGTTCTGGATGCCGATGAGCGCGCTCGCGCCTGCCGCCGCGTCGTTGAGCGGGTTGTAGTCGAACTGGGCGCTGTTGCGGTACTGGAGCGCAACGTCGTCGCTGCCCTCGAAGAGCACGGCCTGGTAGCGGAAGCGCGCCGCGCCGCCCGCGTCCGTGACGTCTTTCCACTCGACCGCCAGCCGGCGGTTGGGCTGCACTCCGGTTGTGCGCGCGTACACCGCGCCGGTCGGTCCGATGCGCTGGTCGAAGAACAGCGGCGCGACGAGATGGCTCGGGTTGCTCGGGCTGGGGATGGCGAAGTGCTGGAACATCGCCTGGCTCTCGGAGAACGAGGCCCAGCCGTTCGACGTGACGTACAGATCCGCGCCCGCCGGGAACAGCTCGCCGAAGAAGCCGAAGTCGAAGCCGACCGTCGTCGGGCGGGTCAGATCGTCGGCATTCACCGGGAAGCCGAGGTTGGTGCCGGCGGTGGCGTCGATCCAGCAGAAGGCCGTGCCGGCGCGGTTGCTCTCGCCCTCGTAGACGTAGCCGTCCGGCAACTCGGCCGCGCCGTTGGAGTTGGTGACGGCCACGTCGGCCGGGCCAGGGATGCCGGCCGGCGTGCGCGCCGTCATGGTGTCGTAGCTCGGCACGCTCAGCACCACGGCCGGCACGCCGTCGAAGGTCACTACCGTGTCCGGGACCGACGTGAAGCCGGTGCCCGTAATGGTCACCTGCTCGCCGCCGCGGCGCGGTCCCGAGCCGGGCGTCACGTCGAGCACGGCAAGCTCGCTCAGCGGCTCGATGGTCAGGGCCTGCGTGGTCAGACCCTGGGCGCCGTCGTTGTCGGTCACGCGCAGAGCCACGAGATACGAGCCGGCCTGGGGGAAGCTCGTGTTGACCTGCGCCCCGGTGGCCTCCACGTCGAAGCTCTGGCCGTCGTAGTCGAAGTCCCACTCGTAGTCGGCAATGGTGCCGTCGGCATCGGTCGAGCCCGCGCCGCTCAGGCTCAGAAGCGCGCCCACGTCGGCCTGGCTGGGGCCGCTGATGGCCGCCTGGGGCGGCTGGTT
The DNA here is from genome assembly GCA_016209145.1 of Deltaproteobacteria bacterium. Classification (GTDB taxonomy): domain Bacteria; phylum Myxococcota_A; class Polyangia; order Polyangiales; family Polyangiaceae; genus JACQWT01. The sequence goes on along the minus strand of JACQWT010000165.1, from coordinate 808 downwards.
GGGCGTGACCGCGAGCGCATGGGTGGTCACGTCCTGGGCGCCGTCGTTGTCGGTCACGCGCAGCGCCACGAGATAGGAGCCCGCCTGGGGGTAGCTTCCATTTGTCTTCGGCCCGGTCGCCTGCACGTCGAAGTTGTTTCCGTCGTAGTCGAAGTCCCACTCCTGCAGGACGACTACCCCGTCGGCATCGCTCGAAAGGCTCGCATCGAAGCTCGCGATCTCGTTCACCCGCACCTTGGCCGGGCCGGTGATGGCCGCGGCCGGCGCCTGGTTCGGCGTCACCTCGATCGCGTGCGTAGTGAGACCTTGGGCGCCGTCGTTGTCGGTCACGCGCAGCGCCACGAGATACGACCCGGCCTGCGCGTAGAACTGGTTGACCTTGGGCCCGGAAACGTCGGCCGCGAAGTTCTGCCCGTCGTAGCCGAAGTCCCACTCGTACTTCACGACCACCCCGTCGGCGTCGCTCGAAAGGCCCGCGTCGAAGCTCGCCACGGCGTCCACGCGCACCTTGGCCGGGCCGGAAATCGCCGCGGCCGGCGCCTGGTTGGGCGTCACGACGAGCGCCTGCGTGGTGAGATTCTGGCCGCCGTCGTTGTCGGTCACGCGCAGCGCCACGAGATACGGGCCCGCCTTGGCGTAGCTCTTGGCTACCTTGGGCCCGGTCGCATCGGCGCCGAAGTTCTGCCCGTCGTAGTCGAAGTCCCACTCGTGCTTGGCGATGGTGCCGTCGGGGTCGGTCGAGCCCGAGCCGTCGAAGGCGGCCACCTCGTCGATGCGCACCTTGGCCGGCCCGGCGATGTCCGCCGCG
>JACQWT010000023.1 GCA_016209145.1 Deltaproteobacteria bacterium | reverse complement strand
CGGCGCCGGAGCCGCCGGGGCCGGTGCGGCGGCGGCCGGCTTCGCCGGCGGCGCGACCGCCGGAGCCGCCGGGGCCGGGGCCGCCGGCTTCGCCGGCGGTGCGGCCTTGGCCGGCGCTGCCGGAGCGGCCTTCGCGGGCGGCGCGCCCTGGGCTGCCGCCGTCCTTGCACCTGTCACCGCCACCGCGCCGGCCAGCAGGCCCGCAGCGAAGAGCAACCAAAGGCCTTCGTGCCTTGCTCGCATTGTGTCCAACCTCCGAGAGAAATGATGAGACTTACTCCTGATAGCGCTTTGGAGAGGTCCAGCCAAGTACCTTCGCGATTATTTGTCGATGTAGGTAGATGTAGGCAGACACTGCGCCCACTCATTTCTCCTGCTGCCCGCGCGCGAGCTCCACCGCACCGAAGCTCTGCGTGCGGAACCGCAGCGTGGTGTCGGCCTCGGGCACCTGCGTCACGAACAGGCCCACGAAGCTGCCGAAGAGTGAATCGCCCGGACCGACGGAGCCAGCGCCCCTGGGCAACGCCACCCAGCGCTTGATCCGGTCGAGCACGGTCTTGTCGAGCGGGTTGACCTCGACCAGCACGCCCACGAAGTAGCGCCGCGGCAAGGGCTCGAGGCTGGCGGCGCTCACGAGCGGCAGACCCCGCGCCTCGCCGCAGCGGCGCAGCACGCCCTCGACGTTGACGGCCACGGTGCGGCGGCGAACCCCGCCCTGGCGCAGATCGATGAGGAAGATCTCATCCCAGAGGTCGTAGGCGATCCGGCAGGTCTTGGCGGTCAGCGCTACCGGGCGGTCGCTGCCCTCGGGGAAAAGGTAGGCGCGCGCGGCAATGACCGTCGGCAGCCCGCTGAGCAGCTTGGACCTCACCGCCCCGTCCGCCACGTCGCGCCAGGAGACGGAAAGGGCCACCCAGTCCTGCTCGATCGAAAGCTTGGCGCGGCGCTGGGGCAGGCTGGCGGGAGCGGGCCCGGCCTGGCGCGCACCCTGCGCGCGCGCGTCGCCGCCCGTCAGCGCGAGCGCGAGCAACGTGGCCCCGAGCCCGCCCAGAGAGCCGAGCTTCACTTGCGTCCGCCCCCGCGCGCCGGCAAGAGGCCGAGCAGGTTGGAGAACGACAGCCCGAAGCCGCCGACGTAGGTCTCCACGCGCAGGCCGAGGTTGTACGTCAGATCGACCGGCACCCGCTCGGCCCCCTCGTAGCCGGAGGGCGGCTGCGTGAGGTCGCGGCGGGTAGCCACGGCGTACAGGCCGGTCGCCGCGAAGAAGTCCACCCCGTAGACTGCGCCCCGGCCCGTGTAGAGCGGCACGCGATACTCGCCCTCCAGCTTGGCGGCGTAGTCGCCGTAGCGCACCTCGACGATGTCGGTGCCGAGGAAGTTCGGCGGCCGCCGCCGATCCGGGTTCAACCCGAGGATGCGGCCGGGCAGCAGATCGGTGTAGTCGCCGACGTAGAACTTCTCGAAGAACGGCGGAGCGCCCGCGATGGCGCCGCCTTGTCCCTCGAAGCTCGCCACGTGGCCCCAGGGCAGCCGCCACCAGTGCTGCAGCCCGAGCTCCAGCTTCTCGAACCCGTAGCTGGAGCCGAGCGGCGCAAGCCCGAGCCCCAAGCGGATGGTCGCGAGCGTGCCGCGCGTCGTGAGGATCGGGGTATCGCGCGTGTCGTAGACAACGGCCGCGCGCAGCACCGACAGCACGCTGTCGCCGGGCAGCACGTCGAAGTCGATGGGCTCCCGCGTCTGGCCGCGCACGTGCGAGGCCACGACCGGAACCACGGCCTCGACCTGCTCGAGCTGGTACTCGAGCAAGATCTGCGTGGACAGCGACAGATCGTGACCCGCCCCGATCGAGCCGCCGAAGCGCTTGTAGCCGACGACGGCGTAGTCTGTCACCTTGCGCAGCTCCAGCTCGGGGCTCTCGAAGGAAACCTGCTTGGCCCCCAGGAAGTCACGCGCATCGATGTACTGCAGGCTCGCCGTGGCCACCCAGCCGCTCTGCCCGATGTCCGGGTCGGCGAAACGCGTGCGCAGCGCCCACTGATCGGCGGCCAGGCCGACCCCGGCGCCAAGCGTGATGCCCGTGCCGGCGAGATTGGTCTCGGCGAGCGAGAGTCCCAGGTACGGCGACAGCGGCTTGGCGTTCCCGTCGGTGTCTTCGTCGGCGGCTACCCCCATCCAGACGTTCTCGACGACGAGGGTGTTGCGCTCCACCACATCGACGACCAAGACGGCCCGCCCCCGCTCGGAGCCCTTGCGCAGAGACAGGCGCACGGACGAGAAGAAGCCCGTGCCCAGCAAGCGGTAGCGCGTCAGCTCGAGCTCGGGGTCCGACACGTCGAGCGTGTCGCCGGCACGGAAGCGGACGTAGCGCAGGATGACGCGCGCGGAGGTACGTTCGTTGCCGCGAACGTCGACGCCCTCCAGCTTCGTTGCCGCGAACGTCGACGCCCTCCAGCACGCAGCGAACCGCGAGAGCGCCCGCGGGCTCGGCCGCCGACGCCGCTCGCGCCCGTGGCTCCGTCGTCGCGCGGCCGCCGGGCCGAGCGCGCCGGCTCTCCGCGCGCGGCCTTGGCCCCGCCCCTCCCGCCGCGGCCACGTCAGCCGCGGCCGTCGGCGCGCCCCCCCACGCCGACGCGACGAGAGCGGCGATTGCCGCGCGGCACACGCGGGCGCCGAAGTGAGAGCGGGAAAGCGCACGCACGGGCCGGTGCGGGGACTCGGGCACCACCACAGCCTCTACTTCTCGGCTGCCCCGTCGGATCCTTCGTCCCCTTCCTCGGCCGCTCCCTGCGCGCCGTCCTTGCCGCCACCGGGCTCGGCCTCGGTTGCGGCGTCGTCGCCGGCCGCCTTCGCCTTCGCGCGGGTGGCCCCCTTGTCCGGCGCACCCCTGGCGCCGCGCGCCGGACGCGCCGGCTGCCCCGCCTCGTCCGCGGCGTCGGCATCCGCGGCCTCTTCGTCCTCCGGCTCGGGCAGGCCGAGCGACATCGCCGCCTCGGGATGGGCGAGGGCCGCCTTGTCGAGCACGAGGAAGAACGCGCCCGCCGCGAGGCCCGTCGCCACGGCGATGAACTGCGAGGTGGAAAGCTGCACGGCCGCCGCGGCGGCGAACGTCTGCGGTCGCAGCACGAGATAGGCCACCAGCGCCGGCATGAAGGCCAGCACCTGTGTGAGCCGGCGCAGCAGCACGTTGTGCTCGATCATGCGCGCCACGCCAATGGCGTAGCTCGCGGCGAAGATCGCCAGACAGGCGGGAATCAGCAGGTGCTCGGGCAACGACGGGGGCAGGTTGCCGCGCTCGGGATCGGCGCGCAGCTCTTCGAGCAGGAACCGGCACGCGCCGTAGGCGAAGAAGAAGAGGAGGATGATCTGCCCGCGGAAGCGCTGCCTCTTGCGGGCAAGCAGCAGCAGAACGAGCAGCCCCGCGCCGAGCAGCGACTCGTAGAGCTGCGTCGGGTGCACGGGCGCCGAGTGCGTGGCCGACTGATCGATCAGGCCCGATTTCACGTGCTCCACCCACGCCGGGGAGCCCTCGCCGACCGGCAGAGTGCCCTTGGGCCAGTGGGGGAACCTGCCCACCTGCGCCAGCCACTGCGGGGCCCCCTCGGACAGCGGCTTGCCGTAGTCGCAGCCGAAGAGGTAGCAGCCGATGCGCGTGATGAGCAGCCCGGAGGCCAGGCCGGGCGACGCCGAGTCGGCCCACGGCAGCAGCCGCAAGCGGCGCCAGGCGAGGTAGGCCCACGAACCGCACCAGCCGCTCAGGAACCCGCCGTAGGCCACGAGCCCCCCGCGCCGCAGGCTGAGCAGGTCCCAGAAGGTGTGGAACTCCTCCAGGTTGGTGACGATGTACAGGAGCCGCGATCCGGCGATCGCCGCGACGGCCGTGACCACGTAGCAGTTGGCTATCGTTTCCCGCGGCAGCCCGTCCCGCACGGCCAGGCCCAGCGCCAGGTACCAGCCCACGACCAGGGACAGGCCGAGCATCACCCCGTAGCTGTAGATCGGGATGCTGTCGAGCCGGCCGACCAGCGGCAGCGTCCAGCCGGGCATGGGAATGCGGAACATGATGGGATGCATGGCGCCTTGCTCCTTACCCTAGCGCGGGCTTCGCCCGCAACCCAAGGGTGAAACCGCTACACCCGCGCGACCGCAGAGCGCCAACGCAAGCGGCAACGCCCCGCGGCCGTTGCCCCCTGTAGCCGCAGGCGTGCCGTCCGCGGCGAGAATGTCACGCTGGGGCTTCGCCCCAGACCCCGCGAACGGGGCCCCAACCCCGTTCGCCCCAACCGGCAAGTCCTTGCCGGAACCGCATACTACCACCGCGCGCGGTATGGTAGCTGGCGAACGCCGGGCGGCGCCGATGCAAGGCGGGCCCCGGGCGCGTGCCGGTTTGCTATCATCCTGCCCCATGATGAACCGCGCGTGCGAGGCAAGCCCCGCAGGCGGCCCGCGGTGCTGCGCGGGCGCCACGTGTCTCGCCCTGGTGCTTGCCGCCGGCTGCGTGCCGGAGGGCCCCAAGACCGAGGGCCGCGCGCCGCCTGGCTCCGCCGGGAGCCGCACCGCCGCGGCCGAGCGGTCGCCGCGCGCCGGGCCCTCCAGCCCGCCGTTGCTCACCGCGTTCGAGGATCGCTTCGAGCGCGAGACGCTGGGCGGCGACTACCAGGTGGTAGGCCAGGGGTGGCGCATCGTCGCCGGCGAGCTGTGCGCGGAGGGCGCGCGCAACCGCGGCGTGTGGCTGCGCCGCAGCCTGCCGCTCAACGCCCGGATCGAGTTCGACGCGCGCAGCGCCTCACCCGACGGCGACATCAAGGCCGAGGCATGGGGCGACGGCCGCAGCGGCGCGACTGGTTCGAGCTACTCCAACGCCACGAGCTACCTTTTCATCCTGGGCGGCTGGAAGAACACGCAGCACGTACTGGCACGCCTCGACGAGCACGGACGCGACCGGCTGGTGCTCGAGGTAGACCGCAGCTCGCCGGATCTGCAAGCGCAGCCGGTGGAGCCCGGCCAGATCTACCGCTTCCGCATCGAGCGATCGGACGGCCGAACCGTCGCCTGGTCCATCGATGGGCGCCCGGTGCACGAGCTGAGCGACCCCGAGCCGCTGGCGGGGCGGGGGCACGACCATTTCGGGTTCAACGACTGGATGGTCCGGGTGTGCTTCGACAACCTGCGGGCAACGCCCTTGTAGCGCCATGGATCCGAAGGAGCTGAGCCAGGAGGTCGAGGCGATCGAGGACCGCCTGGAGCGCCTGCGCTCGCTCTACCAGCAGTACTTCATGGGCATCGAGAAGATCGAGCCTTCGACCCTGCGCAAGGAGGTCGATCGCAAGTTCTGGCAGTTACGCAAGATGCGCATCAACAACCCGATGGTGCGCTTCCGGCTGCAGATGCTGATCCAGCGCTACAACACCTACCAGCAGTACTGGACCCGCGTGCTGCGGGAAATCGAGCAGGGAACGTTCCGCCGCGACGTGGCGCGGGCCGCCGAACGGGTCGGCCGCGCCGAAGCGCTCACCATCGTGGGTCGGCGACGGGCGAAGCTGTACCGGGCGCTGGCCGACGCGGCGGCACAGCGGGACGACCGCCGGCACGCGCTCGGCGCGGGGGCGGACGCCCCGGCCGGCTACGAGCCGGGCGAGGAGACGCCCACGTTGAGGCCGCCGGTAGGCGCGGATCCCGCGGCCGCGGAGCTGGCGGCGGCCCAACTCGCCGCGGCCGGGACGCCGGCCGTCCCCACCTGGGACCTGAGCCATGGCAGCGCTGAGCTCGAGCAGGCGGGTTCCGCGCAGGTCGGCCCCGACCTCGTCGATCCGCGAGCCTGGAACCTGGGCACGGACCTGGGCCTGGACGACGAAGCTGGCGCGGCCCCGCCCGCGCCGGCCCCGGCGGTCGCGCCGCCCGCCGCCAAGGCCGAGGAGGGCAGGCGCGCGGCCGGCGTCGCCGCGGCGCGCCGCCGGCCGCTGGCGCCCGAGGGCAGCGACGACGCGCCGAGCGACGAGTCCGACCTGCGCGCGCTCTACCAGCGCTACGTCGAGGCCAAGCGCGCGGCGAACGAGCCCACCGACGGCATGACCTACGAGAAGCTCGCGCGCAGCTTGCGCGACCAGACGGCCAAGCTCCGCACCAAGCACGGCGCCGGCCGCCGCATCGACTACGAGGTAGTCGTCACCGGGGGCAAGCCCCGGCTTCGGCCGATGATCCGCTGATCTACTCGCAGAAGACGATCGAGCACGACGTCTGCTCGGCCGCCCGGATGCGGGAGCAAAGGGCTGCGAGATCCTCGTCGGCGTCCACAACCTCGCCGTCGGCCGGCTCCGAGCTGGGCCGGAGGGCAACCCAACGGCCCCGGTACTCGCGCTGGCCGCGCAACTCGCTCCACCGCCCCCTGGTGCCCTTGCCCTGACTGCCCATCGCGTTGGATCCCCTTGCTCCGGTTCGGAATGCGGTCGGAATCAAGCTAGGCAGATCGGACGCACGCCCTTGGGACGCCCCAGGGCTCTACCAATACCCTCGATCGGACACCGCCGTCAAGAGCTCGACCAGGGCAACGGACGAAGTCCGTCGCCGGCTACGGGCTACGGGCCACGGGCTACGGGAAAACGGGCTCTTGGCCTCTCCTGTAGCCCGTAGCCCGTAGCCTGAAGCCCGGTCCCGGCGACTTTGCCGGTACCCGTTCGCGGCATTTCCGCGCGAAGTCAGCAAGGACGGCTCGCCGAGTCGGCCGCGATCGCGGGGCAGGGGTGACGCGCCCGAAGGGCGCGTCGGGACCCCAACCCCGTCCCGAAGGGACGGACTTACGTCCTCGGCCCGGCTCCTCACGTACAGGAGTACGTTCCGGGCCGG
>JACQWT010000432.1:3809-12632 GCA_016209145.1 Deltaproteobacteria bacterium | reverse complement strand
CGGCCGGCCAACGCACCTCCGCGCCCGTCCGTCGCCCGCGGCTGCATCCGGCCGATGTCATCGCTGCCCCCCACCGCCCCTCGCCGCCCTGCCCATCACCCCGCAGCGCGGAAACGCCAGATCAAACTCCCTAGCCGCCTTCTCCGGGTGCGGGTGCAGGCAGCCCTGCTCGCGGAGGGCGTCGGCCTTGGGATCGCTCTTGGGTTGGGGCATGGGCGGAGCTCCGGGCTGATGTAAAGCTGATTATGCCGCATGTTGGTACGATGTCAAGCGAGAAACACCGAACGATCGCCGCGTTGGCCCATTTCGAGCGCGCCATGGCTTGGATACGTGCCTTAGTGGCCCGCGGCACTGCAACCAGGATGGGCAAACTCAGCCTTACAGTTGCGACATAATCTCCTTGACACCCGCCCCTCCCCACAGGGCACGAAAGGAGCTGCCGACATCGGCCTTTCATCGCGCCGCCCCTCGAACGACCTTCGCCAGCTCAACGAGATCGGCGACGCGGAAGTGGGAGCGCCCGGCGGACACGACGACGGCCGGATCCTCTGCGACGGCGCTGGTCCAGGGCGCAGGCAGGCTGCGGGCCTCGCCCGTCTCGCCCACGTAGACGACCCGGTCCTCGCCCCAGAAGTGGCGGCAGTCGATCAGGTCGTACTCGCGTCCCACCAGCGGGTGGAACGGATGGGTGATCCGGAAGCGTCGGCGCTCAGCCTTCGCATCGGGTGCATTCGACAACCGTGTCCAAGGGGACGGCGGAGCGATGGGTGGGCTGCTGCCGTCAGGAGCTGCTTGACCATGTGATCGTCCTCGGCGAGGCGCACCTGCGCCGGCTCCTGCGCGAGTACGCCGCGTACCATCACGAGGACCGGACGCACTGCGGGCTGGGCAAGCAGACGCCGGTGCGGCGTGCCGTCCAAGGCAAGCCGTCCGCGGGTGCAAAGGCGATCGCGCTGCCGCGGCTCGGCGGGCTGCATCATCGCTACGAGTGGCGGGACGCGGCGTAGCCGTCGCGTCCGGCCCTCTGTCCGCCGCTCTTCTCGCCCCGCCCCAGCAGGAGGAAGCCGTCGTCCGCCCGGCGGCACCGTTCCCGTGCCCTGCCGCCCCGCCGGCGCTCCGAGCGACCGGCGACCGCGCCACAATCGCGGCGAGGGATCGCCGGCTGCCGGGGCCGCACACGCCCCGGATGGGGTTCTGGCGAGCGACAGCGGTAGGCTAGCCGCGCTCCCGGGAGCAGGGGCGCGCCCCTGCTCTGGGTCGACGAGCGGACAGCCCCTCGCGGGGCTGCGGGGCGGAGCCCTGCTTGGGTTGCGGGCACAGCCCGCGCTAGGCGATCTGGCCAAGCGGAAAGCAAGAAGAACATCGCGAGGTTGGCGAGCGGATGGTGGCTAGACTGAGGCGACTGCGGCTCTCTCCCTATCCTTCGTCCGCCGCCGGCCCGCCCTCACGGCAACCCCTGGAGCTGCAGTACCCTCTTGGGGCGAAAGACCTCCCCCGCCATCGTTACGCCGAATGGATGCCCAGAGAGCACGTGCAAATCGACATTCACCCCTGGGTGTACCCAGACGAAATACACCCAGCGGTCACGGCCAACCCGCCTCACCCGCACGGATACCGGAGACACGCTCGCACTACCGAAAACAGCGCGCCTCTCCACAAGGCTCAAGTCGACCGCCTTCTTCAGGCCCAAAGGCGGTCTCCTTTCGTCGCCTCGCCAGGCGGGGCTCGAAGCAATCGCCGCGAACGGCACCGCAACGTCGAATGACTCAGCATCCCAAAACCCGGCCTCGACCACATTGCGCTCCCTCTCCTCGACGCCCTCACTCGTCAGCGTGACGTCCTCACTCGGCACCGGTCCAGTACACACGTCCACCACGTAGGTCCAGCCGGAATGCCCTGCTAGCCGGAGAACCCATAGGTCCTCAAGTCCTGCACGCCCGGGCGCGCCAGCAAGCCGCGCCACGCGAATCGCCTCCTCCACTTCGAGCACATCTCGGTCCCCAGGCCAGTGCCACTCTACCGTCGAACAGCCACGGCGCAGCGAGTTCGGATGCTTCTCGAACGTGCGAACATCTACGCGGAGCGGCGTCCCCTTGAAGGCTACCTCTACCCTCCGAACCGGAGCAGCCAATCCAGAGTCTTGACACCAAATCACCACCGATTCAGGGTCCAAGTAGCGCCATGAGGAACCAAGTACATCCCACAAGCTCATCGTAGAATCGGCGCTTTCACGCGACAAAGGAACCTTTAGTCGCCGAAAGTCGAGCCGCCGGGCCCGGCAAGAGTGTCCCTCCATCACTGTAACTTGCAGACGATCCGGAGGGTATCCGGCGCGCCTCAAACCTTCGGCGGTATCGCTGCGAATGGAGCCGATCACCTCGACTCCCGTTCGTCCCCGCAGATGTACGTACCGAATCTGGATCTGGTTGAGAAGACTGTCCGACTCGTTCAGCCGCTCTCCGAATGGCGATTGCCGGCGCAGCGCATCCCACACCAGGTTGAGGAGGTCCAGATGGGCCTGCGAGCGGAACTTGCCAGAGGCTCCGATCCACTTCCATACAGGCGAGTCCCACGGCGCAACGTCATCGTTAATATGGTTGTTCAGTTGCGGCTGCGGCGTCAGCAGTATCTCCCGCAAGGTGTCATCACTCGATTCCTCGATATAGGCCCGCACAGCCTGCTCAGTTGTAATCATGGAGGTTGCGTCAACGACCTCAAGAGGGTGGGCGTCTCGTGGCTCGGGAGCGTGTGTATCACTCCTGCCGCCGTCGAGAGGAAGGCCGTCGTTGCGAGAAGACAACAGGATGTAGGTCGCTGCGACGAGACCGACAACGCAACACACAGTGATGGCCAACCGCTTCGTCTGGACCTAGCGCACAGGCTTCGCTGTCCACAAATGGAGCCGCGTCAGCTGGAAGCGGATATAGTCGGCCGCGGTCATTTTCTGGGTTGGCTTGGGCGGCGGAACAAGCTCCATTACGACCGGCTTGCCGCCCTTGGAGGGACGTTGTGTGACGTAGACCGTCCTTCCCATGATCGCTGCGGCCAACTTGTCCTGGGTTGAGAACCCTACGGGGCCTGGTTCGGGATGGCTATGGACAAATCCAACTTCCGTGACTCCCTTGGGCACTTTCGGATGGGGCGCCTCTCTTGTCGGATCTCCAACGCCGAGAGCAAGTCTCGGATCTCTCCGGTAACCTGACTTGGGGTCTTTCCTCTCCCTCTCGGTTGCAAAACGTTGGGCTGGCGTGAAGGAGAACTTCTCCTCCTCCGGTGCGCCTGGGATCTCGAATATCGAGGCCCCGTATTCGTAGCCTGGTCCGGCCTTCGTCAGCTCCAGCGCTTCCGCTGCCGCTGCTTTGGCAGCTTCCTCCCGCGTTTTGACCCCCCGGCGGGCGATGACCGGCTCTGCTGCCTCCTTCTTGGCCGCCGCCTTCTTCTGGCCTTCGGCAACGGCCCGCTCCGCCGCGCCTGTGACTATCCTCCCGATTCGTGCTGCCCTTGGTCCCGCCTTGATGTCCGCGATCTCGGCCTCGATCTTCTTGATCTGGCCCGCGAGCATTTCCTGGGCCGTCTTGGACGCTCTCGTGCTTGTTTCGCGCAACGCCTCGATTTCGTGCTTGAGCGGCTGAATCCTTGGGTCCTCGGGGGCCGTCCCACTGGGATCGCTCATCAGGAGAGGCGATCCCCTCGCGTAGTTGTAGAGTCCCGGCCCATCGCCCCCTAGGCCCATGGGGTCGGCCGCCGTCCACCTTCCCAGCCACGGGGCGTAGTGGCGGGCGCCCATCGCATAGAGGCCGGTTTCTTCGTCCCTTTCCTTCCCGATGTACCTGTACCTCTTCGCCGCGACCTCGCTCGACTGGAAGGCCTGATACGCGGAGGTGCCGTAGGGGTGGTACTCCTCGTAGCTGATGACCGCCCCGGCCTCGTCGACCTCGAGGCAGGCGGTCCCGAGGTGATTGTCAAGCTGGTAGCGAAACCTCGATACCGGGCTCGGAACGGGGGTGCCGCCCTCAACCGTCAGCGTCTCGACCATGCACACCCTTGTCGCATCATCAGCGAGATGGAGGGTCTCTCGCTCGTCCTGGAGCGTCGCGGTGGCGATCACCGTCCGGCGGAAGATCTCGTAGCCCCCGAGGTAGAGCCGCTCGTCCCGGTAGCCGTTGTGGATCCAGACTTTGCGCACCCGCTGGCCGGAGCCGTCGTAGACGAAGTAGACGAGGCCGCCTCCGCCGAGGTCCGCCGAGCGCATCCGGTCGGCGTAGTCCCACGCGATCGCCGCCAAGTGCGGCATCGCGGTCATGTTCCCGTGGGCGTCGTGGGCGTAAGAGCGCGTGCCGAGCGAGCCGTGGCTCGTCGTGGCAAGGCGGTTCGTGCCCGGCACGTAGGCGTAGGCGCGCGTCCACTCGCCCTGCTCACCGAGGTCCAGCCGGTGGCGCATCTCGGTCAGGTTGCCGACCTCGTCGTAGTCATAGCCCTGCGTGTAGCGCCTGAGGCCGCTCGGGTCGTTCGGATGGGGAATGGCGTGGATCGGCAGCCCCTGCTCGTCGAGCTGCACGTCGGCACCGGCCGCGTGCTCGCGCCCTTCGGCAGCGATGAGCCGGTAGATGGCGTCGTAGGTGTAGTCGCCATCGGCGGACGGGACGGACGGCGCGCTGAAGAACGGATCTTGGTCGGCGCTGTCGTGCGTCGCGACGATGTTGCCTACCGGGTCGTAGGCGTAGGCAAGGCTCTGGAGCTTCTTGCTGTCCGAGCTGCGCGTCGTCGTGAAGCTCAGCAGCCGGAAGGTCAGCGGGTCGTAGGCGTAGCTCGTCTCCGAGCCGTTGCCGTAGGCGATCTTGGTGCGCCGGCCCTTCTCGTCGTAGTCGATGTCCGTGACGAAGCTCGTGGCCGTGACGGCGCCCCGGAGCTTCGCCTCGACGCTTTCGAGCAGGCCGGCGAGGTTGTAGCCGGGCCTGACCTCGCTCGCGTCGGGCGTCGTGATGCTGGTCGGCCGATCGAGCGCGTCGTAGCCGTACTGGTAGCCCAAGCTCTCGGCTTGGAGCTGGCTGGAGGCGGTTGCCAAGATCTGCGCCGGGTCGCTCAGCCCGGCAATGGCGGACCAGTCGACGAGGTTCTGGTAGTCGGTCGCCAGGCGCCGACTTTGCTCCAGCAGGTTGCCCTTGAAGTCGTACTTCTCGGTCAGCAGCACCCCGGACTGGTCGTAGTGGGCGACCAGCCGGCCCCTGAGGTTGTTCGGCCCGGCCGAGGCGTGGCCTTCCCCGTAGACAAGCCGCTCGCCGAGCTTCTCCGCCTCCACTCCCTGTTTGACGTAGACGTGACTGGGACGACGCAACGCGTCGTACGCCGTCCGGTGCATGAAGTTGCGCTCGCCCCAGGCGCGCACCGCCTCGCCTGCCGCCGTGTCGAACCTCCAGCGGCTGCCCGCGTCGATGCTCGTCTGCTTGAGCTGTTGGCCGAGCATGCCGTAGACGTAGCTCATGCACGAGCGGCCCTTGGCATCGATCGCCTCGCGCACGTTGCCCTGGATGTCGAGCACGCTCTTGGTCTCGTAGTACGCGGGCGACCCGCTCACGATGTTGTGCTCCACCACCAAGAAGGCTCGTCCGAGCGAGTCGAAGTAGCTGACCGTCGGAGTGTCCGCGTGAGCAGATGCCTTGACCTCCTCCGGCGAGCCCAGGTGCGCTGCGCGCCAGAGGTTGCCGGGCTCCAGCACGGTGTCGTTCTGGTCCCAGGTGCTCTGGCTCCAGGCGTCAAACTCGACCCGCGCGTAGCTTCCGTCCGGCGAGTCAGTGCGGATGAGCCGGCCGAGCGGGTCGTAGTGAAGAACCGCAGTAACCCCCCACTGGACGATGTCCGGATCGTCCTCGTACTCCACGGTCGCCGAGAAGTACGGCTCGTACTGCTTGATGGGGTTGCCCTTGTTGTCGTAGACCGTGCGGCCCGTGCCAACCCAGCGCGGGTCGGCGTGTTCGTAGACGAGATTGTCCTGGCCGTCCTTGACCGGATGGCCCTGCGGGTCGAGCTTGACGGCAAGCCCGGGCTCGGCGCTCACCTTGGCCATCACCTCGTTGCCGCTCCCGTCCGAGTAACTGTAGCTCACCAGAAACCGGCTGCCAGGCTCGGCGTGCGTCTCGCGCCGCTCGGTCTTGACGCGGACGGGCCCGAGGTTGTTCTGGTAGCGGTCGAGCTCGTACGCGATGCGCGTCGTCGGGTTGTCGAGGTCGTCCCCCTCGCCGTTCTTGCCCGCCACCGCGACCGCGACGACGCGGCCGAGCTCGTCGAAGCGCGCCTCCGACTTGTTGCCGTTCTCGTCGGTCAGCTCATCCGCTTGCAGCACGCGGTAGTCGAAGCCGGCCTCGATGGTGTTGCCCAGCGGGTCGGTCACGCTCTCGGCGAACAGCTTGTACTTGTCGTAGTCGATGTCGGTCGTCTGGCCGAAGACGTCGGTCACCGCCGTCACGAGGTAGAAGGCGTTGGCGTCGTAGGTCTGGGTCCCGGAGCCGGCCCAGTAGTGGCCGTTCGCATCGAGGTCCCGGTAGCCGCCCTGAGCCGTCGCCTCCGCGGCGCTCACCTTGCCCTCCAGCGGGCCCGAGAGCATGGCGGGGGTGAGCGCGAGCGCGTAGCTCTCGAAGCGCAGGGCCTTGGACTCGACCTCGCCCTGCGGGAGCGGCCCCGAGAGGTCGTCCTTGTAGTAGCGCTCGCGCGTCGAGGAAAGGAGGCGCTTCTGCTTCGCCCCGAGCGGCGCGTCAAAGACCACCTCGGCGAACGTCTCGACGGCGGCTTTCACTTCCCCGAGCGTCAGCAGCTTCGCCGGCGCCACGAGCACGAGGCCCGAGCCCATCTCGTAGCTCTTCGCGCTCGTCGCCACGCCGTGACGGAAAAACGCCGGGTTGTCCGTGAGGTGCTTGAAGGCTGGCACGCTCGCCGCGATCCACGTCCTCTCCTGCTCCGGCTGCGGCGCCCCAGGAGCGTGCCCGTACCCGACCGAGGCGCTCTTCGTCGTGTAGCCGAGGGCATCGACCTCGAGCGTGAGCTCGTGGCGGATGCGGGGGTGCGCGAGCTCGCGCTCGTACTGGATCGTCAGCGTCTCGCACGGCACCGTGAGAAAGGCCGCGAAGGGTGCCGTGCCCGCCGGCTGAAGCCGGCGCACGGCCCACGTCTGCTGCGTCACGACGTAGGGCTTGCCCTGCTTGCCCGAGCCGTCCTCGGCGTACACCTCCTGCCGGAGCATGCGGCCCGCAAGCGCGCGGTGCGCCTGGTGGTACTCGGGGGGCGAGAGCTCGGTCGGCGTCTCGGGCACGAGAGGCGCGGCGAGACGCGGCTCGTCCGGGTTCACGAACCACTCGGCCGCGAATTTCTCGAACAGCCTCCTCTCCCTCTGCCAGGCGCCCGTGTGAAACCAGGTCTTCGTCACCACCGGCGGCTGCGGCATCTCGCCGTTTTCGACGGGAAAGTCGGGGAAGAGCCCCTTGCCCAGGTGCTCCGAGACGCTCTCGGCGTCGCGCTGCTCGACGTAGCCGAAGCCGCGAAACTCCCGCTCCGCCGGGTCGTAGAAGCCGTGCCGGTAGCGGTAGGTCGAGACGAACTTGTGGCGCGAGACGTGGTCGTAGTGCTCGACCCGCTCGACCACCTGCACCGGGAAGGGCAGGCGCGTCGCCCACTTGCGGCCACAAGCGCGGTCCTCCAAGTAGAACTTCGTCGCGCTCGCGTAGCCAATGCGGGTCTCCAGCCCGAGGTTGTTCTCGACCATCGTCAGCAGGTGCGGCTTCTTGCTCTCCAGCAGATCTACGTAGCGCACCTGCGGCGGCCGACCCTGGAGCGGCGTCGACCAGACCAGGCACGCCGTGCCCGTGCCGAGCAGATCCACGACGTCAACCGTCGAGACGGCCGCGTCGTGGCTCGGAAAGACGGCGATGCTCTGGCTTTGGGCGAAGCCGTTGCCCGCTTCATTCATCCAGGCGTGCACGCCGTCGGCGCCGATGTAGAGAAGATCGGCCGGGCCGCTGCCGTCGATGTCTGCCAACCGCACCCGTCCCGGGTCGTAGAGGTTTGACGGCGCCATGTGGGGGGCGCCCTTCATCGTGACCTTGGGGCCGAAGCGGCCATAGCCCAGGTTTGGCCAGTAGCAGACGCTGCCGTTGCGGATGCGGACGAGGTCGGTGAGGCCGTCGCCCGACATGTCGGCGAGGAAGATGGTCTGCTGCGCCTCGGCGAACACCGCCGTGGGCCCGCGCGCCTCGTCCGTGTAGCGGCTCGCGCGCTGCGGCGCGCCGAAGCCGCGCGTCCGGAGCGAGGGGTACCAAGTGTAGACGTGGTCTTCGGAGACGACGACCTCGGCAAAGCCGTCGCCGTCGAGGTCGATGAACCGGAGGTTCGGGTCCGAGAAGTCGACGTTGGGAAGCTGGCCGAAGGTCCGGAGCGGCCCCCAGGAGTCGTCGTCAGAGCGCGTGTGAAAGCCCCGGAGCGGTCCGCCGAGGTCGACGAGGTCGGGGAGGCCATCGCCCGTCACGTCGAGAAGCTGCTGGCCGCCACGCGCCTCGGCGCCGAGACGAGCGGCCGACGGTTTCGACAGCAGGGCACGTGCCGGGGCGAGCTTGCCTTGGCCGAGGTTTCGCCGGTAGTACAGCGCGCCTCCCTCGTCGGCGAGCACGCCCGGGATCCCCTCGCCGTCGAGGTCGACGAACTGGTAGGCGCGGCCGGCCGCTGCGCGCGGCACCGAGCCCGGAAAAGCGCTCTGTAGGTCGCGCACCCGGCGCGAGAACGTGGCGCGCGAGTAGTCGAGCTCGACCGAGGGAAGCGCGAGCCAGGTGTAGCTCGAGG
>JACQWT010000432.1:0-3786 GCA_016209145.1 Deltaproteobacteria bacterium | reverse complement strand
GGGAAGCGCGAGCCGTGTGTAGCTCGAGGGACCGCTCTTGCTGTAGCCCTTGTGCGTGACGCGCTTGAGGTAGCTCAAGGCCGGTGTCTCTTCGTACGAGAAGTCCGTCGAGCGCACCAGGACCGGGGTCGGGTTGTTGGCCGGGCCTCCGCCGAGCTTCTGGAAGCGGTGAAACATCAGCACCCGCCGGCAGAGCCGGAAAGAGCGGATCTCAAAGCCCGAGCGATACGTCGAAAAGGCGTCCTGGCGCACCGGCCACGCCACCTGCTCGGCGGGCGTCGGCGCGAGCGCGTCGTGCTCGCCGTAGTCGTACACGAGCTCGAAGTGGAAGTCGGCGGGCGCCTGCGGGCTCAGCACGCCGCGGCGGTTTCCGTACAAGATGCGCTTCGGGTAGCGGTTTGCCACCCTCGCGAGCTGCTCGTGGCGGTGCCGCTCGGAAACCGAGAGGGGGACGTTGGCGAGGTCCTCGGCCTTGTACTCGTAGCGCACCACGTTGCCGGGGTGGACCAGGTTGCCGCCGACATCGCGCTTCTCGCGGTCGTCGCGCGTCTCTTCGAGAAGCCAGCGGAAGATCCTCTTGGGATGGCCTGGATCGGCGATGCGCGCCGCGGCGCTCTTGCCGTACGTGCTCGTCACGTTGTCCTTGGTCGTCGCGCGCCAGAACACCTCGCCCGTCGATGTGTCGGTCACCCGCTCGATGCGCGCAAACTGGGCCTCGACGCGCGGCCGATAGCGCTCGCGGCGCTCGTTGCCTACGCTGACCACGTCCCTGACCCACTTGCCTCCCTGCTCGACGAGCACCGGCACCAGGTCCTCGGCGCCGCTCAGGATGAACGTGTCGCTCTCCTGGTCGTCGCGGTAGCGGGGCAGCCCCTTCTCGGTCTTGCGGCTGATGGAGGGGATCGAGATCGACCAGCCCAGGCCCCAGGGACCATTGCCGGCACTCGAGTCGTAGCCGAGCGAGAGCTGGGGACCGAAGCCACTGCGACCGGCGGAGACGGCGATGGGCACGCCGATCGCGCCCGTGCCGGTGGCCGGGTTGGCGCTGAACTTCTCGGCGATGGAGCGGATGGCGCCGCCGCCCTTCGGGAGCGTGGGCGTCGGCACCTCGACCGGGGTCGGCGCCTGCGCGGGCGCGCGGCGCGCTTCGAGGCCGGGGATGCGCGCGGGACCGGGCCCGCGCGTGCGCAGGCCCGGCTCGGCCACGCCGGGCCCGCGCGGCGCCTGCCCTTGCCCTCGTTCATCGCGAGGCGGTGGCGTACCGAGGCCGGGCAGACCGCGCGGACGGGCCTGGCCGGCCCCGGCGCCCGGCCAGCCGCCGCCCGGGCCTGCGCCGGGGCCGGGGGGCTGCCTACGGAAGCCGTCAAAGCCGAAGCCGGCCATGGTGCTCCCCCTGGCTCAGACCACGGGCGGGTCGCGCTCCAGATCGAGGATGAGGTAGAGATCGCGGAAGACCGAGGGCTTGAGGCGCTGCGTCTTCGCCTTCCCGGGAGGCGGTGTCCCCTGGCCCGGCGGGTACTCTTCGCGGAACTTGGCATCGACAGCGTCGATGTTCGCGTCAGCGACCTTGAGCGTCAGCGTGCTGCCCTCGATGGCCACTCCCTGCCCATCGTAGTCGATGACAGCAACCTCCACGGAAGCATCCTTCAAGAGAATCGAGTTGGAGTTCCCGTCGATCGTCACATCCGCTGTGACCGCGACCTGGGCTGCATCGGGGTGTTCGACGTCGAAGGCAGCGCGCAGCCTCCTCAGACGCACGGCCCCAACGCCTGGCACGAAAGGTAGCTTGCTGTCGAAGGTGAGCGTCAGTACCTGATCTCGCACGAACGGGTCCTCGGGGTGCGGAAAGACTAGCTCCGTCTCGAGCGCGCTCCATGCCTCCTCGAACTCGGTCTTGACGCTGAAGATGCGCAGGGCCTTGGGAAGAATGCCCTCGAACGCGGCGCGCTTCGCCGCCTCGCCCAGCAGGCTCCCGCCCTCGCGCGCGGTGTACTGGACGTGGAGCACGACGTCGGTGAGCGCGCGCAGATCGAAGCGGTTCGTCTCGGGCGGAAGCTCGATGCGCCAGGTGCTCACGGCGCCGGCGCCCTCGAAGGGAAGGAGGCGCTCGTCGCGGAAGTTGAGCTCGAACATCCCGGCGTCGTTCAGGCCACGGCTCGTGCACACGCTCGCGACGGCGCCGAAGCCGTACAGGAAGCGGCTGTCCTCGCCGCTCTCGTCTTCCTTGTAGTCGCCGTCGCGGAGCAGGCTCTTCGTTCGGATCTTGTTCTTGAGCAGCGTGAGCTTGCAGTTGATGCTCGTATGCGGGCCCGTGACGGCAGGGATCGTGAGGCTCACGCTCTTGAGCCGCCGCACGTAGTGGCCGGGGTAGTCGAGGTCGAAGAGCTGCTCGCTCAGCGTGACTTCGACCGCGCCCGTCTCGCGCAGGACGATGAGCTCGCGCGGGAACTGCTCCGCGAGAGAGACGTTCTTGGTGATCTCGTACTCCCGGCGATCCTTCTCGAGGTAGGCCGCCTGCATGCGCCTGAGATCGAACAGGAGCTTCTCCCCCGCGAGTAGGCCCTTCTGCGCGCTGTCGAAGTGCCCGAACGCGACGAAACTCGCTGTCGGCTCCACCCGCTCGAACTGGAACGTCCGCTGGGCACGCCGCGCCATCGCGAAGGCGAGGTTGTAAGCCTGCCGGTGCAGGTCGAGAAGCTGGGTGCCCAGGCGCGTGTAGAGCTGGTCGTTGGTAAACTTGTCGGAGAGGAAGTCGAGCACGGCCTTGGCATCCTCCAGTTGCCGCTCGTGGCTCGTAAGCTCCGAGGTCGTGATCGTCTCGCGGATCTTGGCGGCGTCGATCTGCTTTTGGATCTGCCGGCCCTCGATCTCCGCGAGGCTTCTCTGCAGATCCCACTCCTTCCGCCGGCGAATGTAGCCCGCCATCGTCGTCTCCTTGGCGGCGACATCTCGGAACTCTGCGGCAAGGGCCTTGAACAGCGCTCCGCCGGCGGTGATCGCCTGGCCCACGTCGGTGCCACCGAACTTCACGACGGTATGTGCGACTTGTCCTGATGTCCCCGCCTCGAAGGTTGGGATGAAATGCGCCGCCGCCGCGGCCCCGTCGTGTCCGTATGCGATGGCTTGAAGTATCCGCGCCTCCTCCAAGCGACTGATAGCCGACTGCTCGCGCTCTGCCGCCGTCTCTCCCCCGGTCTCGGTCGCCGAGTCAGTCTCAATCAAGCCCGCGTAGTGCGCCTCCCGCGCGCCGGCAGCCTCCTTCGAGACATCGAGCGCCTCGCGCGACGCCGTCGCTTCCTTGACTTGCAGCTCCCGCGTGTTGCGAACGAGCGCAAGAAGGGCTACCTCGTGCGTCGATCTGAGCGCGGCGAGCTGCTCCGCGTCCTGCTTCTCGAATGCCGACAGAAGTGTCTGACCGAGGCCCGCCGCGTAGTTGGCGAAGTCAAGGGCGCGCTCGTAGAGCACCTGGAACCGCTGCAGCGGCGGCGGCGCGCCGAGGTCGCGCAACACGCTCGCGAGGTCGAGGCCGGCGGCACGCGCCCGGACAAGAAGCGCCGGGTCGATGGGCGGCTGGAAGAGCGCGAGCTCGCGGAAGACGCCCTCGATGGTCAGGCAGTGGCGGATCTTGAAGAGCCGATCGTCGACCCGTGGATCTCGACAACGGCTTCCGCCCGACCGAGCCGGGTCCGAATGCGGCCGGCGAGGTACGCGAGCGTGTCCTTGAACTCCGTGAAGATCACGAGCTTCCGGCGGTTGCCCTTCTCGTCCACCATCAAGGGATCGTCG
>JACQWT010000431.1 GCA_016209145.1 Deltaproteobacteria bacterium | reverse complement strand
CCGCGCCAACACCCGCAGCCGGCGCACTGGACGCGGGCACCACCCACCGCCGATGGAACTCGCCCTACGCCGGGGATTCTGCGTCCCCGCCGTTCAACATCGCGAGATCATTCGGCCCGGTTTTCGACGAAGAGCCGGAAAATCGTCGGGAATGAGGTGGAGGACTGTCGGAACAAGCCCAGGGAGCTTCGTTGTCGCCCCGTGCCCGGCAGCTACGAGCCGCCGGCCAATGACGACAAAGAGGACAAGGAGGCCAGAGCCGCGCTCTTCTCTGGGTATGCGGACCGCCTGCGCGCTGCGCTCGACAAGATCCGTTGGCAGGAGGATGGCGGGGACGACGGCTACTGGCGTGACCGGGATGTGCACTTTTTTGCCGTGTTGCTGCTCGAGTTGCGCTTCAAGGCGCTCGTCGAACTCGCCCGAGTTGCCAAGGACGAGGATCCCCCGGACGAGCTCGTCAAGGCCGTCGGCCAGCTCGTTGACTGGTACCCCCGCGAGCAGGAGTTGCGCCCGCGCCCGGAGCTGCCGACCCTTGCCAAGTTGTGGGAGGAGTTGTGCAAGGTGGTCGGCGAGCGCCGGGCCGTCCTCCACGCGGCAGATCTATGCCGGGTCATCTGGGGGGAAGTGACCGAGCAGCGGCTGGCGTGCTGGTACAAGTGGGTCCAGCATGCCAAGGAGAGGGCGCAGGATCGGCTGGATGAGCCGTCCTGGCGGGAGCTGTTCTCGAAACTCTTGCCTAGGATGCCGTTGAGAGGGCGGAGGAAAGGGCGATGACGCTTTTGCCGACCTCGATCGCGAGCCCGGCAGGCGGGCAAGTGCGCGTGTTTCGTAGCCCGGAGGCCGCGCTTTCCCACGTCCGGGATCACCTGCTGACAGCTCCGGAGTGCGAGGGCTGGGCGCTGGTCGCGGCCGGGTACGCCGCCATCGTGGACCCCTTCGACGCCGAGGCGCGGTGGCGCTACTGCCTGGAGATGCACAGTAGCGCCGGTAACTCCTGCGCCGACCTCTACGGCCTCTATGCGTCTGCCATCGCGACGGCGCTCGGCGACGCATGGCGGCTCAAGTGGTGGGTCGAGGTCGACCGGCCCGCCGCCCGTGTGGCCGCCGCGCTCGGTACGGCAGGACTGCTCGTCATGCTGGAGGCGCGAGATGGGCAGCCGCCGTGCGTGCTCACCGCGTACCTGCCCGGCCTTGGCGCTGCCGAGCGAGTGCGGGCCTGGGCCTCGCGGGGCGCGGACGCGGGCCCGTGCGACCTCCTCAGAGAGGGTGGGACGGGCATGCGCCGCCGGCGCGGCGAGGATGGCGCGCTGGGCCGGCGCGAGAGGCTGGCGCAAGAGCGCCGGGAGGGGGCCTGGGGGCCAGAGCGACGGCTGTTCCATCGCGTCTTCCGGCCTGCCGTGCAGTTCGTCAGGCGGTCGCACTACCTCGCGTCAGATCCGCTGACCGGTCTGCGTCATCAAGGTCGAGGCGAGTACGCCTTGCTCAAGGGCAAGCTGCCGTCAACGAGAAGCTTGACCTTCGAGGCATGGTGTACCCTGCGGGGGAGTCATGAAGAGGCAGTCCATGAGTGAGCGCGGGGCGCTGAGCGAGCTCTTTCAGCACGTCGGGCTTCCCCCGCAGCCTGAGGACGGCCCGCGCGCCGGCGATGTCGTGGCCGACTGGCTCGACCGCGCTGCCGACGCCGCGGAGCGTTGGGCGATCCTGGCCCGACGCGAGGCTGCGTCCGACGCGACACAGCACGAGGTGGCGCAGGCTGCCTACGACCTGCTCGCGGCCTGGACGGGCCTCGACCGCGTGAAGCCGGATCTCGCGGGCGACTTTGCCGCAGTCGCGCAGCGCGTGCAGGCCGCAGTCGACGCCGGGGCAGACGAGCTGGCCCGCTGTGCACTCCAAGTGCCAGATCCCGACGGCTGGCTTGAGGCAGCGCGGGCGTTGGAGTCGGCTGTGGAGGGCGCGCCGGCCCAGGGCGAGAAGCTCGCGAGCTTGGCGCTCGAGCTCTACGACCAGCTTGATGAGGCCGAGCTCGTGGCCTGCGCGATCGAGCGGATCGACGCCGAAGCCGGGGAGGAGCTGCACGAGCGGCTTCTACCCTGCGCCCGCTGGATGGCAGCGCACTACGACCTGTTCCTGCCCGTGGCTTCCTACGCCAGGGCCCTGGCCGAGGCCCTGCGCCCCGACCTCGAGGAGGCCGACCCGTCCCTCGGGCTCACGGTCCTCAAGGCGGCCGGCGTCCTCGATGCGCTCGCCGATCTGTGCCGGGTTGTGGAGCTGGACGCCGCCCCTGCCATGAGCCGAGAGGAGGCGGTCGCGCTCTTCGATACCCTGCGAGAGGAGCGGGCTTCACTCCTCGATGGCCTGAAGGCAGCGATCGAGGGCCTGACGGGCGAGTTGCGCAGCGCCGTGATGCGGCCGCTCGCCATCCCCGCCTTTGCGCCGGTAGCCGCGACCGGCACCGCGGGACAGGCCGACGAGGGTGCGCTCGTCGAGTGGGCCGGGGTCGAGGGCGGCTGGAGTGCGTTGGTGCGTCTGCCTCCCGCCGGCAGCGCCTCGGACGATGCCACGGTGGCGGTGCGCGTCGATGGTGCGCCGGCCGAGGCCCGGCTCGTGCTGTCTGGCATCGCGCGAGCGCTCAGCCCGCAAGGAGCCTACCCGAGCGCGTGCTTCACGCTCGGCGAGATCCGCCGAGTAGGCACTGCCGAGGACATGCCGGCGCTAGCCCTGGTGCTTCCAGACGGCGAGGTGCAGGTCGGGCAGAGGCTCCATTCCGAGGCCATGGCGCTCGGCAAGGAGCACACGCCCGAGGCGGCCGCCCGCGCAGCTTTGCTGTGCGCCTGGATGCGCGGCGCTCTGGCCGTGCTCAAGCGCGTCCCGAGCCGTGTCATCCAGTCCTTTGGGGACTTCGCGGAACAGTTGCAGGAGCTGGGACAGAGGCTGGGGCTGGAGGGCGAGGTGTGCTGCATACCCGCGGGCGCCGGCGGGGCTACCAGCCAGGGTGTGGCTGTCACCTGCCCTGTTGGCAAGGTGCGGGTGACGTTCGACGCGAAGCAGAACCAGTACGAACTCCGTCTGTCGCCGGCCGCCGCGGGCGGTGAGCTTTTGCTCGAGCGGCCGAGCGGCCTGGCCGCTGCGGGCCTGGAGTTGCGCGTTGCGCTGCGGCGCGACGAGCTCGAGCAACTCGACCCCGAGGCCTGGGTGCTGCGCCATACCCCGGGGACGGGGAGCGCTTCGTGAGCGCAGGCGGGCTCGGCTCGGCCGAAAACGGCGAGCGAGCCGTGCGCGAGGCCGCCGAGACCGCACTTGCTGCGGGCAACCAGTGCTTCAAGGCCGGCCGGATCGAGGAGGGCGAGAAGCACTGGCGCAAGGCCATCAAGCTTGCCACCAAGCACGCGCCGGACGTGACCGCCAAGGCCGTGTTCAGCCTCGGCACGCTATGCCGCGAGACCGGCCGGCTCGAGGAGGCCGAGCAGCACTACCGCACGGCCATCGCGCTTGGCACCAAGCACGCGCAGGACGTGGCCGCCAAGGCCGCGTACAACCTCGGCAACCTGTGCTACGAGGACGGCCGGCTCGACGAGGCCGAGCGCCATTACCGGCAGGCCATCGCGCTTGGCACCGAGCATGCGCCGGACGTGGCCGCCAAGGCCGCGTACAAACTCGGCAACCTGTGCTTCGAGACCGGCCGGCTCGACGAGGCCGAGCGCTACTACCGGCAGGCCATCGCGCTCGGCGCCGAGAAGGCGCCCGAAGCGGCCGCCAGCGCCGCGGGCAACCTCGGCAGCCTGTGCTACAGGGCCGGCCGGCTCGACGAGGCCGAGCGCTACTGGCTGCAGGCCATCGCGCTTTGCCCCAAGCACGCGCCGCGCGTGGCCGCCAGGGCCGCGCACAGCCTCGGGGTGCTCCGCAGCGTTGCCGGCTTGCCCCGCGAGGCAGTGATCTACTTCGACGGCGCGCACCGGCTCGCGCAGCAAGCCCTGCACGCGGCCGGGGATGTGCTCGCCACAGCGGCGGGCGACCACGACCTGGTTATGACCTTGTGGAGAGCCGCTCTCGGAGCTGCTCAGGCCGAACGGCAGCTCGGCCGGCCCGAGATGGCCGGGCAGTGGCTGCGCGCGGTCATGCCGTGCTTCGAGGAGCTCGCATGCCTGGCGCTGCGTGCCTCGCTAGAGAATTTGGCGGCGGATGCGGGCGCGCGGGCCGCGGCGGGTGCAAGACGCGCGCGGGGTGCGGCGGTCGTGTTCCGCCAGCGCGCGCAGGCGCGGCTCGCGCTCGCAGCCATCCTCGGCAGCGACGGGCCGGACGCGGGTGTTGCGCCGTCCGAGGCCAGCAAGGTCGTCGACGACGTCGACACGGATCTCAAGCTCGCAGAGAGCATCGAGGTGACCTTGCCTACCACGTACGCCGCCGTGCCGCTCCTCGACTCGGGCTGGCTGCTGCTCGACGCGCTGCCGTGGTTCTCATCAGCCAGGCTGGGGGAGCTGCAAGAACGCCTCGCCGGGCTATGCCTGGACAAGGCCGAGGAGGCGTGCTCTCTGTGCGAAGAGGACGAGCGCGGGGCGGCAAGCGCCGCGCCCGTGCTGGCGGCCGCGGAGCTGCTGGCTCGAGCCATCGCCGCTTGCCTGCACTTGCTCGAAGACTCGAGCCAGGTGGCCCTGCGCGCGGTCGAGCTTGCCATGCCGCTTGTGGCCGAGCTTCCGTCCGAGTCCGACCCCGTGCACGGCTTCGGCGAGCTCGACGCGGCCCGTGCCCAGCTCTGCGCCGCGCTGCTCGTCTGCCTCGAGGCCGAGCAGCATGCGGGCGAGGACGCCGGGTTGGGACTGCTCCGCCTGGAGCCCGAGCAGCTCACGCAGGCCATGTGCTGCTATGCCGATCGCGGCCTCGCTGGCGCCCGCGAACACTATCGGGAGCTTCTCGCCTCAACCCGCTCCGAAGAGCACCTCGACTTCCGTGCGAGCCGCACGGCGCTGTTTCGCACCCACCTGGAAGCGCACCTACGCAAGGCATGGCTTGCTGCCGCGCGCAGCCGCTCGGGCAGCGCCGAGCGGACGGCGACGGCCGAGAGCGCAGCCGAGCTGTTTCGGGCCGTCTTCGAGAACCGCAGCGTCATCGACCTGGTCGAGCGCGAGCGGCTTGGCCGGGGCTCTTGCCCGGCAGCGTGCGCACGGCCCGGCGTGTTTCGCGGTTGGCTCTCGCGCACCCATGCCGCGTGGCTTGAGGTCGTGGTGGCTCTGTCGCTGCGGGCCGAGCTGCTGGTGCGGCCAGGGCGCGACGGGGAGGCGAGCGAGCTTGAGGTCACCGCGCGCATCCGGCAGACCGGCTGGGAGCAGGGGCTGCCGGCTGTGCTGCTCCAGTGGAGCAAGTCGTACGACGCCTTTTGGCAGCACGTGCGCCAGGGCTTCATTCTGCTCGCCCAGGTTTCCGACCGGCAGCCGTTTGCGGCTTCGGGCGAGACGTGCGGAGCTGGGGGCAGGGAGTTGCCGGCCGAATCGGCTCTCGGCTCGCTCGACCCTGCCGTGGCCGAGATGCTCAACTGGGCCAAGGCCCAGCTCGACGGCAGCAAGCTATGGCTGCGCGTCTCGCCGGACTCGGTGCTGCACGACGTTCCGTGGGTGGCCCTCGGTGGGCGTGCTGGGCTGCAGGTTGCCGGCCAGGCGCTGTCGGCGGCCTCGGTCGTCGCCGAGGCTGCCGGCGGCCCGGCCGCCGGCAGGTGCGAGAGCGCGGCCGACGCAGGCACAACCGCGCTCTTCGTGGTGGCGCGAGGGATGGCCGAGGCCTACGACCGCGGCTCGGACAGCATCGAGCAAGGCCTGGTCCGTCCGCTGGTCGAGGCGGGCTGGACCGTGCATCGGCTTGACGTTGGCGACTACCTGCCCCGGACGACAGGCCCGCAGAAGGCGCCCGAGTGGCGTTGCCGGCCGTGCTGCGCCGGCGACCACGACCTGCTGCGCCCGGCCCTCGTCGTGTGGCTGAACCACGGCAACCTCGAGCCGGGCCGTGGCTTCGGCGTGCTCGGGTTGCACCACGACCAAGCCATCACGGCCGCGATGCTCATGGCCGCTGCTAACGCCCGCTCGCCGCTCGCCCTGCCCAAGCTCGCTCCGGGGTTCGACGTGCGCCTGGATCTGTCCGGCTGCCGTGCGCTGCTTTCGGGCGCGTGCCTGTCGGGGCGCATCGATCCGCGTTTCGGTCCGGAGGGGGTCGGCTTGGTCCGCGGGCTGATGGCGCTCGGAGTGCGGGAGGTGTTTGCGCCGAGCTACGACGCGCTGCTGACGCCGGCGCCCGGCGGGCAACCCGTGATGTTGCGGCTGCTCAGGGCGATGCTCCGGGCTGCCATGGCAGGCGCATCGATCGGGCCGACCCTCCACTGTGAGCTGTGTGCCCTGATGGCCGAGGAAGCGAAGTCGCCAGGCGCCGGCATGGCTGAGCGGCACGGCACGCCGTGGGACTGGTGGTGGGGGCACGCCACGGTGTTCTCGCGCTGAGTCGCAGATCTGCGAACGTCGCAACGCCGGTCCCCCGCTCTGCCGCCGGCAGCGACTACCGCCGGCGCCCGAGCGGCGATCCAACCCGACGTGCCGTTCCGGTGGCCCGGAGCCTGCGGGCTGCCTGGCCTTATCAGTTGCCCGAGGCCTGACTGGTCATATCGGGCATGACGAAACGATCGAGCTGTGCGATGAGAATGTCGAAGCTGCGCCCGACGGCGTTGCTGCGGATCCTCGTGATCGCAGCCGCGGTGGCGACCGCGCTTTCTTGTGGGTCACCTTGTGAACGGGCACCACGCAAGACGGACGCGTCGCCACCCGTCCGTGCCGATGCCCCAGAGCTCGTCGAGGCCTTCGCCGCGATTGAGAGTGCCGTGTTCGGCCTCGTCGGCGAACGAGAGCTGCGATACGCGTGTGCAGCGCCCGGTTCCGCGAAGGCGCAGGAGCTCGCGAGCCGTCAGGCTGCCGGTGCCTACGCTGGTGGTGAGGTTCTGCTGGGCGAGGCCTACTGTCAGGGGCTCCTGGCGTTCTGGCGACGCCGCTTCGATTTCGACGGCGGGGTGATCGACGGCTCGATGCTGCGGGGCATCGTCGTGGCGCTCCACGAGATCGTTCACGCCATGGAAGGCCCCGGCGGCTCGGCCCTGGCCGAAGGAGCGGTACACGAGGTCGCCACCCACCTGATGCCCGGAGTCGTCTCGAGGGCGTCGAACGGCACGCTTCCCAGCGGCTGGCGGGAGGAGGTCGGCCTGCTGCGCCTGGCGATGGCGCCCGGCTACCAAGCCTACGAAGCCCATCCGGCGAGCTCGCGTCTGGGCGATCGCAGTTCGGGCTTGGCCTGGTCCAGCGTGGCCGCTCTCGCTTTCGACTTCGGGAGCGAGTCGTGTGAGCGGGGTCACGGCCCGTATCTGCCCGCGGTCGCCAAGCTGCTGGCGGGCAATCGCAATGCCTGGCCGGGGATGCTCTCGAAGAAAATCGCCGACAGGCACGGCTGCACGGGCGGCGCGAAGCACCTTGAGCGTGCGCTCTCGGAACCGACGGTCTATCCGGAGAAGCTCCTCCACGCGTTTCGCAGCGACTGCCCCAAGGCGACCATGAAAGTAGTTGTCTATGGGGCAGCCTGGTGTGGGCCCTGCAAGCAGGTCGTCAACTACCTCAAGAAGCGAGGCATTCCGTTCACGTGGGTCGACATCGACAAGGAGAACGGCTCGGTGTGGAAGTTCACGTTGCTGAGCGGAGAAAAGGCGAGCGGGATCCCGGTGATCGGGGTCAACGGTTCCTACATCAGCGGCTTCGATCCAGCGCAGATTGAGCAGCTACTCGAGGGCCCGCGGGCGCCCGACTTCGCCGACAGGGTCGTATTTCGCTGGAACGGCACGGGCGAGGCCGGCCCCATCGGCACGGTTGACCTCAGCCTCCACGAAGATGGCACCCACCGCGATCGTGGGCGCAGGCTTCGGCTCGCCGCCACGGCTGACGTCGCGTACGAGTTCCACATCCCCATGAGCGACCACCTCGCCGTCAAGTTCGAGTCCCGCGACCTTGCCCATTCGGAGATCAGTTGTCAGGACCGCATCTGCACGGTCAGGGTGTCGAGGAAGTAGAGCGGCGCGGCATGGTTCCGTCCCGACCGGCGTGGGTGGGGACCGGTACGCCGTGGCCGGAGTTCATTGGGGGAACGCACGGCTGGAGCCCGTGGACTGCTCGACGGCGGCGGGTCCGACAAGAACGGGTGCAGCAGGGTGCGCGCTCCGGCGCGTGCCGTGTCCGCGCGTCTGGTCGCCAGCAGGCGCGGGCTGCGGCAGCACCCGCCTGGAAACCGGGCGCCGTGCCGGCTATCCTCAGCCCGCGGGGAACCACGATGGGCCGTGCGGGTATGCCTCAAGTGAGCCCGCAAAACTCGGTGCTCGTCCTATCGACTTGGCACCTCCCGCCAGGTCATGGCCTCCACCAGCTCCGCGAAGTGGCGCGGGTTCGCGGTGACGACGGTGGCGTCGTGCGACAGCGCCTGCGCGGCCAGCAGCATGTCGGCGTCGAGCGCGGCGGTGCTGGCGGCCGGGCGACCGCGGGCGCGCTGCCGCGCCCACAGCTCGGCGGCAAGGCGCCAGTGGGGCGTGCTCACCGGCACGTAGCCGAGCATGCGCCCCAGCTCGTCGAGTCGCCTGATGCTCCAGCCCGCACGGATGCGCAGTAGCTCGCGCCGCAACTCGTAGTCGGCAACCTCGGGCACGAGCGGCTCGTGAACTGCGATGGCGTCCCACAGCCACTCGCGCACCTCCGCGTGCTTGCGGGGGTGACAGAGCTGGCCCAGCACGGCCGTATCGAGCAGCAGCTTCACTGCTCGCCTTCGCCCTCGTGCTCCGGCTCGGCGACGAGCTGCCGGAAGCGGAGCCGCTCGATCTGCTCGATGTCCCAATCGGGCTCGTCGCGCGCGTCCTCCGCCGCCCAGCGTGCGAGCATGGCCCTGACGCGAGCCGCCCGGTCCTCGGGGGCGGCGTTCTGATCCGCCAGGGCGACCTGGCTCTGGGCGGCGCTGCTCATGCCCCAAGCCTAGCACGTTGGGCGCCCTGCTGGGGCGCCCTGGCGGGGGCGTGGACTGGCTGGTGCGCGGCAAGCTGCGCGCCAAGCGCCCCGAGCAGCCGCCCGGCCGCGTGCACCTCGCCCCGCATACTATTCCTCCGCCAAGTTTGCGCCAGTCGCGCAACATACTGCCCGCTCAGGGCGAACGGGGTTGGGGCCCCGTTCGCGGGGTCTGGGGCGAAGCCCCAGCGTGGAATTCTCCCGCGGACGGCGCCCCGGCGTCCGCAGCGCGCAACGGCCGCGGGGCGCTGCTGCTTGCGTCGGCCCGCTCCGCTCGCCCGAACGTATCGGTATCACCGTTGGGTTGCGGGCGAAGCCCGCGCCATGATCGCCTCATCGACGGCGCGGCCCAGGTCGACGGGCCGCGCCTCGCCGGCCGGGATGGCCGCCGCGGCAGCAGCGCGGGCAGATCTGCGCAACCTGGTAGGCTTAGGTAGGGGCATGTACGACAAGGTCGGATAATGTAGTTACCGCCTTCCAACCTGCTCCCTCCTCGCCCCCTTTCGGTTCTTCTACACGCCAAGGCAGGTTCGGCCAGCGCGGCCCAGGGCACGCCGGCATCTGCCGCGGCCTCGGCAGCCTCGCCGTCATCGGCCTGGCCCGAGTCGGCCGCCTCCGCCTCGCCGGCGATGCTCCTCGGCCCCGCGGACGCGACCAGCCCGCGCAGCGTCGTCGCCTGGAGCCCGAGCCAGGTCCTGCGCCCCGAAGCTCCGGCAGCCTCGCCGAGGCCGCGATACACGGCCCGCAGCGTGGCTGCCGTCCGGCACACGACGAGCAACGGCTCGCTCGTGGCGGCAAGCATGCGGATCTCGCTCAGCCAGTCGGCTTGCGGCACCTCGGCCATCGGCTCCTCCCACGGGCACCCCGACGCCCGGACGCACCATCCGCCAGCCGGCGGCCGGGCTCAAGCCACGCCGTGAGCCGCATGACAGGTTCTGTCGCCCCGAGCCGCCAGGCTCGGGCTATTGCCCTGCGCGTGGGCGACGACGGGTCGGTGACGCGGGAGTGATCTGCCGCCAGCCGCGCGCCGGCGACACGCCCCGGCACCCGCGTCGGACGAGCGCCCCGCGCCTCGCGCGGATCTCGCGAAGCCCGGGCAGGTACTGCTCGCGCGGCCGCTCAAGATCCGAGCGGACCCGCGCGCGGACCGTCAGCCCTTCCTCCCCTGGCTTCTGCACGACGCTGAAGAAGCCGAACGACGTGAACAGCCACATGAGACCGCTCCCTGCTCCCTGCTCCCCGCCCGAGGGCTCCGGCTGCCTGGCACGGCCGCGACCGGCAGCGGACGGGGCGGCGCCGAGGCTGCCGGCGTCCCGGGGATCCTGCACGCACCATGCCACAGGAGCGCGACAGAAGGGGTCGCGTGGTGGCCACGAGGTCGGCACGGGACGCTGGCGCGCACGCCGGGGCGGCAGCGTCGTCCGCAGTCGGCTCCGGCAGTGGGCCGAGGATGAGGCGACCCTTGTCGGGGCTCGCGGACGTGCACACGGTCCAGGGCGGCGTCGTGAATGTGCACGTCGAGGATTGCGGGCAGGCCCTGCCGCAAGCCAGGGTTGACGCGGATGGACCGCCGCGGTCGTATCGTGCGCGGGAGCGCCATGAGCAACGAGAAGTCCATCGTCGGGGACCTCATCAACTTCCGCGGGCTCGTCTACGCGCCGCTCAACGAGAACGGCGTCATCTAACCCCTGCCGCTCGGCAGGAGTTGACCGCTTCTACTCTTCAGAAGTTGACCACGTGCCGATCGGCCCACGGGGCGGTGTTCGGGATCGTGTTCTTCGTTCCGATCGGTATATGAGGTAGAGATTCTTCCGGCGTCTGCTTCGGGCCGCT
>JACQWT010000430.1 GCA_016209145.1 Deltaproteobacteria bacterium | reverse complement strand
CTCTGGCGGCAGGGACGCGAGTACGTCATGGGCGTGGCGCGCGCCGCCGTCGCGGAGATCAGGCGTACGTTCTACCAACTTTGGCATGCGGTTCCAGCAACAAGTGAAATCTATGGGACTTTATGAGGGGATAGGTGAGGGCCTGAAGGCCGCGCTCGAGGCGCGCACCCACACCTGTCCACTTCCTCCACGGGGCGTCCTCCACGGGGCGCCGCATCGTCGCGCCGCGTCGCCCCCGACGCGGCGTACTCGTGGGCTTTGCTGCGAGCGCTGTGGCTGAAGCACGATCGGGCTCGCAATTCCCGAAAAGCGGGAATAGGGAGGCCGATGGCGAGGTGATCACCACGTCAATTCCCGCTTCCCGGGAATTGAGGCAGCGATAGGCAGCGATGGCAAGGACAGGGCGAGCCTACAGCCCCGGCGTCCGCAAGGTTGGCTGCGGCACGCTCGGCAGCGACGGGCGTCACGGTCGCCGGCGCCACGCCCGCGGCCACCGCGGGGTGGTTCTGCGCCTCGCTCTTGCCGGCGCGCTCGGTGGCGAAGGGCTAGGTCCTGCGCGCCGTGGTGCAGGAGCAGAGTGAGGTTCGGGTCGTGGGCTGCGTGCTGCTCGGCAACCGGGAGCTCGGCATACAGTGGCCAGGGGCTCGCACGCCTCAACAGCCAGGCACGAGATCTGCGCCCGCGAAGAACTCGTCCGCAAGCAGCTTCCAGGCCGTGGCGTTGGGCTCCGGGCCGCACTTGAACGGCCGCGCCGCCGCCGCGCGGCCGGGCCCGAGGGCACGGAGCTGCTCCTCGAAGTAGCGGACGGCGAGCTCGGCGCCGTACTCGCCCACGCCACCTCCCGGCTGAAAGGCGTAGTACGTGCCGCCGCGCACGGTGGTCGAGTGGGGCGCCCAGGGTGCGAGGCAGGCCCGCGAGGGCAGACCGCCCGGGCCGCTCGGGCAGCGCGCGAGGATGCTCGCGAAAGCGTCGCCCAGGGCCCGGCTCGACCAGTTGTCGTGCGCCGCGTCGTTCAGGTGCCAGATCTCGTGGAACAGCGTCTCCCGGACCGCGTCGGCCGAGACGTGCAGGGAGCCTCGTACGTTGTAGGCGACTGCCCAGCGCTCGGCCATGGCCGACGGCGTGGTGCGGCCCACGGAACGGAAAAACCTCAGACCGAGCGGCTGCCAGCGGTAGGACAGCGGGCGGCCGGCGCGGGCCTGCAAGGCCACGAGGAACCGATCGATGTCGCGCGTGGCGGCGGCGACGTACTGAAGCTGGAGCCGGTGCGGGCCGAGCGGCGGCTCGGGCACCAGGCGCAGCACCCCGCGCCAGCCGCCGTCCATCACCTGCTCGGGAAGTACGCCGGCCACGTCTCCGGTCCGGTCGTAGAGATCCACCGCCATGCCGGCCGCGACCCGATCGGGGGCAAAGCGCGCGGCGATGAGGCAACGGACGATCTCGCGCTCGGCGGCAAGCCCGTCACAGCCGGATGGAGCCGGGCCTACGGGAAACAGGATGGCCCGGGCATCCTCGGGACCGATGGCGGCCGGCGGCGCGCTCGGGGCCGGGGGCGCAGCGCCGCCCAGGGCGCCGGCGTCCTCGGAGCTCGCCCCCGGCGCGGGGGGTGCGGGCGCAGTCCCATCCGCACGCGCCGGCGTGGCCGCGTCCGGCCGCGGCGCGCCCGTCTCGGCCGGAGTAGGGCCGGCCGCTGGAGCAGGCGCCCCCGGCCCGGGCGCGGCGCAGGCGGCCGTGGCCGCGGCGCAGAGCAGCGCCGCGAGCGTGGCGCGGACGGCACCCCCGCTCACGGGAACCGCAGCCCCAACACGAAGCGTTCCCACTTGCGCTGGAAGGCCGTCATGTCGGGCTCCGCCAGCACGCGCTGCAGGGTCTTGTAGCCGGTCGGATCGGCCGCGTGGCCGGCCACTACCTCGCCGAAGTAGCGCACCAGCAGCCCCTGCTCCTGCAGGTAGTAGCAGAGGTAGCGGGCCTGGGCGTAGTTCGTGCCCGGATCCTGGTCGTAGAACTGCTCGCTCGTGGTCGCGGCAAGCGTCGCGAAGCTCGGCACCTTGCCCTCGCGAATGGCGCGTTGCAGGCCCGCGAGCCGCCAGTTGGTCAAGCCGATGATGTGCCCGTCGCGGCTGCTCGACTGCTCGTAGAGCGAGCCCAGGCCCTCGTTGAGCCAGGCCGGGCAGGCCGGGAAGTTCGCCTCCATGAAGGGGTGCACGATCTCGTGCACGAGCGTGCCCCCGCCCGTCGCGATGTTCATCACCAGGGCCCGGTGGCGGTGCGAGTAGTAGCCATAGGGAGTCGAGGGCTGCTCGCCGAAGAAGTACTGCGCGCCGCGCCGATAGCTCTGATCGTCCCGGAAGAGCCAGACGTCGATGACGTACGCCGGATCGGCCCGGAAGAAGTCGCGCTTGAGCAGATCGACGGCCCAGCGAACGGTGTGGCGGGCGCTCGCCTCGACCTGTTCGGGCGGGCCGTCGCCCACCACGACGAAGGGCGGCTCGAGGCGCACGCTGAAGCCCACGGGCAGCTTCTCGCGCAGCTCCATGATGTGCTGCGCCAGGGAGGCCGGTGCAAGTCTCGCCGGCGCGGAGGCACGCAGGGTGTCCGCGGGGACGAGCTCACCCGGATCCAGGCGCAGGCGAATGACCGTCCACGCCGCGGCGTCGTACTTGAGCGGCCAGAGCTGCAAGAATCGCGCGAGCGGCATGCGCCGGTAGGCGCCGTCATCCTCGGCAGGCTCGTGGTAGACGACCTCGTCTTGTGCGGCATCGTAGCCGAGCACCAGGCGGAAGTGCTCCGTGCTCTGGGGCCGCTCGTCGTAGTGCATGCAGACGATGGACGGCACGCCCCGGCGCAGATCCGCGTGGAGCTCGGCAAACAGAGCGCGCAGGGCGGCCGCGTCGGCCCGGACCGAGTGCCAGACCGGGCCCACGCGCAGGCCGATGCGCTCCAGCGCGGTCTTGAGCTCGCGCGTGGTCGCCCCCATGCCGCGGGCCGGATCCATGCCCGAAAGCGCAAACACCAGATCCTGGTCGATGGGCTGGCCGAGCTTGCGCAAGAACATCTCGGCCGCCGCCTCGCCGCAGAAGTCCGGCTTCTGCCGGACGTGCGGCACGCCGGGGAGAAGCACGCTTTCGAAGCGGGGCGCGGCCGCGGTGGCCACCGCCGAGACCGACGGCGCCGCGGTGCCGGGCAAGACCGGCTCGGGCCGAACGCCCCGCGCCGCGCGGGGCGGCGCAGGGGCGCATGCCGCCAGGGCGGCGGCGAGGAGCAGCCCGGGCCCGGCGCTATGCAAGATCATGATGCGTATGACGGCCGAGGCGCTCGTTTGGTTTGCCGGCCGCCTGGGCCGGCCTCACGGCGCCGGCTTGAGCCGGCTCGCGAGCGTATCGACCAGCGATCGCATCGCCGGCGCGTAGCCGAAGTCCGGCTCGCCCTGGCTGCCAAGCTGCGCCGGGCAGATCGAGCCCACCGCGCCCCGCGGGCCCAGCTCCTTGAGCAGTCCGAGCTCGCGGATGGCCGGGTATGCCTTGGCACGGAACTGGGTCTGGCCGAACTTCCCGCTCTCGTCCTGGCACAGGGGGTTGTCGTTCTTCGGGCTGCCGCAGTCGCAGCCGGCTTGGTCCGGCTTGGAGCAGTCGCGCGGCTCGGGCAGCTCGAAGATGCAGGCGTACTGCAGGTCGTCGCGGTCGGGAGTGCTGTACTCGTGGCCATTGATGGGGTTCGCCATGGTGGGCGACCCGGGGGGCTGGAGCAGATCCCCGGTCAGCGGATTGACGCCCTGGCGCGGCTCGATGGACTCGATCATGAGCGCGTCCAGGGGCAGCGCCTTCTTGTCGGTGTGGTAGTGCACCGGGTCGCCCAGCACGATCTCCCAGGTCTCGTTCTCGGCGAGCTCCGCCGCACTCTGGAAGCCGCCCACGGGCGCGCCGGCGCCGTTGCGGCCGGAAATGAGATCGGGCTGGCCGGTCGCGTCCCGTCGCGCGATGTCCTGCCACGGCACGCCGATGATGCCGGCCAAGAAGACCAGCCCGGGGTCGCGCGTCGCCTTGAGGTCGTCCTTCGGGTCGAGGTCGGTGAAGAGCGGGTTGGGGACGAGATCCCCCTTGCGGTTTGGCACCTGGGCGGCACCGAGCCCCGTGGTGTACCGGTCGATCGGGTACAGGAAGTCGATGCCGAAGCGTCGCTTCTGGTCGAAACAGCGCAGGTTGACCTGATCCTGGAGCATATCGAGCGTGCTCTCGCACTTGTCCCCGGTGGTGTCGCAGCCCTCGCCGGGCTTCTGCCCGCAGGAGCGGCAGCAGGGGTCGTTGGGATCCTTGGCGCAGGCGGCGCGGGGCCTGGGCAGGTGGTAGGCCTGACCGCCGCCCGGCTGGAAGAGCTGCGCGGCGAAGTAGTACTGGCTGCCGTCGCGAATCGAGCAGTCGTTCTCGTCCGAGAGGATGATCACGGCCACGGCCGAGTCGGGCCGCAGGAAGCTCTTGCGCTGGGCCAGCAGCGCCGTGTCGGTGCCGTCGAGCACCGCCGTGTCCTTCTCGATCGCGATCTTCTCGTACGGATCCGGCTCGATGAGGAAGCGGTACCAGCTCTCGAGCTGCGCCTCGTAGCCGCAGCCGAGCTGTCCCACGCCCAGGACCATCTCTTGCAGCTTCTTGATCAGGGTGTCGGTGTCGTCGTCGCCCGGCGGATGGTGCTGCTTCTTCGGATCCCAGACCAGGAACCCGAGATCGTTCCAGGTCTTGACGGGCTTGCTGCCCTCGAGGACGCGCGAGAGCAGGTGCGCCTTGTCGTCGTTGCTGGGCGAGCTCTTGGTGTCGCAGGCGTCGGCGCCGTGCCCGCCCAGGCTCGTGCTGATGACCCCGATGTGGATGTCCTCGACGGGGGCGAACTGGCGCGTGGTCTTGGCCGGGCAGGCGGCCTTGGGCGAGCTCGGCTGCGTCTTTGCCGGCACGCCATGCTCGTCAAGACAACTCGGGTTCGCGAGCGAGCTCACGAGAGAGGGAACGGCCAGGCCCAGGATCTGCTGCTTGTCGGCCATGGAGCGCGAGTTGTCCAGCACGAGCAGGATGTCGGCGCGGCCGGCGGGGGCCAGCGTGCCGCCGCCGCCTCCTTCGCCGCCCTGGCCCCCCGTGCCCTGGCCCACCCCGCCGCCGGGGCCGAACAGCTCCAGCGTCGTGCCGCAGGCGGCAGCCGCCACTGCCGCCATGCCGAGCATGCCCCAGAGGGCGCACCGGCCGGCCGCACCTCGACGCATCGATCCTTCCAATCCTGGCGCGAGCTTGAACAGGGTCATCGCTACCTCGATCTACGCCTAGCACGGGCTGCGCCCGCAACCCAAAGGTGAAACCGATGCGCCCGCGCGAACGGAGCGGGGCGACGCGACCAGCAACGCCCCGCGGCCGCTGCGCTCCGTAGCCGCAGGCGGGCCGTCCGCGGCGAGAGTTTCACGCTGGGGCTTCGCCCCAGACCCCGCGAACGGGGCCCCAACCCCGTTCGCCCTGCCCGGTGAGGATGTTGCGCGACTGGCGCAAGTTCGACACACGCGTAGCATATATCAGCGCTGGCGCGCCGGATCATCCTATGATCGCGTCCCGGCCGGGAGGCCGAGGCGAGCATGCGAGCGCTGCGCTGGGACGGAAAGGCCGTGAGGCTGGTGGAGCGCGCGCCGCCCGAGCCGGCGGCGGGCGAGGTTCTGCTGCGCCTGCGCCTGGCCGGGATCTGCCGCACCGACCTGGAGATCGCGCGCGGCTACCTCGACCACCGGGGCACGTTGGGCCACGAGCTGGTGGGCGAGGTGGTGCAGGGCCCGGCCGCCTGGCGCGGCCGGCGCGTCGTGAGCGAGATCAACTTCCCCTGCGGCTCGTGCGCCGCCTGCCAGCGCGGCCTTTCCCGGCACTGGCTGCTGTGCAACGAGTAGGAGATGCCATGGCTGAGCCCACCAAGAGGCCGGAACGAATCGTGGAGCCGGACGGCCGTGTGAACGTCGGCTGGTTCGACCGCCCCTTCCCGGACGACAACATCTCCCAGGCGCCGGTGCGGCACCTGCTCGCCGGGCTGCGCGACACGCCCTTGTCCGCCCTGGAGCGCGCCTGGCGCCGGCTGCGCTTCAAGCAGTGGCAGTACATGAGCGTAGTCACGGACCGGGTGCTGCTAGGCTGCGCGGTCGTGCACGTGGGCTACGTCGGGCAGGCCTTCGCCTACGTGGTCGACCGGAGCACGGCGAAGATGTTCGAGTGGACCCGCCTGGTACCCCTGGCGCGGGGGGTCGGTGTCGCGCCGGGCTCGGCCGACGGCGGGTGGCGGATCGACGCCCCTGGCTGGGGTTGGATGGCGCTGGAGGCGGACGCGGCGGCGGGCAGGAGGAGCCTTCGCCTCGGCCTGGACGGCCGCGGCGGCCACCGGCCGCAGCCGCCGCTCGAGGCGGACGTGGAGATCCGGGACGACAGTCGCGAGCCAGCGCCCGTGGTGGTGGTCGAGCAGTCGGCCGAGGGCCGCTGGCTGCTCACCCACAAGTGCTACGGGCTGCCTGCCGGCGGCGCGATTCGCTGCGGCGACGTGGGGGGCGAGTTCGAGCTCGGCGCCGGCCTGGCGGGCCTGGACTTCAACCGCGGCTACCGCCCGAACCGGACCTACTGGAACTGGGCGGCCGCGGCGGGACGCGCCAAGGACGGCCGGATCGTGGGCTTCAACCTCACGGCCCACCGGCCGTGGGAGGGGGCGAAGGCGCGCCGGCCGGAGCACGCCCGGGCCGACCGAGTCGACGCCGGTGACTGCGCTTTCTGGCTCGGCGGCGAGCTCGTCAAGGTGCGCCGCGTCGAGTTCCGCTACGACCACCGAGATCTGCTCGCTCCGTGGCGGGTGAGCGACACCGAGGGCAGCGTCGATCTCTAGTTTCGGCCGGAGGGCACGCGATCGGAGAACACCAACCTCGGCCTGGTGGTGAGCCGCTTCCACCAGCCCTACGGCACGTTCTCGGGCTCGCTGCGGGCCCCGGGCGGCGAGCGGGTCGAGCTGGGAGACATCTACGGCGTGGCCGAGCAGCACTACCCCCGGTGGTCGCCGCCGATTTCTTGTAACCGTTCACGGCATTCCCGTGCCAGCAACGACGGCTCGCCGAGTCGGCCGCGATCGCGGCTTACGTCCTCGGCCCGGCTCCTCACGTACAGGAGTACGCTCCGGGCCGGGCCTGCGGGCGCGCTCGCGCTCACGGCCGCCTGACGAGCCGACCGGGAGTTGGCGTGAACGTATACGATTTCTTTTCCCGTCGGCGGCTCTGGTGCTAGCCGGACACGCATGCTCAACGCAGCGTGTGTCCCTGCGCTCCCTCTGGAGAGCGATGACGTCGAGCTGACGCCGAGCGGGATCCGGCCCATCGGGACGGCCGCGCGCAGCGAGATCGAGGACGACGAGCCCACGATCGAGTACCGGGAGCTCTTCGGCCGCGAGGCCGCCGAGATCGCCCTGCTCGAGCTCGCCGACATGGATCGGGCGGACGGCCCGGGCACGCCGTGGGGCGAGGGCTACGCCGCCGGCGAGCTCGATGAGCTTCTCGACGGGGTGACCGCGCGGCCGCCGGGTGAGCCATGGGGCGCGTCGAGCGACGCGGCCAGCGCCCAGCCGGCAGCCTGGATCGACGGTGCCGAGCCGTTGCCGCTGCTCCGGATGCTGGTCAGCCCGACCGGCAAGGCGCCGGGCCGCGCGCGCGGAGCGCGCCTGTTCGACGAGCCCTTGGTCGACGGCTGGTTCGTTTGAGAGGGCTGGAGGCCCCTTGCACGGGCCCCGGCGCGACTTACCTTCTCGGTGTGGGCAGCTTCGCCACGGGGGATGACGCCGGGGCGATGATGTGCCCCGGCCGGAGCGGCGCCGGGGGAGGATCTGTTCATGAACATCGACCGCATGACCACCAAGGCCCAGCAGGCCATGCGCGACGCGGTGGATCTGGCGAGCCGCCAGGGCCACCCACAGGTCACGCCGGCGCACCTTTGCCTGGCCGTCCTGGGGCAGCAGGACGGAGTCGGCGCGCCGCTCGTGCGCAAGGCCGGGTCCGATCTCGGCGGCCTTCTCGCCGCGCTATCCGAGCGCACGCGCTCGTTGCCGCAGGTAACGGGCGGGGACGAGCCGCGGCTTTCGAGCCGTGCCCTCAGCGTCGTGCGCGCGGCCGAGGACGAGGCCCGCGCGATGAAGGACGAGCTCGTCTCGACCGAGCACCTGCTCCTGGGCGCGATCAAGGCGGATCGTGACATCCAGAGCCTCTTCGCGCGCGCGGGCCTGAGCCACGACAAGCTCCTCGACGCACTGGCGGCGGTGCGCGGCGCGCAGCGGGTGACCGATCGCGAGCCCGAGGCCAAGTTCCAGGCCCTGGACAAGTACGCCCGGGATCTGACGAGCGCGGCACGCGAGGGCAAGCTCGATCCGGTGATCGGCCGCGACGAGGAGATCCGCCGCGTCATGCAGGTCCTCTCCCGCCGCACCAAGAACAACCCGGTGCTCATCGGCGAGCCGGGCGTGGGCAAGACCGCCATCGTCGAGGGCATCGCCCAGAGAATCGCGCGTGGTGACGTGCCCGAGTCGCTCAAGGACAAGCGGCTGCTCGCGCTCGATCTCGCGGCCATGGTGGCCGGCGCCAAGTACCGCGGCGAGTTCGAGGACCGGCTCAAGGCCGTGCTCAAGGAGATCGCCGCGGCACAGGGCGCCGTCGTCCTGTTCATCGACGAGCTGCACACCCTGGTCGGCGCGGGCGCGGCCGAGGGGGCGATGGATGCGGCCAACATGCTCAAGCCCATGCTCGCGCGCGGCGAGCTGCGCTGCATCGGCGCGACGACGCTCGACGAGTACCGCAAGCGCGTCGAGAAGGACAAGGCGCTGGAGCGGCGCTTCCAGCAGGTGCGCGTCGGGCAGCCCACGGTCGAGGACACCATTGCCATCCTGCGCGGATTGAAGGACCGCTACGAGGTCCACCACGGCATCCGCATCCAGGACGCTGCCCTGGTGGCCGCGGCCGTGCTCTCCAACCGCTACGTGACCGAGCGCTTCCTGCCCGACAAGGCCATCGATCTGGTCGACGAGGCCGCCTCGAAGATCCGCATGGAGATCGACAGCCTGCCCGCGGCCATCGACGAGGTGGAGCGCCGGCTGATGAAGCTCCAGATGGAGGAGCAGGCCCTGAAGCGGGAGCGCGACGGGGCTTCCAAGAGCAGGCTGGAGGAGGTGCGCCGCGAGATTGCGGAGCTCGGCGGCGAGCGCGAGCGCATGCGCGCGCAGTGGCTGCACGAGAAGGAGTTGATAGCCGCCATCCGCGCGATGAAGGAGAGCATCGAGGAGCTTCGCCTGGCCGAGGAGCAGGCCCAGCGGGCGGGCGATCTGGGCCGGGCGGCCGAGATCCACTACGGCAAGATCCCCGAGATCGAGAAGGAGCTCGCGCAGGGGCGCCAGAGGCTCGCCGAAATCCAGCGCGAGCAGAGCTTCTTGAAGGAGGAGGTCACCGACGAGGACGTGGCCCTGGTCGTGTCCAAGTGGACGGGCATCCCCGTGGCCAAGATGCTGGAGAGCGAGATGCAGAAGCTCTTGCGCCTGGAGCAGGAGCTCGGCCGCCGGGTGGTGGGCCAGGACGAGGCGCTGCGGGCGGTGGCGAACGCGGTGCGCCGGGCGCGCGCCGGCCTGAGCGAGGAGGGCCGGCCCGTCGGCTCGTTCCTGTTCCTCGGGCCCACGGGGGTGGGCAAGACCGAGCTGGCACGCGCTCTGGCCGAGCTGCTCTTCGACGACGAGCGGGCCATGGTGCGCCTGGACATGGGCGAGTACCAGGAGCGGCACACGGTCTCGCGCCTGGTCGGCGCTCCGCCCGGCTACATCGGCCACGACGAGGGCGGCCAGCTCACCGAGCCCGTACGCCGCCGGCCCTACAGCCTCGTGCTCTTCGACGAGATCGAGAAGGCGCACGACGACGTCTGGAACGCGCTCCTGCAAGTGCTGGAAGACGGCCGGCTGACGGACGGGCAGGGCACGGTGGTCGACTTCAAGAACACGGTGATCATCCTGACCTCGAACCTGGGCACCGAGGCCGCGATGGAGATCGAAGAGCGCCTCGACCTCACGCCGGATGAGAAGCGCGCGCGGGTGAAAGAGACGGTCCTGGCGGCGGTGCGCCAGCGCTTCCGGCCCGAGTTCGTCAACCGCCTGGACGAGCTCGTGGTCTTTGGCCGGCTCGATCGCGAGCACATGCGCGCCATCGTCGACATTCAGCTTGCCCGCTTCGCGCGGCGCCTGGCGGCGCGCGATCTCGGCCTGGAGCTCACGGCCGCGGCCAAGGACCTGCTCATCGCCCGCGGCTGGGATCCGCAGTACGGCGCCCGGCCGCTCAAGCGCGCGCTGCAGCGCTACTTGCAGGACGAGCTCGCGCACCGGATCCTGGCAGGCGAGCTTGCCGCGGGCGATCGCGTGCTCGTGGACGTGGCCGGGGGGGAGCTCGGCTTCGGCAAGGCCAAAGCCGAGGCCGCCGGTGCCCATGGCGCCGGGACGTAGGCGGCATCCGCCGCCGTCAGCGACCTGACGGCCGGCCGTGCGGGCTCTCGCGCTCGCGCGGCAGCGCCCACCGTCCGGCCACGCCGAGCGCGTGCAGCAGGAAGGCGTACTCGTCCGCAGTCTGCTCGATGCTCTGGCTGGTGGTCGGCCCGCCGCCGTGGCCCGACGACAGCTCGAGCCGGAGCAGGATCGGCCCTGGCCCGGCCTGCGCGGCCCGCAGCGCGGCCGCGAACTTGAACGAGTGCGCGGGCATCACGCGCGCGTCGTGATCGCCGGTCACGATCAGCGTCGGCGGGTAGCGCGTGCCGGGCCGCACGTTGTGATAGGGCGACCACGTCACCCCGCCGCGCCGGGGGGTAGGCGAGCACCGCAGGGCCAGCCGCGGCCGACGACGCCGGGGGCACAGGACGCGGGGCAGGCGCGGAACACGCCATGAGGCCGAGCAGCACGGCGCCGAGACGGCGACGCATGGCCGAGGAGGCTACCACGCCCCCGACTCCCATCGCCGTTAGCAGCTCCATCCGCCCAAGATCCTTGCCGTCGAGGCATAGGCCAAGAAACGCCGGTGGGCGCGGCCATGGCCTGGCGCCCGCCGCGGCGAATGTGGAATGTGGAACAGCAGCGATCGGCCAGGGAATGCCCCGTCCGCTTCTGCATGAGGGCGC
This sequence comes from Deltaproteobacteria bacterium, assembly GCA_016209145.1. Classification (GTDB taxonomy): domain Bacteria; phylum Myxococcota_A; class Polyangia; order Polyangiales; family Polyangiaceae; genus JACQWT01. The sequence goes on along the minus strand of JACQWT010000430.1, from coordinate 889 downwards.
CTCGGCCGAAAGGATCTCGGACGGATGGAGCTGTCAAAGGCGATGGTGAGAGGGCTGCTCGCCGAGGCCGGCTCTCGCCTGCGCGCCGCGATCTCCGGGGACGCAGGACGCCATGCTCATTGCTCTGGTCGATCTTGCCGCCGCGCCGGACCAGGCGATGCTGCCCGGCTCGTCCGCCGCGGATGCCGGCCCGCGGGCGATCGAGGTGCCCGGGCAGGCCCGCTTCCCGGCCTTGCTGCTGAACGCCAGGACCGAGGAGGCGCAGCGGAGCCAGGCCGATCTGGTGGCCGTCGACCTGCGTCGCCCCGCGCTGCGCGTGATACTCACCTTCCCACTGGCCTCGCATGGCGGCGGCGAGCCGGCTTTCTCGACCATCATGGGGCCGGATCTGCGCAAGTCGAAGGGCGAGGTGCTCGACATCGCCGTGGTGCAGACCGCCCTGCCGGACTCGCCGCAGGATCGCCCCGGCCCGCCGACGACGTTCGTGTGCCGTTTCAGCGGCGAGGAGTACGCCTGCGGGCGTTGAGCCCGAGGGTGCTTGCGGCAGCCGGGATACCTTAGTTCTGCCCTCCGAGGTCCGCCTGCGGACGGCACGATCCGTCCGCGCGACCCGGGCCACGTACTCAGCCAGCCACGCGTCTGGATCGGCGGACTCGCACGGCGCGCCCAGAGTCCGCTGGGCGAGATCGAAACGCGGCGGGTTCCCCCGATCGTCTCCAGCTACGGCGCCGGCCCGGGCACAGCCCACGGCGAAAGCAGCCCGCCTGCCCGCTGCCAGCCCACCCGCAGTAGCCACGTCCGCGGCTCCACGCCCACCGGCCCCCCTGGGTCCCACACCGCGCCTACGCGCACCGGCCGGCTCCAGCCCGTGAAGTAGGGCCCGCTCGAG
>JACQWT010000429.1 GCA_016209145.1 Deltaproteobacteria bacterium | reverse complement strand
AGCCGGGATCCCTCGACGCCGCCCTGCTCTTCGGCGCGCTCGGACAAGCCGAGCACGACGGGTGGCGCGAGCAGCTCTTGCGGCTCTGCGCCTGCCTGCGCGGGCTGGCAAGGTAGGAGTAGCTACGCCGGCTGAGCCCGAGGCCCCGGCGGGCCGCCGGCGGGCCGCTGGCGCGCACGCTCGGCGGCTACGGCGCAAGCATCGTGGGCGCCTCACGCCGAAAGAACGCCTTGATATCCTGCCGACCGGCCTTGGTCATGCCGGCGGGCAGCGCGGGGTCCTTTTCCGCGTCGGCGAAGTAGGTGAGCGATCGGGCCACGCCTCCGCCGAGATAGAAGCGGTCGAGCGCGCCAACGCGTCTCAGTCGACCCAGGGCGCGGAGCTGCTCGTCCGCCAGGCCGGTGGGCTCTGCCACGGCTCATCCTCCACCTGGAGCACCGCGCGCCAGAACAGCCAGCGAAGCTCCTCGGGAAGACGCATCTTGGTGTAGTCTACCACCGTCCTGCAACGAGGTACCCTCCTTCGGCCATGACCTCCGCCGCGCTTCTCCTCGGCCCGAACGGGCCGCTGGCGCGCACGCTCGCCGGCTACGAGCACCGGCCGGGACAGATCGAGATGGCCGCGGCCGTCGAGCGGGCGCTTGCCGAGGACGGGGTGCTCTTGTGCGAAGCAGGCACCGGCACCGGCAAGACGCTGGCCTACCTCGTGCCGGCGCTGCTGAGCCGAGCGCGCGTGATCGTCTCGACGGCGACCAAGGCCCTGCAAGAGCAGATCTTCTTCAAGGACCTGCCGCTCATCGAGCGGCATCTGGACCTTCGCGCCCGCGCCGTGCTCGTCAAGGGCCTGGCCAACTACGTCTGCCGCCGGCGCTTCGAGCTCGTGCGCGCCGGAGCGCGCGAGGGGCTGAGCGAGCCCATCCGAAGCGCCCTGCCCGTGCTGAAGAACTGGATCGAGGCGACCCGACGCGGCGACATCGCCGAGCTGGGCGAGCTGGCCGAGAGCCACCCCATCTGGAGCGAGGTCACGGCCTCGAGCGAGACCCGCATCGGGCCGAGCTGTCCCTACTACGAGGACTGCTTCGTCACGCGCCTGCGCCGTGAGGCCGAGCAGGCCGAGTTGCTCGTCGCCAACCATCACCTGCTCCTGGCACACCTGGCGATCCGGGGGGAGCACCCGGGCGGCGTGCTTCCGCCCGCCGATGCGCTCGTCCTGGACGAGGCGCACAAGCTCGAGGACGTCGCCACGAGCTTCTTCGGCGTGCAGCTCTCGACCGCCCGGCTCGAGCGGCTGCTCGGCGATGCCGAGCGGGCCTTCGCCGCCGCCGGAGCGCCCGCCCGCGCGGCGCGGCTCGTGGTGCACGCGCGCCGCCTCGGTGAGGAGCTGTTCGCGTGCTTGGCGGCCCTGGCCCCGAGCCCGGACGGCCGCCAGAGCCTGCCGGCGGACGCCTGGATCGGGCCAGTCCGGGAGGCATACCACGCGCTCGACGACGCGCTGGAGGCGGTGCAGGCCCGCGCGGACGCGGCCCTCGACGAGCCGAAGGCGCGCCCGGCGGCGCGCGAGTCGCTGCGGGCCGTGGCGCAGCGCGCGGCGCGAACACGCCAGGAGCTCGCGCGCATCGCCGAGCCGAGCTCGGCCCGGGTCTCCTGGATCGAGCGGCGCGCCCACTCCGTGCTCGTTGCGTCCACGCCGGTGGATCTGCACGCCGAGCTGCGCGCGGGGCTGATCGAGCCCGGCGGCGGGGTGGTTCTCACCAGCGCGACGCTCAGCGCCGCGGGCTCCTTCGCGTTCATCCGCGCCCGTCTCGGGCTGGACGAGCCCCTGGAGCGACCGGTGGACGAGCTGCTGGTTGCGAGCCCCTTCGACTACCAGGCGCGGGCGCTCGTCTACACGCCCGCGGATCTGCCCGGCGTGGACGAGCCCGGCTTCGCGGCCGCCGCGGCCGAGCGCATCGGACGGCTCGTCTCCCTGGCGGACGGCGGCGCCTTCGTGCTGTGCCCGGCCGGGCGCTGCGCCTCGTCGTCATCGACCGGCTCCCCTTCGCCGTGCCCACCGATCCGGTCTTCGCGGCTCGCTCGGCCGCGCTCGAAGCGCGCGGCATCTCGGCCTTCGCACACTACGCCCTGCCGCAGGCCGCCATCGTGTTGAAGCAGGGCTTCGGCCGGCTCCTGCGCACCCGGGAGGACTGCGGCGTAGTGGCCATCCTCGATCGCCGCATCCGCGAGAAAAGCTACGGCAAGGTCCTGCTCGCCAGCCTGCCGCCCGCGCCGAGCACGACGCAGATCGAGGAGGTGGCGGCGTATTGGCGGCGGCTCACTGCGCCACGAGCACGAACGGCACGTTGACCGGCGTCTCGGCGGCCGCCACCCACCGACCGCTTGCGGGAATAGGCGGCAAGACGTGCGGGATCAACACACCTCCGACGGGGCGGCGTGGTAGCCTAGGCGAGTGGACGTGACGAGCAAGGACCAGGTGGCCAAAGATCTGATCCACTGGCACTTCCGCGTGGAGCCCGGCCTGCGCGAAGTGTACCGCATCATGGGCGAGCAGGAGGGACGTGCCGGCGAGCCGATCAAACTGCTCGAGGTCAATGCCGCCAGCATCACCACCGGAAGCGTCGACTCGTTCGCGTTCGCACCGACGGCCGATGTCCCCTTCCCCACCGTGATTGTCGAGCTGAGCCCAGAGGAGTTCGAGGCGGTGCGCCGGCGGCCCGAGATGCTACCGGGAGGCTGGAGCCTCGATTGCGCCGAGCGGTTCCTGCGCCCGACGGCAGCCTGATGGCTCCGCCGCGTGACGCCTGGGCAGCGGCCTTCGCCGAGCAGGCGCGTTCGGACTGGTCGGTCTATCGGCTGCTGGCGCTCGAGCCCGAGGTGGCCCGCTGTCACGCGCTGCACTACCTGCAGATGGCCTGCGAGAAGATCGCGAAGGCCTACCGAGCCCGCGATACCGCGGCCGAGCTGCCCGATCTGCTCGGCCGCCACGTCGGCTTCGCGAAGTTCGTGAGCAGTTTCCTGCTCTCTCCCGCAGTCCGCCAGGAGTTCTCGGGCAAGGAGGCTCAGCTCAGCCAGCTCCGTGCCGCCTTTCGCCATCTCGCGCGGGGAATCGAGAAACTCGCGCCCGCGGTCGACCGCCAGGATGCACCAGAGAACGCCGAGTACCCGTGGGCACGCGGTGACGAGGTCATTGCGCCATGCCGGTACGACTACCCGTCGCTGTCGCTGCTGCGCGAGCCAGGCGGCCGGACTTTCCTGCGGCTGGTCGAGCGCGCGCTCGGCGACTTCGAGACGCTGCGTCTGTCGCGCTGAGCGGCGACCGACTCGACTTCGGCGTGCCCAGACGGGTTGCCGACGCCGCCGTGCGCTCGCTCGCGGAAGCCGGCGCGAGCCGAGCGCTGCGGCCCGGCACTCCCGCCGCCGCCCGCGCTCCGCTCCTACCGCGCCAGCCCGCGCAGGCAGGCGCAGAGCCGCAGTAGCAACTCGCGCCACTCGTCGTGCTCGGCCTGCCCGAGCGCACCGAAGAAGAGCGCGGCATCGAGACACCCGCCTGCCTCGGCCGCCTCGCTGAGCGCGATGCGGAACTGGCGCTTGGCGTCGGCCCCCTGGCTCGCCGCCGCGGCGCAGAGGTTCGTGTGCGCGCCCACCAGGGCACGTTCGAGCTGCGGGCCGGCCTGGCCGGGCAGACAGCGTAGCAGGCAGCCCGACGGAGCTTACCCCTGCGTTCGGCCACGCGGACGAGCAGAGCCCGCGAAAGCTGGTATGCCTGGAGCTTATCATGGGGGAAGTAGCGCTGGGACGCACTGGGGAGCGGCCCGGGGTTGCGCTGGGACGGACTGGAACTGGGTTGCGGCGTCACGATGCCCTCCTTCGCTGGGACAAGGAGGGCATCGTGACGCCACCCGGGTCTTGCCCCGAGAGCACTTGCCCCGAGCCCAAAGAGCCAGGCGCCGCGAGCGGCGTGACAGCTCCGCTGGCGCGCCGCTCGCCCGCCGGGCAGCTCACCTCTGTCCCCCAGGCACCTTCACCATGACCATGACCTGCACCACCACCCCGACCATGACCGCGAGCTCAGCCGAGCGCCAGCGCGGGGCAAACCGGGCAGTCGGATGCCGGCCAAGCCGGCGGCGCTCAAGGCTCCGGGCCTTGGTACGGACAGCAGACGCGACCGTCGTCCGAGGCCCACGGGGCGCACCGGTTGCCCCCGTACTGGTTCCACTCGCAGCAGCCCCACTGCGTGCACCACAGCTTCTCGTCGTGCGGGCAGTCCGCAGCGACCGGCGGCAGCCCCAGCACAGCGCAGATCCAGTCGTCCTCGGGCAGGCGGCTCTCCTCGCCGCACGCCGGAGGCACCTCGGCATCGGGATCGACCCCGGCCCCGCCATCGGGCGGCGCCAAGAAGGCGCATGCGTCCTCGACCGGACCGGGACAGCACCAGAAGATGAGCCCCAGGTACTTGCAGCCTACCGGGACCTGTCCGATGGACTGGCACTGTTACCCGAAGGGAGGAAACCCCATTTCGAGGCAGTTATCGTCGGCTGTGTTCCAGCGCTCGCATGGAATCACCTGGCCGTCCGGCTCGCAGCCGACCGCGCCGTCCCCTGCATCGCAGACACCGCCCCCATCGGGTGACGGAGTCTGCGCCAGCTCGCTCGTACAGCCGGCGAGCAGCACTGCCACGGCGCTGCTGCCCGCGGCGCAGCCGACCAGGGCGCCGAGCAGGGCCGTGCAAATGCGAGCCCGCCGCCCGCTGTGGCGCGCTCGATCGCTACGGTCCGTGGTTGGCCTCATGCCCCTTGCTCCTAGAATGGCGGACAGCACAGGTAGCCATCGTAGGTGCGGCCGCAACTGTTGGCGCCGTATTCGTTGCCCATGCAGCAGCCAGCGTCGTTGCAAGGTGCCTGCCGGGTGGCCTCGTCTTCCGGCAGCTCGTCGAGCCATGGGCAGTAGACTGCGAAGGGCGGCTTTCTCTGCGCGCGGCAAGCGAAGTCGTCTCTAGAGTGCCGCAGACACCCTGTCGGCGCTGCAGCATCGCCCGAGGGACCGGCATCGACGGAGCCGTAGGTTCCGGCGT
>JACQWT010000428.1 GCA_016209145.1 Deltaproteobacteria bacterium | reverse complement strand
CAGCTCGTTCGTGATGCCTGGCTGCGCGCCGCCGGCCTGAGCATCCTGCGCTTCTCCAACGACGAGATCCTGCACCAGACCGAGCGCGTTTTGGACCAAGTTCGTCGCGTTCTACGCCGCCAGCCCGCTCCCCTCTCCCTCCGGGAGAGGGGCAGGGGTGAGGGTAACGATCCTGCCGGCGTCACGGATCCCGCAGTCTCGCGAGATCACGCCTCCCGACTTCCGGCCAAGAGCGCTTTTCCCCGACACACTCCTAGCTGCGTCAGGCCCGGGATCTGCCCATGCGCCTGCTCGACCAGCGGGTGGCCGAAGCCTGCGGGGCTGAGACCAGGGGCAAGATCGACGCGGTGCTGGCCGCGCTGCGGGGCTCGCAGGCTCAAGCCGCTGGCCGAGCAGGCCGAGCCGTCGCCCCCGCCAGGAACCCGTGTCACTGGCAGCCGCCGAGCGCCGGGATCTGCACGGGCGAGCTCTTGTCCTGCGTCGTCCCGTCGCCGAGCTGGCCGTGGTAGTTGGAGCCCCGGCACCAGAGCATGCTGTCGGCCTTGGCCTTGAGCGCGCAGGTGTGCCCGTCGCCCGCCGCAACCGCGCACGACCGCAGCGTTGCCACGGCAGCACCAATCCGCCGGTGCGCGGGAGGGCGGCAAGGCGCCACTACCACGACGCCGTGGCGCGATAGCACCGGCGCGCGCCTCGCAGTCCCGGCGGCGCCTTCGGCGTGTGCCCGACGCTGGCCGCGGTGCAAGACGAGGATTGCCGTCGATAGCGTCTACATGTAGAATTGCATACATGAGCACCAAGACGATTGCGGTCGACAGCCGGGTCTACGAGAGGCTCGCCCGGCTCAAGGGCAGATCCGAGTCCTTCTCCAAGCTCCTCGATCGTCTCGCGCGCGAGGTCAGCACGGCCCACACCGGCGCCGGCATCCTCGCACAACTCGGCCATGCCCCCCCTCCCCTCGATGACGAGGAGGCACGCCTGATGCTCGCCGTGTCGGAGGGGAACCGCCGCACCGAGACGTGGCCGCTCCATGATCTGTCTTGACACCACGTATCTGGTGGATTTGTGGCGCAACCGCCTGGACCCCGACCACGCCGCCGTCGTGCTCCTTGCCCGGCACGGCGGCGAGGTCTTCGCGGTGCCCGCGTCCTCGGCCGGCGAGTTCCTGGAGGGGGCGGCCAGCATCTCGGAGCAGAGGCTTCAGGAGTCGCTCGCCTTCCTGCGCATGTTCGAGCTCGGCACGATCACGGTGGACACGGCCGTCGTCTACGCACGCATCGTCGCCGACCTTCGCCGGCGCGGACTGCTCGCGGGAAGCTCCAGGGCCGACCTGTGGAACGCCGCCTACGCCATGGAGCGCCGGGCGAGCCTGGTCACGAGGAACGTGAAGCACTTCGCCAAGGTCAGTGGGCTGCAGTTGATAGCCTACTGAGGCGCTGCACCTGCCGCCCTTCTCGGCTATCCTCCCCTCCCGCATGGACGCCATGAAGGTCGCCATCCTCGCCGGCGGCTTCGGCAGCCGGCTGGCCGAGCACACCGAGGCTCGTCCCAAGCCGATGATCGAGATCGGCGCTCAGCCCATCCTCTGGCACATCATGAAGATCTACGCGAGCCACGGCTTTCGCGACTTCGTGATCGCCTGCGGCTTCAAGGGCGAGGTCATCAAGGACTACTTCCACAACTTCTACGTGCGCAGCACCGACTACGTCGTGAGCCTGCGCGACGGCACCGAGCGGTTCGTGCGCTCCGACGCGCCCGACTGGAGCGTGGCCGTGGTGGACACGGGCCTGAACACCATGACCGGCGGCCGGCTGCGGCGCCTCGGCGCGTGGCTCGACGGCCCGCGCTTCATGTGCACCTACGGGGACGGAGTCGGCAACGTGGACATCGGCCGGCTCGTCGCGTTCCACCGCAGCCACGGCCGGCTGGCCACGGTCACGGCCGTGCGCCCGCCCGCGCGCTTCGGGGGACTGGTGCTCGACGGAAATCGGGTGCGCGAGTTCTCGGAGAAGCCCCAGTCCGGCGAGGGCTGGATCAACGGCGGCTTCTTCGTGTTCGAGCAGGCCGCGCTGGGCTACATGTTGGACGACGCCAGCGTGCTGGAGCGCGAGCCGCTGGAGAAGCTCGCGCGCGACGGCGAGCTCGTGGCCTTCCGGCACGAGGGCTTCTGGCAGCCGATGGATACGCTGCGCGAGAAGCGGCTCCTGGAGTCGCTCTGGGAATCGGGCCAGGCGCCGTGGAAGACATGGACATGAGCGCTGCCGCGCCATCCTTCTTTCGCGACCGCCCGGTGCTCGTGACGGGGCACACGGGCTTCAAGGGCGGCTGGCTCGTGCGCTGGCTCTCGCTGATGGGCGCCAGGGTCACGGGCTTCGCGTTGCCGCCCGAGGCCGGGCCCAACCTGTTCGAGCTTGGCGGGATATGCCGGGGGATCGAGCACGTGGTGGGCGATCTGCGCGATCTCGATGCGGTGCTCGCGGCCTTCCGCAGGGCCCGGCCGGAGATCGTGCTGCACCTGGGCGCCCAGGCCCTGGTACGCCGCTCCTACCGCCAGCCGGTCGAAACCTACGCCACGAACGTCATGGGCACGGTGCACGTGCTGGACGCTTGCCGGCTCGCGGGCACGGTGAAGGCCCTCGTCGTGGTCACGAGCGACAAGTGCTACGAGAACCGCGAGTGGGAGTGGGGCTATCGGGAAGACGAGCCCATGGGGGGCCACGATCCGTACAGCAGCAGCAAGGGCTGCGCCGAGCTCGTCGTCTCGGCCTACCGGCGCTCGTTCCTCGCCGCGAGCGGCACCGCGGTGGCCACGGGCCGCGCCGGCAACGTCATCGGCGGCGGCGACTTCGCCCCGGACCGGATCGTGCCCGACATCGTGCGGGGCGCGGCTGGCGGCGAGCCCGTCGCCATCCGCAACCCCGGCGCGACCCGGCCCTGGCAGCACGTGCTCGACCCGCTCGCGGGCTACCTGCTGCTTGCCCGGCGCTTGTGCGAAGAGCCCGCGCCGCACGCCGGGGCATGGAACTTCGGCCCGGCGGATGCGCAGGAGCTTACCGTGGGCGAGCTGGCTGGGCGGATCGTCGCGCGGCTCGGGCGAGGCCGCCTGGAGCTTCCGGCGGCCGGCGCGGCGCCGGATCTGCACGAGGCCCGCTTCCTCAAGCTCGATCCGAGCAAGGCCCGCGCCCGGCTCGGGTGGAAGCCGCGGCTGGGCATAGACCAGGCGGTCGAGCTGACGGCCCGCTGGTACCGGCTCTTCCTCGACGATCCGCCGGCCGCGGGCGCGGAGCTCGACGCGCAGATCCACGCCTACGGGGAGTGGTTTGCATGAGCGAGCCCCTGGGCACCGTGCTGCTGACCGGCGCGACCGGGTTCATCGGCTCCGCGCTGGCCGACCGCCTGGAACGCGAGGCGCGCCGCACCATCGCGCTCGTGCTCGAGGACGATCCGCGGCAGGAGCGCCTGCGCGGCCGGGCGGGCATCGAGCTCGCCCTCGTCCCGCGCGCCAGCCGCGACGGCGTCGCGCGCGCGCTCGGCAGCCGGGCGCCCGACGTCGTCTTCCATCTGGCGGCGGCAGGTGTGAGCCCGCACGAGCGCGAGCCGGTGGCGCTGGTGGACGGCAACGTGGGGCTCACGACGAGCGTGCTCGCGGCGCTCGGCCCGCAGGGTGCCGGGCGCTTCGTGCACACGGGCTCGTGCGCCGAGTACGCCCCGGCACCGCCGCCCGTGAGAATAGGCGAGGAGCACCCGCTGGGGCCGACCTCGCTCTACGGGGCAGCCAAGGCGGCGGCGTACCTGTGCGGCAAGGCCCTGGCGGCCGAGCTCGGCATCCCCTTCGTCGCTCTGCGCCTCTTCGGCGTCTACGGTCCGGGGGAGGCGCCCGAGCGGCTCGTGCCGTACCTGCTCGCGAGCCTGCGCGCCGCCGCGGTGCCGGCGCTCACGGCGGGCGAGCAGGCGCGCGATCTGACGTGCGTGGACGACGTCGTGGACGCGATCGTGCTGGCGGCCCGGGCGCCAGCGCTCGCCTCGGGCGGGACCTGCAACGTCTGCTCCGGCAACCCCGTGCGCGTGCGCGAGGTGGCCGAGCTCGTGGCGCGCGAGGCCGGCTTCCCGGAGGCGGATCTCGGCCTCGGCCGCCGTCCGTACCACGGCGACGAGCCGATGTGGCTGGTGGGCGATCCGGCGCGGCTTGCGGCGACGACGGGCTGGCGCCCGCGGATCTCGCTGCCGGAGGGGATCCGGCGCATGGTGGCCGCTACAGGTCAGGAGCGCGCATGAACGGGCAGACACCGGCCGGGCGCAAGCTCCTCTCGATCGTCGTGCCGGTCTACCAGGAGGAGCTCAACGTCGAGCCCTGCTACCGGGCGCTCAAGGCCGTGCTGGCGGAGCTGGGCGAGCGCTACGACCACGAGATCGTCTTCACGGACAACCACAGCCGCGACGGCACGTGGGCCCAGGTCGTGGCGCTGGCCGCCCGGGACGAGCGAGTGCGGGCCTTCCGGTTCTCGCGCAACTTCGGCTTCCAGCGCTCGATCTACACCGGGTACATGCTGGCCCGCGGGGATGCGGCGGTGCAGATCGACTGCGACTTGCAGGATCCGCCCGAGCTGATCGCAGAGTTCGTCGCCAAGTGGGAGGCCGGCGCCAAGGTGGTCTACGGCGTGCGGCGCTCTCGTCCCGAGGGCTGGCTCATCACGCTCGTGCGCCGCGCCTTCTACCGGCTGATCAACCGGCTGAGCGAGGACGAGCTGCCGCACGATGCGGGCGACTTCCGCCTGGTCGACCGCCAGGTGCTGGACGTGCTGCGGCAGATCCAAGACGACCGGCCCTACCTGCGCGGCACGCTGGCGACGCTGGGATTCGTGCAGAGGGGGATCCCGTACGATCGGAGCGCGCGCGCGCGAGGCGAAAGCAAGTTCTCGCTGCGCGATCTGTGCGCCCTCGGCCTGGACGGCATCCTGAGCCACTCCACCGTCCCGCTCCGGCTCGCCACGTACACCGGTCTCGTGGTCTCGGTGCTGACCTCGCTCGGCATCGTGGGCTACATCGTGGGCAAGGTGCTCTACGGCCAGAGCTGGCCGGCCGGCTTCGCCACGACCACGCTGCTCATCCTGCTATCCCTCAGCCTCAACGCGCTGTTCCTCGGGGTCATCGGCGAGTACGTGGGCAGGATCTACCAGCAGGTCCGCCGCCGCCCGCTGACGGTCATCGAGGAGAGCCGGGAACGCGCTCCGGGCGGGCTTCAGGAGCTTCCTGGCGACGGCTCGTCGCGCACGTCGAGCACGGTGAAGCCGCCGCTCGCGTAGGCTACCTTGTGCTGGCGCAGGCCGCGGCCCTGCCCGCGGCCGAGCACCACGAAGTCGATCTGGTAGCGCCGGCGCAGATCCGCGAGCCGGGCTTCGCCGATCGAGCCGTAGCCCCGCAGATCCCGACGGGAGCGCACGCGTGCGCCCGTCACGTCGCCGAGGCGACGGTACCACTCCAGCACCTCGGCGGGCACGATGGGGTTGCTCTTCCAATCGACCACGATGGCCCGTTCGGCATGGAAGCGCAGGTTCTCGTTGTCCGGCGGCGTGAGGAAGACCGCGTCCACGGGCGTGCTCGCGCGCATCCACGCGTAGAGCGCCTGCTCCTCGCGCCGCGGGCCGCGCAGCAGGCTCGATCGGCCGTAGATCTGCTGGATCTGCGCCGCGCTCGTAGGCACGAGCACGGCCAGGGCCGCAAGGCCCGCCACAAGCGCGCCCGCGCGCGCCCAGAGCCGGCGCGCTCGCTCGGCTGAGCCCGCGGAGGCAAACCGGCGGCCGAGCGCCTCAACGAGCCGGGCGACAAGCAGCGCGCCGAGGACGCCGGCCGTAAGGGCGGGAAGCGTGGCGCCGCGCCGCCCGAAGGCCGCGTCCAGGAAGAGGACGCCCACGCCGCCGGCGACGAGGGCGAAGGTGCCGGCGCCGTAGCGCCGGCCAAAACCCGGCTCCACGAGCACCTTGACGGCGGCGGCGCAGGCCAGGGCGGCGAGCAGCAGATCGGCGTGCGGCACGAGGCGCCAGGCAAAGAGCTGGGTGGCCTGGCGCAGCCCCGCGTTCGCCGACAGCACGGTGCCCGTCCAGATGACGAGCAGCATCCCCGCGAGCAGGCACAGCAGCCGCGCGGCCGGGCTCTGGGGGCGCCGGCCGAGCGGCAGCGCGGCGCCGAGCCCCAGGAGCTGCCAGGCCAGGAAGCCCATGAAGCCGCGCTTGCAGCTCGCCAGCGCGAAGTGATGGGGGGCGCGCACGATCGCGTAGATCTCCTGCGCCGCCGCCGCATCCTTCCCGCCCGCGGTGGAGAGGATCATCGGGGCGAAGAGCAGCAGCACGAGCACGGCAGGTCCAAGGTGCCACAGCAGCCGGCGCCCGAGCTCGCGCCGGCCGAGCGCGAGGTGCGCCACGGCGGCGGCTCCCAGCAGCAGGACCAGGAAGTTGGCGTGAAACAGGCCGGCCGCGCCCAGGGCCAGGCCCGCGCCGAGCCACCGGCCGCGCACGAACAGGGCGGCCGACACGAGGAAGGCCGCGCTGGCGATGGTCGAGGGCTGCAGGATGTGGTCGAAGACGTACGTGGTGCACGGGCCCTTGGTGCGCTCCACCATGGCGACGGCCACGAGCAGGAGAAAAGCGACGAGGGCCTGGCGCCGCTCGAGGAGCGCGCGCAAGAGCCAGTAGACAGCCGCGGTGCCCGCGCCGACGACGACGGTGTGGGCGATGGCCACGGCCCAGCCCTGGCTGCTCAGGGCCATGAGCCCGGCCGCCAGGTACTTGTAGGCGACGTGGTAGTGGGTCGTCTGCGTGGCAAACCAGTCCCGCGCGAGGATGCCGGGCCGGACGAGACGCAGTGCCCCGAGCAGGTAGACGACCTGGTTATCGGCGCCGTAGCTCCAGCCGAACGTCGCCCCGAAGAGAAGCGAAACCGCGCTCGCGAGCACGATCTCGACGCGGTCCCGGATGCGCTCGGCGCGCGCGACGCTCTCAGTCAGCACGGCGAGGACACGATAGCGCACGCGCCGCCGCGCTGCTACTCGGGCTCGCCGGCTTCGAGCAGGCGTGCGATCGGCTCGGCGCTCACGCGCCAGTCGCCCGCAAAGGGGCTGTCCAGGTCCCAGATGACGTTCAGTCCACGTCCACCCGCCGGACGGCGCTCACGCCGCGGTCGGGATCGACGTCGACGAGCAGGAAGTGGCGCCCGACGCCGTCGAGCTTCTCCTCGAAGGCGCCGCCGCCGCCGGAGACGAAGGCCGGGATGCCGACGTTCTCGAACGAGTAGTAGCCGTGGATGTGACCGTACAGGGTCAGATCTACGCCGCCACGCGCGAGCATGCCGAGCAGCTTGCCGGCCTCGGCGCGGCTGCCGAAGCCCGCGCCGCGCAGGCCGGCCGGATCGAGCGGCGGCACGTGGGCGACGAAGAGCTGGGGCCGCCCCCCCGCCTCGCGCAGCCAGCCCTCGAGCCAGTCGTAGGCCAAAGGCGCGACCGTGGCGTCGGCCGTGTCGAGCAGCGTGAACTGCACTTGGTGGAAGGCGAAGCTCGCGCTGCAGCGGCCGAAGAACCGGTGCCAGGGCGTGTCGTCCGATGCATCGTGGTTGCCCAGGGTCGAGAAATACGGCACCCCGAGGGACTCCAGCTCGCGCTGGAACCGCTCCATCTGCTCGCTCGTGCCCCGTTGCGTCAGGTCGCCGGCGCTCAGCACGAACCGCACCGCCGGGTCGGCGCCGATGCGAGCCAGCACCTCGCTGAAGCGGTCGATACCGGTCTGGATGTCGCTGACGAAGGCGAAGCGGAAAGGCTCCGATCGGTCGGCGTCCTCCGGGGCGAGCCTGAGCCGCACGCTCGCCGGCGCCGGCAACTCGAGCGCGAAGCGCCGTCGCGTGGCCAGGAGGGCGGCGCCGCTCGCCACGGCCGCCGCGCCCGTCGCCGCGCCCAGAGGCTGCAAGCGGGCGTCGGGCATGGCGTTGCGCACCTCGATCGTCCACGAGCGCACCGCCCCGGCGTCGACCTGGGCGGCGATGTCGAGCACCGGTGCCCCGGCCCACAGCTCGATCTCTCCGGCGACGGCGCGGCGCACGGCGGCGAGCCCCCCCTGCACCTCGAAGCGCACGCCGCCGACCTCGGCGCGGCCCACCTCCAGGTCGCGCGCGGCGCGCTCCGAAGCACGATCGGCGCAGCCGGCGAGCGCGAGCAGCGCGCCTGCCAGGCCGAGCGCCCGGCCGGCCGCAACGGGGCCCACGCTCACGGCTCGACCTCTGATCGAACCAGCAGCGAGGCGCCCGCCACCCAGGCCGCGCCCGCGGCAAGCTCGAGGCGCACGCCCAACTCTTCCGTGAGATAGAGCCTGCCGTCGAGCCCGCCGTGCCCCGGAAGCCCCACGAGAGGGCTGGTCATCCCCCCGGCGTAGTCGTCGTGCCGATGGTTGTAGTAGAGCATGAGCTCGCCGCGCGGCGCGGCGGCGCGGCCGAGGTAGACGCCGAAGCCGCACCGGGCCAAGGGCAGCACCGCGTACCCGCTCCCCAGGCCGGGCGCGGGATCGTCGACCGCGAAGCGCTGGAGTCCGAGGCCGAAGCCGAGCTGGGAGAACGCGCCGCGCAGCTCGGCATCGTAGCGCGCCAGATCCAGCCTGCCGTCCGCGAAGACTTCGCCCGTGAGCACCTCGACACCCTCGCTGCCGAGACGGTGCCGGGTCAGGGCGAGCTGGAGATCGAGGAAGCTGCCGTCGCGCGCCGGCGCTGCCGGCGGGGCGCGGGGCCCGAAGTAGCGGTAGGCGGCCAGGCCCCGCAGGCGGCTGTTGCGGTCGCCGAGGGCGAACCAGGCCGAAGGCTGCAAGCGCAGCCCGCCGTGGCGCAAGTCGAAGCCGTTGACTGCGAAGCTGCGATAGGGGAAGGCCGCCTGCCGCATGTAGCGGTAGCCGAGCTCGGCCTCTATCGGAGGAGCGCGGCGCTCGGGCGCGCCGCGGGCCGCAGGCGGCACGGCAGTCCCGAAGACGTCGCCGAGCCACCCGGTCGATGCCACCGCCACCCCCGAGATGGCGGTCAGCGCCAGCGGCCCGGCCGCCTCGCGTGCGGCCCCGGAGGCGACGAGCGGCACGACGCCGGCCAGGATGAGACCGGTGCCTACGCCCTGCAGGGCGAACAGCCGGTACGCGGTCGGCCGCAGGCCCAGGGCGAAGTGCCCGGAGCCGCCCACGAGCAGCCCGGGCACGAATGCCAGCGCGGCTGCCGCGGGCCGCGGCAGGCCACCCGGCGGGTCAGGGATCGCGGCCGTCGCCGGAGCCACGGGCGGCGCGCCGGAAGAGGGCTCGGCACCGGCCAGGCGCACGGCGAGCACCGCGGCGGCACCAAGCAGGAGGACCGGCCGGCGCGGGCCGGATCTGGGCGAGCAACACATACGTTCCAAGCAGGTATGCGTTCACGCATTGCTCGCCGAGTCGGCCGCGATCGCGGCTTACGTCCTCGGCCCGGGTCCTCACGTACGGGAGTACGCTGCGGCCCGGGCCTCCGGGCGCGCTCATGCGCGCAGCCCCGCCTGACGAGCCGGGTGTTGGAATGCGTGAACGGTTATCCGAGCAGTACGGCGCCAATGTAGAACGATGAGCCGGCCCTGGCGAGCGGGCCGAGCGGGTTTGACGCCGCCCGCCCGGACCCCCTATGGTCGGACGAGCGTTCGCCGACGCGGCCGAGCACGATGCGGCGCAGGGCCCGGCGCCCGGCCCCGGCGGACGAGGCGCATCCAGACAGGTTTCCCATGCGTACGCCAGAGCTGCTCGGCATGATGGATCGCTACAGTGCCCGCAACTACCACCCGCTGCCGGTCGTGATCGAGCGGGCGAGCGGGATCTGGGCCTGGGATCCCGAGGGCAACCGCTACCTCGACTTCCTGTCGTGCTACTCGGCGATGAACCACGGACACTGCCATCCCGCGCTTGTCGCCGCCCTGGAGAAGCAGGCCCGGCTCGTGGCAGTGACCTCGCGGGCCTTCCACAACGCCGAGCTGGGGCCCTTCCTCAAGGAGCTGTGCGAGCTGACGGGCCACGAGATGGCCCTGCCCATGAACACGGGGGCCGAGGCGGTCGAGACGGCCATCAAGGCGGCACGCGCCTGGGGCTACCGAGAACGCGGCGTGCCCGACGGGCAGGCCGAGATCATCGCCTGCACCGACAACTTCCACGGCCGCACCGTCACGATCGTCTCCTTCTCCAGCGAGCCTGCCTACCGCGACGGCTTCGGCCCCTTCACGCCGGGCTTCCGCCTCATCCCCTACGGCGACGCCGAAGCGCTCGCCCGCGCCATCGGCCCGCACACCGTCGCCTTCCTGGTCGAGCCGATCCAGGGCGAGTCCGGCGTGCGCGTGCCGCCGGAGGGCTTCCTGCGCCGCGCCCGCGAGATCTGCTCCGCGCGCGGCGTGCTGCTCGTGGCGGACGAGATCCAGACGGGCCTGGGCCGCACCGGTCGCCTGCTCTGCTGCGACCACGAGGGCATCAAGCCCGATCTCGTGGTGCTCGGCAAGGCGTTGGGGGGCGGGCTCTTGCCCATCTCCGCCGTGGTGGGAAGCGCCGCGGTGCTCGGCGTGTTCCGGCCGGGTGAGCACGGCAGCACCTTCGGCGGAAACCCGCTCGCCTGCGCCGTAGCGCGGCGTGCGCTTCAGGTGCTGGTCGAGGAGCGGCTCGCGCAGCGGGCCGCGGAACGCGGCGCGCAGCTCATGGCGGGGCTTCGCGCCCTGCACAGCCCGCACGTCAAGGAAGTGCGCGGCCGCGGCCTGCTCGTCGGCGTCGAGCTGGTGCCCCAGGCCGGTGGCGCCCGCCGCTTCTGCGAGTCGCTCATGAGCGAGGGCCTGCTGTGCAAGGAAACACACCAGGACGTGGTCCGGTTCGCCCCGCCGCTCGTCATCGGCCCCGAGGACATCGACTGGGCCCTGGAGCGCGTACGCCGGGTGCTCGCATCCTGAGCGGCAGGGCTGCTCCGTTCCCATACTGCCAACAATCACAAGCGAGGTTGCCATGACAAGCGCCATTCTCACCGTTCCCAAGCCATCGAACGAGCCCGTCAAGGAGTACCGGCCCGGGTCGCCGGAGAAGAAGGAGCTCAAGGCACAGCTCGGCCGGATGTTGGGCGAGCCAATCGAGATCCCGATCATCATCGGCGGCCGGTCGGTAACCACCGGCAAGCTGGGCCAGTGCCTCTGCCCGCACGACCACCGCCACGTGCTCGCCCGCTATCACCAGGCCGGCACGGCGGAGGTCGCACAGGCGGCGACGGCCGCAGCCGCCGCCTACCCGGCCTGGTCGAGCATGCCCTGGGAGGCCCGTCTCGCCGTGTTCCTGAAGGCGGCGGATCTGCTCGCCACCAAGTACCGGCCCATCCTCAACGCCGCCACGATGCTCGGCCAGAGCAAGACCGCCCACCAGGCCGAGATCGACGCGGCCTGCGAGCTCATCGACTTCTACCGCTTCAACCCCCACTACGCCTGCCAGGTCTACGCGGAGCAGCCGGGCTCGGGCTGGGGCATGTGGAACTACGTCGACCACCGGCCGCTCGAGGGATTCGTGCTCGCCGTGACGCCGTTCAACTTCACCTCCATCGCCGGCAACCTGCCCACGGCGCCGGCCATGATGGGCAACACCGTCATCTGGAAGCCCGCATCGAGCGCCGTCTACTCGGCCTACTTCGTGATGAAGCTGCTCGAGGAGGCGGGCTTGCCGCCGGGCGTGATCAACATGGTGCCCGGGCCGGGCGGGGCGGTCGGCGATCCTGCGCTGCGCCACCCGAACCTTGCCGGCGTGCACTTCACCGGCAGCACCGACGTCTTCCAGCGCATGTGGGCAATAGTCGGCGAGAACATCAAGAGCTACCGTAGCTACCCCCGGATCGTGGGCGAGACCGGCGGCAAGGACTTCATCTTCGCGCACGTGTCGGCCGATCCGGACGCCCTCGTGACTGCTGCCGTGCGCGGCGCCTACGAGCTCCAGGGCCAGAAGTGCTCGGCTGCTTCGCGCATGTACCTTCCGGAGTCCCTATACGCGGCGGTCAAGGACCGGCTCGTGGAGCAGATCCGGTCGATCGCCATGGGCGATCCCACGGACTTTCGCAACTTCATGGCCGCGGTCATCGATCGTCACGCCTTCGCCGACATCAAGGGCTACATCGACTACGCCAAAGGCTCGGCCGACGCCGAGATCCTGGCGGGCGGCGAGTGCGACGACTCGCGCGGCTACTTCATCGCGCCGACCCTGGTCCGGGCCAAGCGCCCCGACTTCAAGCTCATGCAGGAGGAGATCTTCGGGCCGGTCCTGACGCTCTTCGTCTACCCGGACGGCGAGTACGAGAGCACGCTGGAGCTCTGCGACCGCACCTCCCCCTACGCCCTGACGGGCGCCGTGCTGGCGCGCGACCGCGCGGCCATCGTCCAGGCGATGGACCGACTGCGGCACGCGGCGGGCAACTTCTACATCAACGACAAGCCCACCGGCGCCGTGGTCGGCCAGCAGCCCTTTGGCGGGGCCCGCGCCTCGGGCACGAACGACAAGGCGGGCAGCGTGCTCAATCTGGTGCGCTGGGTCTCCCCGCGCACCGTCAAGGAGAACTTCGTGCCGCCGACCGAGTACCGCTACCCGTTCATGGCGGAGCAGTAGCAGCGGGCGCTACCGGCGCTACCGGTCCCGCCGCCGTCCACCGCCGCGGGGCCCACCGCCACCGCCGCCGCCGCCGCCACCACCGCCGCCGCCACCACCGCCACCGGGACGGCCGGCACGCGGCCGGGCCTCATTGACGCGCAGGGCGCGTCCTTCCATCTCGGTGCCGTCGAGCGCCTGGATGGCGGCATCGCCCTCGGTGTCGTTCGCCATCTCGACGAAGCCGAAGCCACGCGAGCGGCCCGTGTCCCGGTCGGTCACCACGCTGGCGCGCTGCACGGCGCCGTACTGCTCGAACAGGGTCTTGAGATCCTGATCGGCGGTGCTGAACGGGAGGTTACCAACGTAGATGTTCTTCACTTCGCACCTCTAGCCGGATTCAAAAGGGCTCCACACTCGCCAGCTAGGGCGCAACGATCCCAGCCGCTCCGTCACGAGCACTTCCTCCGGAAACGAGCCGACGTTACCGCATGGCGAGCCAGGCGCAAGCAAAACCAGACATGGCCGGCACGAGTCGAGCATGCTGCGCGCGGTGGTAGTATGCGGTTCCGGCAAGGACTTGCCGGTCAGGGCGAACGGGGTTGGGGCCCCGTTCGCGCAGGCGTATTGGTTTCCCCCTTGAGCCGCAGACGCAGCCGGCGCATGGTATGGTGCTAGGTTTCGGGGCGGTCCGAGTCGTCCGAGAAGGTGCACCGTGACCGAGGCGCAGGCTGGCGGCGAGAGCGTGGCCCTGACCATCGACGGCCGCGCGGTGCATGCGCCCGCCGGGAGCTTCCTGCTCGCCGCGGCGCGCGGCGCGGGCATCGAGATCCCGGCACTTTGCGCCCACGGCTCGCTCGAGCCGGCGGGCGCTTGCCGCTTGTGCCTGGTGGAAGTGACGCACCCGGACTGGAAGGGCTGGAGCGGCCTGATGACGGCCTGTCTGTACCCCGTCGCCCCGGGCCTGCAAGTCCTCAGCGACAGCCCGCGCGTGCGCGAGGCCCAGCGCCAGGTGCTCGGGCTGCTCGCCGCACGCTGCCCCGGCTCCGAGCTCGTCGCGGGCCTGGCGCGGCGCTACGGTGCCGACACCGAGGGGCTGCGGGTCGAGCGCGAGGCGGACAACTGCATCATGTGCGGGCTGTGCGTGCGGGTGTGCGACAGCTACGCCACGACCGCCATCGGCACCGTAGGCCGCGGCGCCGGCAAGCGGGTCGGCACGCTGCGGGGCGAGCCCCCCGAGGCTTGCGTCGGCTGCGGCGCCTGCGCTCAGATCTGCCCCACGGGTAACATCCCGGCAGCGCGCTCCGGCGCCGGCTACGAGATCTGGCAGCGCGCGTTCCCGGCCGCCGCGTGCGCGGTGGACGAGGCCCGCTGCGTCGGCTGCGGCTCGTGCGAAGAGGCGTGTCCTTTCGGCGTGGCGCGCGTGCGGCTGCGCCGCGACGCGGCGCCCGCGGCCGCGATCCCGGCCGAGCAATGCCGGGGCTGCGGGGCCTGCGTGGGCGCCTGCCCGAGCGGCGCGATCGACCAGTCGGGCCATGGCTGGAGCGCGCTCGCGGGCGCGAGCTCCGGCCCGGCGGGCGCCGGCGCGCCGGGCGCCGTCACGGTCTTCGCCTGCGCCCGCGCGGGCCTGCACGACGCCGCGCTGCCGCCCGGCGTGCGCGCGGTCGAGCTACCCTGCACGGCGCGCGCGAGCGCTCCGCTCTTGCTCGCCCGCCTCGGC
Organism: Deltaproteobacteria bacterium; assembly: GCA_016209145.1. GTDB lineage: Bacteria > Myxococcota_A > Polyangia > Polyangiales > Polyangiaceae > JACQWT01. Next base: position 6,837 of record JACQWT010000428.1, on the reverse strand, counting down.
GCCGGCGACCGCGGCGTGCTCGTGCTCGGGCGCCACGCCGCCACGTGCCGCCAGGGCAAGGCCGAGCACTGGGCCGGCAGGCGAGCCGGGCAGGCGGAGCGGGCGGCCGCGCTCGCCGGCGCGGGCGGAACGCGGATCCGGTTTGCCGAGCCCGAGCCGGGCCCCGGCGGCCCACGCCGTGCCGTCCAGCGCTTCCTCGCCGAGATCGAGGAGCGCGGCGGCGGGCATGCCTGCTTGCCGGAACCCGGCGGGCTCGGCGAGCGCGAGGGCCTCCACGGCGCGCTCGCGCTGCTGCGCAGTTGGAGCGAGCAGGGCTCGTCCGCCTCCCCCGGCCAGGCCGCCCTGTGGTGCCAGGAGCACGGGCTCGCGACGGCCGCCGCGGGAGAGCCCTGGCTCTATGCCGGGCTGGCTCCGTGGCTCGATCTGCTCGGCGCCGACCTGTGGCACCCCGTGCGCTTCGGCCCCCTGCTCGCGGCGGCGCTCGCCGTGCTGGCGCGCCTCGATCCCCGCCCGGCCGGCCTCGCGATCGGTGGCTGCGGCTTCATCGGCGCACAGCAAGCCGCGGCCTGGCGCGCGGCGCCGGCACGCTACGCGCTCTCGGCCGGGGACGGCGCGCCCCTCGTGGCCGCCGGGATCGAGCCGAGCGGCCTGGACGCGCTGCTGCGCGCCCGTGGCGGCGAGCTCCCCCGGCCGCCGGAGCCGACGCCGGTGGCCTGCGACGGCTCCGCCGCAGCGGGCGAGCTAGTGGCAGCGCTCGGCCACGAGCCCGTGGACGTGGGCCCGGATCCGCTCCCGGCCTGCTTCGCGCTCGGGCCGGCGGAGCGGCTGGCGGCGCAGGAGCGCCTGGAACGCGCCGAGCGTGCCGGAGCACGTGCGCTCCTCGTCTCGGGCACGGCCGCGCTCGCGCGCTGGGCCCTGGTGTGCCGGCACGGCTCCTGGCGCCGATCTCGCATCCGGCCGGTGCTGGCGCACGAGCTGGCGTACCTTGCCATCTGCCCGGCGCTCACCGACGAGGAGGTGGCGCCTTGACCCGGCAGCAGCGCATCGGGCGCCACCCCATCCTGGCGCCGCTCGAGCCGGCGTCGGTGCCGTTCACGTTCGACGGCATGCCTCTGTTGGCCCGGCCCGGCGAGATGGTGAGCTCGGCCCTGTACGCGGCCGGCATCAAGGTCTTCGGTCACCATCATCGCGACCGCGGCGCCCAGGGGATCTTCTGCGTCAACGGCCAGTGCTCGCAGTGCACCGTGCTCGTGGGCGGCCGGCCCCTGAAGTCGTGCATGACGGCCGTGCGCGCCGGCATGGTCGTCGCAAGCTGCGACGGCCGGCCGCCCTTGCCCGCGGACGACGCAGCGGCCGTGCTCGGCCGGCCGGGCGAGCACGAGACCGAGGTGCTCGTGCTGGGCGGCGGGCCCGCCGGCCTGTGCGCGGCGGTGGAGCTCGGGCGCCTGGGCGTGCGCGTGCTCGTGGTCGACGACAAGCCGCAGTTGGGCGGCAAGCTCACCCTGCAGACCCACCAGTTCTTCGGCTCGGTGCAGGGCTGCTGGGCGGGCACGCGCGGCATCGACATCGCCCGCATCCTGGCGGCCGAGATCGCGCAGCTCGCCTCGGTCGAGGTGTGGCTCGACGCCGCTGCCGTAGGCGTGTTCGCCGACGGCAAGGTGGGCATCGTCAAGGACGGCGGCTACCGCCTCGCTCGGGCCCGCGCCCTGCTCGTCGCCCTGGGCGCGCGCGAGAAGAGCCTGGCCTTCCCCGGCTGCGACCTGCCCGGCGTCTACGGGGCCGGCGCGTTCCAGACGCTAGTCAACCGCGACCTCGTGCGCGCCGCGCGCCGGCTCTTCGTGCTGGGCGGCGGCAACGTGGGGCTCATCGGGGCCTACCACGCCTTGCAGGCCGGCATCGACGTGGTGGGCCTGGTCGAGGCGCTCCCCCAGGTAGGCGGCTACAGGGTACACGCCGACAAGATCAAGCGCCTCGGCGTGCCCGTGTGGACCTCGCACACTGTCGCACGCGCCGAGCCGGGCCCGGACGGCGAGCAACTCGGCCGCGTCACCATCGCCGCAGTCGACGAGCGCTTCCGGCCCATTGCCGGCACCGAGCGCTCGTTCGAGGTCGATACGCTGCTCATCGCCGTGGGCCTCAACCCCTGCGACGAGCTCTGGCACAAGGCGCAAGAGCTGGGCCTTGCTACGTACGCCGCGGGCGACACGGCCGAGATCGCCGAGGCGAGCGCGGCCATCTTCAGCGGCCGGGCCGTGGGCCGGCAGATCGCACGGGACCTCGGGGTGCCGGTGGACATCCCCGAGGACTGGCCGGCCACGGCCGCCCTGCTGCGCTCCCGGCCGGGCAGGATCGTTCCCTTCGAGGCCCAGGACCGGCCGCAGGCCGTCTTCCCCGTGATCCGCTGCGTGCAGGAGATCCCCTGCGATCCCTGCGTCGCCGCCTGCCCCGAGCGGCTCATCGCGATCGAGGGCTCCATCATGGGCCTGCCGCGCTTCTCGGGTACCTGCCTCGGCTGCGGCCGCTGCGTGCTCGCCTGCCCGGGCCTGGCCATCAACCTCGTGCACAACGACTACGATCCGAGCGGCGAGAAGGCCCTGCTCATGCTGCCCTTCGAGCTTCCGCTGGAACGCATCCCGGCGGGCGGCGAGGTGCCCACGGTGGACATCGAGGGCAACCCGGTGGGCGCCGGAAACGTCGTGGCCGTGCGCCAGCGGGAGGACCAGGACCGGCGCCTGCTCGTGATGCTGGAGGTGCCCGCTGCGGACAAGCTCCGCGTGGCGGGCTTCACCGTGCGCGGGCCATCGCCACCGATCGAGGCCGGCGCCTCGGACGCCGAAGCCGATCCCGTCGTCTGCCGCTGCGAGCGGGTGCGCCGCAGCACCATCGCCCACGAGATCCGCCAGGGCGTGCGCGATCTGAACCAGTTGAAGGCGCTGGTGCGCGCCGGCATGGGGGGCTGCGGCGGCAAGACCTGCACCGAGCTCGTGCGCCGCATCTACCGCGACGAGGGCGTGGATCCGGACGAGATCACGCCGGGCACGACCCGCCCGCTCGTGGCCGAGACGGCTCTGGGCGCCTTCGCGCGAGGGGAGCCCGGCCATGAGTAGCAGGGCTGCCACCTACGACGCCATCGTGGTCGGCGCCGGCTCCGTCGGCGTGCCCTCGGCCTACTACCTCGCCGAGCGCGGCCTGCGGGTGCTCGTCATCGATCGGCGACCGGCCGTGGGACAGGGCGAGAACAAGGCCGCGATTGGCGGCGTGCGCGCCACCCACTCCGATCCGGCCAAGATCCTGCTCTGCTCGCGTTCGCTGGAGGTGATGCGCTCTTGGAAGGAGCGCCACGGCGACGAGATCGGCTGGAAGCCGGGCGGCTACTGCTTCCCGGTGTACACGGAAGCGCACGAGAAGGCGCTGCAGGGCCTGTTGCCCATCCAGCGCCGCTTCGGGCTGGTCAACGACTGGGTCGATGCCGAGACCATCGCCCGGATCGTGCCGGGCATCCGGCGCGAGGGGCTGCGCGGCGGAACGTACTCGCCCGGCGACGGCCAGGTCTCGCCGCTGCTTCTGGCGGTCGTGCTGATGCGCCACGCCGCGCGCCGCGGCGCCGAGCTCCGCGTGGGCGAGCGCGTGACCCAGTACCTGCGCGACGGCGCCGCGGTCGCCGGCGTGCGCACGGACAAGGGCACGTACCACGCCGCGCGCGTTGTCGTGGCCACGGGCGCGGACGCGGCCGAGGACGGCAGGCTGCTGGGCATCGGCTTGCCCGTCGTGCCCGACAGCCACGAGGCGGGGATCACGGCCCCGGTCGCACCCTTCCTGGGGCCGCTCGTCGTGGATCTGCGGCCGGGGCCGGAGGGCAAGACAGCCAACTTCTACTTCGGGCAGAACCACGAGGGCCAGATCATCTTCTGCTACACCCCGAGGCAGCTCTTTCGCGGCACGAGCCGCGAGAGCCTGGCCGAGTTCCTGCCCATTCTGGCCGGCCGGATGATCGAGCTGGTGCCGCGAACGCGGCACCTGCTCGTGCGGCGCGTCTGGCGGGGGCTGTACCCGATGACCCCGGACGGCGTGCCGATCGTCGGCAACGTGCCCGAGGTGCCCGGCCTCACGGTGGCCGTGGGCATGTGCGGCCAGGGCTTCATGCTGGGCATCGGCGTCGGCCAAGAGGTGGCCTCGCTCGCGGTCGACGGCCAGTGGCTCCTGCCCGAGGAGGCGTGGCGGGCCATCCGCTACGGTCGCGACTTCGCCGGCGGCAAGGTGGAGGCGTTGAAGTAACGGCGCCGCGAGCGGGCTCGGGCTGTGGCGGACCTGTGGGCTGTGGGGCTGCTCCGGAGGCGACTAGCCCTGCAACAGCCGACGTATGCGTTCACGCATTGCGGCGCTAGCAACGACGGCTCGCCGAGTCGGCCGCGATCGCGGGGCAGGGGTGATGCGCCCGAAGGGCGCGTCGGGACCCCAACCCCGTCCCGAAGGGACGGACTTACGTCCTCGGCCCGGGTCCTCACGTACAGGAGTACGCTGCGGCCCGGGCCTCCGGAGCGCTGCTCCGCTAGGAGTCTGTCGGAGAAAAAACTAAGTGCGCGGAATTATTAGGTGCGGCCCGGGCCTCCGGAGCGCTGCTCCGCTAGGAGTCTGTCGGAGAAAAAACTAAGTGCGCGGAATTATTAGGTTCCAGCGTCAGAGTAAAGTGAGCGATTTCGATAACTTGGACCATTTCGAGCACGCTTTCTCCGACACACTCCTAGCCAGTCCCGCCGCGCGCTCGCGGCCGCCTGACGAGCCGGGTGTTGGAATGCGTGAACGGTTACCGGCCGACGCCCTTGCCCCTGGCGCCGCAGCTGCAGGCCGGCCGGCTAGCCAGGCGCAAGCCGCGCTACGTGGGCGTGTCCCGGCTGCACCAGGCGAGGAACCGCTCCAGGACCTCGGTTTCGGAGAGCGCGCCGTGGACCCGCCGTAGATCGAGCACGGGGTAGAAGTGCGCCAGAACGTTCCGAAAGGACGCCCACTCCAGGAGACCCGGCAACCACTGCGCCGGAATGGCACCTGCTTGGCCGAGCGCCTCGAAGGCGCCGCGGTAGGTGCTGCCGCCGGAGAGACCGCGCGCGCGGCACTCGGCCAGCGCCTCGTCCACGCACGCCTGCACCGCGACGAGCAAGGCGTGCAGCACCTTGCGCTGCTCGTCCCGGTCGGCCAGCAGCCGCGCGAGCGGCACGGTCTGCCGGTAGCGACCGATGTCGGCGAGCGCATCCTGGCCAGCACGACGACGCGCCTCGCGTGACGGGCTCATGGGGCAACCCTGGCTTCGGCCTCGATCACCCGCCGTGCTTCGTTGAAGTCGATTCGCTCGGAGAGCGCCCGCACGGCGAAATCGGCTGCGTCGCCGGGCCGACGCTCGCGCAGCACCTGGCCGCCCTGGGCAACCTCCCACCGGAAGGCAGCCGGCGCGTCGTTGAGCGGCACAACGTCGACGTCGAACCCCGGACGGCCGATCGCAGCCCAGAGTCTGTGCGCGAGCCCTCCCACGGCGAGGATCCGGAAAGGCTCGTCGAGCTGCACGCCGACATCCAGGTCGCGGAACGGCTCACCCCGCGCGAACGAGCCGTGCAGGAACGCGACGCGTACGCACGGCTCCGCCAAGAGCGCCCGCCGCAACGCGGAGACGAGCCCAAAGCGCTCCTCGAGCGGGAGATCGATCGGCGCCTCCGGTCCAAACAACGACACGAGCCAATCGTACCGCGTCGCTCGATCGGGGACAACTTGGACTTGACCGACTGTTTCGTCGGTTGCGCCGCAGCGGGTGTCGCGTCGCCATGAGCGCATGCGGCGGCGGCCCGAGGAGCAGGGCGACTACAGGCGGTGGCTCCGTGCGATCGGGGCACGCGTCGCCGGCCGCCGCAAGGCCCAAGGCTGGACCCAGGAGCAGGCCGCCGAGCACTGCCAACTCGACCTCAAGTTCTACCAGGATCTCGAGTACGGCCGGCGGCCGATGTCGACCCGCACCCTCTTCTTCGTGGCGCGGGGCCTGCTTGCCGAGCCGCACGAGCTCCTGCCCGGTCCCGACGAGCACCGCCTGCTTCGATCCTGCGCGCCGACCGCGTGCGCGCTCTGGGCCGTCCGCTCGACCTCAGCCCTGCACGCGGCGCGCCAGGGACGAGCCTCGCGCACGGCGGGCGAAGGTCGCTCCGGCAGCAGCGGGCCGCCTGGCGCGGCGCGTCTCCGGGCGAGCCGCTCGCCGGCAGCCTGCTACGGCGCCGGCCCGGGCACAGCCCACGGCGAAAGCGGTCCACCCGCCCGCTGCCAGCCCACCCGCAAGAGCCAGGTCCGTGGCTCCACGCCCACCGGCCCCCCTGGATCCCACACCGCGCCCACGCGCACCGGCCGGCTCCAGCCGTCGAAGTAGGGCCCGCTCGAGAACGGGTCGGTGCCCACGGGCCGGACCCGCTTGCCCCGCCCCACGCCGTGGCGCAGGTGATTGCCAAGCACGTAGCCCAGCGTCCGCCTGACCTCGCGCGGGCTGCCGAGCGCCCGGGCGTGGTAGCGGTCCGCAAACACCTTGCCGCGGCGGCCGAGCAGCCGGTTCAGGCCACGGGCTATGCGCACGCTCAGCCCCTGCACGCCGCGGCACAGCGCCCGCCGGTCCGCGGCCTCGCAAACCAGGTGCAGGTGGTAGTCCTGCACCGAGTAGTGCACGAGCCTGATGCCGAGGCGCTCGGCTCCCGCGCCGAGGGCGCGCCGGATGACCTCGAAGCGCGGCCGCAGCCGCAGCCGGCCCACGGCGCGCAAGACGCGCAGGGTGACGTGCACCGGGTGGCGGTGGTCGTGCGCGGGCCGGCGCAG